>AQUH01000001.1 GCA_000371745.1 alpha proteobacterium SCGC AAA280-B11
AAAAAAAATATCTGTAAAAAAATTATTAGAAGCATCAAACTTTATGAGTTCGGTTATAGAAATAGACATTAACGGCTCAAAACACAAAGTATTACCAAAAGACATTAATTTTCATCCTCTAAATAATGAACCAATCCATATTGACTTCCAAAAAATTAAAGCTGGAACAAAGGTAACAGTAAATATTCCTGTAAAATTTATTAATAATGAAAACTGCCCGGGATTAAAGATGGGTGGTGTTTTGAACATTGTAAGAAGAAAAATAGAATTAAAATGCGCTGCAGAAAATATTCCTTCTGAAATCATCGTTGATCTAGCAAATAGAGAAATGAATGAAAGTATTCACATATCTGCTGTAAAATTACCTGATGGTGCAAAACCTATAATTAGTGATCGAGATTTTACTATAGCGACTATAGCCGCTCCTACAGTTGTTAAAGAGCCTGAACCAGCTGCTGCTGGAACAGAAGCTGCTGCTGGTGATGCTGCTGCTCCTGATGAAGGAGGAGCTGCTGCTCCTGCTGCTGGTGATGCTACTAAGCCAGCCGCTGACGCTAAAGCTAAGGGTGGTGAAGCGGCAAAATCTCCTGACGCTGCCAAAAAACCTGCTGCTGCTACCGCAGATAAAAAGAAATAACATTTAATGTTATTATTCGCGGGGTTAGGAAATCCAGATCCAAAACATGCGAACAACAGACATAATGTAGGCTTTAAACTTATTGATGCTTTAAATAAGAATTTTGGTCTTTCAAAACAAAAACCAAAATTTAAGGGATTGTTAACAAATGGCCAGGTTCAAGAACAAAAAGTAATAGTAGTAAAGCCTTTAACTTTCATGAACAATTCAGGAATGTGCATTAGAGAAATAACTGATTACCATCGAATTAAGACTAATAATATTTTTGTTTTTCATGATGATATGGACATTGAAATCGGAAAAATAAAAACTAAAATTGGTGGTTCAAGCGGCGGACATAATGGCATCAAATCTATCGACGATTCTATAGGACCCGATTATAACAGAATTAGAATTGGCATTGGTCATCCTGGTGACAAAGAGTTAGTTGATAAACATGTCCTTAATGATTTTACTGAAGAAGAGAAAATAGTAATTGATCAGGTTATCAAGAAAATATTTAAAAATATAAATCTTCTTATAGAAAAGAAACTAGAAGAGTTTACTAGTAAAAGTAATCAATAGTTCTATATGAGTTTTAAATGTGGAATTGTAGGATTGCCTAATGTTGGTAAATCAACATTATTTAACGCATTAACAAAATCTAAAAACGCACAAGCAGCTAATTTCCCGTTTTGCACAATCGAACCAAATGTTGGCGTGGTAACAGTTCCTGATGAAAGATTAGAAAAACTTTCAAAAATTGCAAAGTCTGAAAAAATCATTCCTACTTATATAACGTTTGTGGATATAGCTGGACTTGTGGCTGGAGCATCCAAAGGTGAGGGTCTTGGAAATAAATTTCTAGCCAATATTAGAGAAGTTGATGCTGTTATTCATATGTTGAGATGTTTTGACTCAAGTGAAATTCAAAATGTTAATAAAACTGTAGACCCTATAAGAGATCTAGAAACTGTAGAAACAGAGATGATGATATCAGATCTTGAATCTGTAGAAAAAAGGCTTTCACAAAAAAAGAATAAAAATAATGAATTAAATAAAGATACTTTTGAAATCTTAGAAGATGTTTATGAAACTTTAAAAAAAGGGATAAGACCTCAAAACTTAGAGAAAAAATTTGATAAAAAATTAATTAAAAATTTAGGGATATTATCTACTAAACCAAGAATTCTAGTATGTAATGTTGATGAAAATAGCGTCAGCACAGGAAATTCTTATTCTAAAATTGTAAAAGAAAAATTTAAAGAAGATACAGTGGTGATCGTATCTGCAGAAATTGAACAGCAAATCACTGAATTACAAGATTCTGAAGCAAATCAATTTATGAAGGAAATTGGAATACAAGAATCTGGTTTGGACCAAATCATAAAAGCAGGATACAAAATATTAAACCTCAGCACATATTTTACTGTAGGCCCTAAAGAAACACATGCATGGACTATTGAAAAAAAATGCAAAGCACCGGATGCCGCTGAAGTAATTCACACAGATTTCAAGAAGGGATTTATTAGAGCGGAGGTTATACCTTATGGCGACTACATTCAGTATAATGGTGAGGCGGGAGCTCGTGATAATGGAAAATTGAGAGTCGAAGGAAAAGAATATGAAGTTGCTGATGGAGATGTTTTACACTTTAGGTTTAATACGTAACCATATCTTTTGTTTAATTAAGTAAACAAGTACCGTTAAAATTAATAAATATATTGTTGTTTTAAATCCTATTCTATTTCTAGCTTCTAAATGCGGTTCTGCTGCCCAAGTTAAGAATGTAACAACATCTTTTGCCATTTGTTCTTCTGTGGCTTCAGTATCATCAGAATATTTTACAGAATCTTTGTTTAATGGTTTTGGCATCTTAATTTTATTACCAGGCATATATTTATTATAATAAACGCCATCCTCAAGTTTTACATTTTTGGGGGCTTTCTCGTAACCAAGCAGAACAGAATAAACATAATCCGCTCCACCTGCCCTAGCTTTTACAAGAACGGACATATCTGGTGGGTATGCACCTCCATTTGCTGATCGGGCCGCTTTTTCATTTGGGAATGGCATTGAGAATTTATCTGACGGCTTTCCAGCTCTCTTGAACATGTCGCCACTATCATTTGGACCGTCTAACACTTCTATTTTTGACGCTAAAGCCTTTACTTCTTCTTCCGTAAATCCAGGACCACCTTCTTCAGCTAAATTTCTGTAACTTAAAAGTTTCATTGAATGACACGAAGCACAAACTTCTGTGTAAACTTGGTATCCTCTTTGCAAGGAAGCTCTATCGAATTTTCCAAAAATACCATCAAATGACCAATGTGGCTTTAAAAGTTTTACTTCTTTTTCAGAAGAAAAGGCAGTTAAAGAATTAGAAATGATTAATATTAAAAATAAGAATAATTTTAATGAAGATTTCATTTCAAACTAAAAAATTTTAAATGTTTTAATTTTTCCCTGTTTTTTCCAATCCTCATATTCATGAATGCTATTAGGCATAGGCAAAGTTTTTTCTGTCAAAGAAACTACGGGTGCTATAACTAAAAAAAATAAGAACCAATAAACTGTACCTATTCTGCTTAATAAAACATAAATACCCTCTGCTGGCATTCCTCCGCAATACATAAGTAAGAAAAAATCTAAAACAAATAAAAAAACAAATTGTTTCCATATTGGTCTAAAAACTGAAGATCTAACTTTACTTAAATCTAGCCAGGGCAATAGACCCAGAACTGCAATACTGCTTACCATTGCAATGACTCCTAAAAGTTTATCAGGTATGCTTCGAAGAATTGCGTAGAAAGGTAAAAAATACCACTCAGGAACAATATGAGCTGGCGTTATTAAAGGATTCGCAGGAATATAATTGTCAGGATGACCTAAATAATTAGGCGCAAACATCATTACTAAAACAAAAATTAATAAAAAAACTAACATTCCAAAAAGATCTTTGCTTGTAGTAAATGGAGCAAAGCTTACTGTATCTCTTGTGTCGATTGGTTCAATGCCTGATGGATTATTTGAACCAACAATATGAAGTGCAATAACGTGAAAAATTACTACTCCAAGAATACCAAAGGCCAAAAGCCAATGTAGTACGTAAAAACGATTCAATGCAGCATCACCTACTGCATAATCACCCCACAACCAGGTTACAATAAACTTTCCAACTAAAGGTACAGCAGAAAATAAATTTGTAATCACAGTTGCTCCCCAATAGCTCATTTGTCCCCAAGGTAAAGTGTAGCCAAGAAAAGCTGTTGCCATCATCATAAAAAAAATAATTATTCCAATAAGCCACATTAGTTGTCGCGGCTCTTTATATGATCCATAATACAATCCTCTAAAAATATGTATGTAGACAGCAATAAAAAAGAAAGAAGCAAAATTCATATGAGCATATCGAATAAGCCAACCATAATTTACATCTCTCATTATTTTTTCAACAGATACAAACGCGTCTTCAGCTGAAGGCTTGTAGTGCATTCCAAGAACCAAGCCCGTCACAATTAAAAAAATTAAACAAATCATCAAAATTCCTCCAAGACTCCAGAAATAACTTAAATTTTTTGGAACCTGAAAATCTAAATATTCATATTTGAACATTCTGATAATTGGCAGACGATTATCTATCCACCCAGCAACGCCTTTAAAAGGAGATCCTCCTACTTTGTTTGTGTGAACAGGTTTAATTTCGTTGTTATCAGAATTAAAATNTTTATTGCTCATGATAAATTTTATCCTAATTTAATTTTATTATCTCCAACAAATTCATAAGTTGGAACTTCTAAATTTGTTGGTGCAGGACCTTTTCTAATTCTTCCTGAATTGTCATAATGAGATCCATGACAAGGACAGAACCAGCCACCAAAATCTCCTTTGCCACCAATAGGAACACATCCAAGATGCGTGCAAACCCCAACTAAAACTAACCATTCTGGTTTCTTAACTCTTTTGCTATCAGCCTGTGGATCTTTTAATTCTTTAAGATCGACTTTCTCTGCTGTTGCAATCTCTTCTTTGGTTCTTCTTTTAATAAAGACAGGTTTGCCTCTCCACAGAACAGTTATCTCCTGTCCTTCTTTAATTTTTGATAAATCTACTTCAATAGACGCTAAAGCTTTTACAGAAGAGTCTGGATTCATTTGGCTTACAACTGGCCAAACTGCAGCGCCGACTCCAACGGCTCCAACGGCTGCTGTGGCCACTGTTAAAAAATCTCTTCTATTTTTTTTATCTGAATTATTATTATTTTCTGACATAATTATATATTTAATTATTTCTAAACTATTTTCTTTTCCATAGCCAGAATGACGCATAAATAATAAGTTTTCAAAATGATTAGTATTGCATTATTTCAGCCCGATATTCCTCAAAATACTGCTGCAACCATAAGATTGTGCGCATGTTTAAATTCAACCTTAGAAATAATTGAGCCTTGTGGGTTTCAATTTGATGAGAAGAGACTCAAAAATATCTACATGGATTATTATAAAAAATGCAAAATAATACGACATCAATCATTTGAAGACTTTATTAAAAGCAAAAAAAACAAAAGAATAATTCTCCTAACAACTAAAGCAAAAAAAATTTATCATAATTTTAATTTTAAAAAAGACGACACAATATTATTTGGTAGAGAAAGCGCTGGCGTTCCAGACTTCGTTCATGAAACTGTTGAAGAAAGATTAAAAATACCAATCTCTAAAAATACAAGATCTTTAAATATTGTAACGTCTATTTCTATTGTGTTATCTGAGGCACTAAGGCAAAATAATTATTCTAACATTTAATTATAAATATGAATTCAGAAGAAAAGAAAATCATTGCTAAAAATTGGTTTGAAAATCTAAGAAATTCTATTTGTAAAGAATATGAAGATATTGAATATAAAAAATCTAAAAAAAAAACTTTATTTCAAAAAACCAATTGGAAAGCTGGTGGATCCTCTAAAGGAGGAGGCGTATTTTCTTTAATTAAAAATGGCACTGTTTTTGATAAGGTAGGCGTCAATATATCAACAGTATCAGGGAAATTTAATAATGAATTTAGAAAAAAAATTCCTGGTGCCTTGAAGAATCCTAATTTTTGGGCCTCTGGAATTTCTATTGTTGCTCATATGAAGAGTCCAAAAGTTCCCGCATTTCACTTTAATACAAGATTCATAGTAACTACTAAGTCTTGGTTTGGTGGAGGCATGGATATGACGCCATGTATTAAAGATACAAATCAAAAAAAGTATTTTCATTCAAAAATAAAAAATATGTGTGATATCCATAATAAAAAATATTACCCGGAACATAAAAAAAATTGTGACAATTATTTTTATTTACCCCACAGAAAAGAACCACGAGGCGACGGAGGAATATTTTTTGATTACCTTAATTCAAATAATTGGAGTAAAGATTTTAATTACACAAAAGATGTTGGTGCTACTTTTCTAAAAGTTTCTTCAGAAATTATAAAAAGAAAAATGTTTTTAAAATGGAACGATAAAGATAAAGATAAGCAATTAATTAAAAGGGGACGATATGTGGAGTTTAATTTATTATACGACAGGGGCACCAAATTTGGTTTAAATACCAATGGAAATATCGAAGCTATTTTTATGTCGCTTCCTCCGCTTGCAAAATGGTAAGAAACTAAATGGAAAAAGAACCAATTACACCACAGGGCCTAGAAAAGATTAAAACGGAACTAAAAGAAAGAATTTCTGTTACTAGACCTAAGATTGTTGGCGCCATCTCAGAAGCACGAGCTCACGGGGATTTAAAAGAAAATGCTGAGTATCATGCTGCAAAAGAAGAGCAAGGTCACAACGAAAGAAGAATTCAAGAAATTGAGACAACGATAGCAACTGCTAATGTTGTAGATGTTACAAAAATAAAAAATGATAAGAAAGTAATATTTGGATCAACAGTTATTTTAGTAGATATGGAAAACAATGAAACAAGAAAATATAAGATTGTTGGAAAAGATGAAGCTAACGCAAAAGAGGGTTTGTTATTTTATAAATCGCCAATCGCATTAGAGCTTGTTTCAAAACATACTGGTGATTTTGTTGTTGTAAATACACCTGCTGGGGAAAAAAATTACGAAATCATTGAGATTAAATATATCTAATCTAGAAATTAGATTTTATTTAAATTCAATTTAAAATCATTCTCAATCCAAGATTTCTTTAAAGAGTTTAATCTTTTACCAAGACTTTTTCCCTGCTTAAATCCCCTGCGGATTAAAAAATCACCTGATATAGGAAAAATTGGAACTTTAAATTTTTTAATAAACAATTGGTATTTTTTTAAATTCTTATAACTAATTTTTTTAGTTGCAATAAATATAAAATATAAAAAATCTAGAGTTAATTGTTTTTTATAAAAAAATATTTGCTGTTTAATTGTTTTATAATCGTACGATTTATTTTTTAATGATTTAAACTGCGAAAAGATAAAATTAAGATAATCACTCTCTTTATTAGATAATCGGAACTGTTTAGAAAAAAAGATATGTTTTTTATCATATCCCACTAATAAAATTGAGAGTAATTGAAGATAATTTAATCTTAGTTTAGAAGTTTTTATTCTGCTTAACCTATCAAAAAATCTTAATTGGTAAATCTTGTTAAGAATTTTTTTAAAATAATTTTTATTTTTAATACTCTCTAAGTTCTTTAATTCTAAAATTTTTTTTAATTCTATAAATAGCCTTTCTGGAGAAATTAATTTTAAAAATTGAATATTTTTATTTATAATCCTTAAAACTTTTTTATCTTTAATATTCTCGTTAAATTCCAATGAAAATCTTATAAACCTTAAAATTCTTAAATAATCTTCTTTAATTCGTAAATCTGGATTTCCAATAAAATTAATTTTTTTATTTTTTAAATCACTAATACCATTTACTGGATCAAAAACTTTTCCAAATCTGTCGCAATAAATTGCATTAATTGTAAAATCTCTTCTTAAAGAATCTTGAATCCAATTATTTGTAAATTTAATTTTTGTATGCCTACCGTCGGGATTAATATCCTTTCTTAAAGACGTAATTTCATATCTGTAATTCTTGAAAAAAGTTGTAATAGATCCATATTTAATTCCTAAATTTAATACTTTGTAATTATTCTTTAATAAAATTTTTCTTACTTCTTGAGGCTTATAAATAGTTGCTAAATCAATATCTGTTGTTAACTTTCCTTCCATTGCTTTTCTAACGCAACCACCAACAAACTGCGTATATGTTTTCCAGTAAATTGGATTTAAAATAGAAATTATTTTTTTATTTTCTTTTGAAAATAAAAATGTTTTTTTCATTAACAAATTAGTACAACTCTACTCTACCAGATAAATTATTGGTGTTATCCGATAGTACTTTTAATAAAATTTTTTCTTTTCGAACATTTATTGAAAAATATATATTATAGTTAATCTCAAAACCAAATTGACCATAATAATCCTGCTCTCCAATTAAAATAATAAAACTAATTTTTTTATCATTAATTAATTTGATGCTTTGATTGACTAATTGTTTTCCTATCCCTTTTCCTTTAAATTTTTGATCCACTATCAATGGCCCCAACATTAAACCTTTGTTACTTTGAATCTTGCAATTAAAATACCTAATGCTACCGATTATTTTTTGACCTTTGTAATAAATCTTTGAATACTTTTGATTGCATATAAGATTTTCTCTTAATCTAAAACTGGGTCTAGCGTATCTGCCTGGTCCCAAAACATTTTCTTCGAGTAAAAATATTTTTTTTTTATCTGATTTTTTTTCTTCTCTAATCACAGCAATTATTTTTATCTTGGCTGGGGCTCCAGGATTCGAACCTGGGATGGCGGGATCAAAACCCGCTGCCTTACCGCTTGGCTAAGCCCCAATTTTTATTTTAGAAATAAGGTTATATTATTTTTGCTTTCCTTATCCAATAACTTTTATAACGTTTTTTCAAAGCAAATATAGCCGAAGTTAAATGCGTGTTGTTTTCAAAAATTGCATAACAGGCAGATCCACTACCTGTCATTCTTGCCACTTTGCAACCTTTTAATCTTTTAATAAAAGTTAGCACTTTTAATGACTTATTATTTTTTTTAAAAGCACTTTGTTCTAAATCATTACCTTTAAAATTAAAAAACTTGAATAAATTATTTAAATTTAAAAAATTATTTTTTAAAAAATTAATATCCGAATTTTTTTTATCGGAAAAATTCTTATTTAATAAATAAATCTGCTTTGTAGAATTTGAATAGTTTGGATAAATTAATAATAAATTAAATTTAGGTTTTTTTTTAAATTCGAATATTTTATTATTAGCGCCATAAAGAAGCTTAATATTTGTATTTAGGGATGGCTCTACATCAGAACCTATTTTCTTACATATTGATGAAATTGTATTTTTTTTTAAATTTAATCTAAGAATTTTATCAAAAAAAGAGAGTAATGTAGCCACATCACTAGAACCACCTCCAAATCCTGAACCATGAGGTATATTTTTTATAATTTTTATTTTAAATTTATAATCAGAAAACTTAGTATATTTTTTTAAAATAGATAATAATTTTAAAATTGTATTATTATTATTATTTATTCCTTTAGAAAATCTACCACTAAAAGTAATTTTGGTTTTTTTAGTATTAGAAGATATATAAATATGATCATAAATATCACAAAAACAAAATAATGTTTCAATTTCGTGATATTTATTTTTTAATTTCTTAATTACTTTTAAATATAAATTAACTTTAGCGTAAGCTTTAAGACTTGCGTTTATAACCTTCATCTAATCCAAAAATTATTTTTTTATTAATAGATTCCTTTAAATCTTTCTCAATGTATTTAAGCTTAACAGCATTTTGCCAAACATATCTAGCCTGAATTTCTTTTCCATTTACCCAAAGAACATCACCATAATGATCATAAATTACGGCTTCTGTTGGATCTTTTTCATAAGCAATTTTTAAAGTTTCTTCTGATTTATCAAAATCATTTAATAAAAAATAAGCCCATCCCAGAGAGTCTAAAATATAACCACGTCCCTTACTTAAATTAACAGCTTCAATTAACATCTCTTTAGCTTTTTCTAAATTTATTTCTCTTTCCAGCCAACTGTATGCCAAGTAATTTAATACCTCAGGTTGTTTTGGAGAAATTTTTAGCGCTTCTAAAAAATTTTTCTCTGCTTCATTCCAAGATTTTGATCTTTCTTGACTGATAGCTAAATTATAATAATAAATCCAATCAGTATCTTTCTTATCTTTCTTAAATAAAATAGATTTTTCATATAACGGAATTGATTTTGAATAGTCATTATTACTCCTTAAAAAATTTGCTAATTCAAAATATTTATCTGAAGTAAATAATTTTTGGTTCTTTAAATAATCCTCAAGTAAATTAATTTGTTTTTCTGATTTATAATTTGGAAAAAATTTTAATTTTGTTAAATTTGCATACCAAAAATACTCTTTTCCTAACTTTTCAATAATTTTAGTTTCTTTCTCTGCCTGATAAAGATCATCAAGTATAATTAAATTTTCAATTTTTAAAATTTTATTTGATAAAAAGTTAGGGTTTAAATATTCACTAATATTTATATAAAAATTAGATATCTGAACTTGTTCATAGTTTTGATAAAAATTGGCAAATAAATAAAATAATTCTGCTAATCCGTGATTTATATCTTTTCTTTTATAGAATTGATTAATTTTTTGAAATTGATTATTATGAAAATCTATATAAAGCTGCTTAAATAATAGACTCTCAGAATCAACTTCCAAATTTTTATTTATAATTTCACTAACTTTTTCTTTATTATTTTTTTCTAAAAAATAAGCTAAGTAAAAATAGTTATATCTCGCTAATTCTTTTGTTCTGGATATCTCTCTAAAATATGATTCGATATTCTGCTGATCTTCTAAATACAGACTAATTAAAATTTTTTGAGTTAACTCAATATTCTTAAAATCTGAGTTTGATTTTTTAATTTTTTCTCTAAGTTTATCGACATTATTATTAGAGAGCTCTCCCCATAAATCAAGATCCTGATAAAGCTCTGATAGCAAAGGATCGGATATATCTTTTCTTACTAACGGAACATAATCTTTCAAATACGAATATTTTTTGTTTTTAAAATCATGAACAAACAAAACCAAATTAAAAGGATATAATGATTGATAAGATTTATCTAATTTTTTAATAAAAATATAAGCCTCATCCAACTTTCCACTATTAACTAAGGTCTCAACGTATTTAAAATTAAATTCTGAATGATAAAATCCTAAATCCTCAATATTTTGCAAGAAGTTATAAGCTTTTTGTGAATTATTTTTTTGAAGATAAACGNTTCCAGATAAATAATTAGAAAAATAATTAGAGTTCTTAATTAAATTTTTTTTACCGTCTAGTATGTTAGCATTCAAATTTGAATAATTTGTTATAAAAGATAATAAAAAAGCTATATAAAAAACTGTTTTATTCATAAAGAAATGACCAAAAAAAATCTAAGTATTAAAACTATAAACCTCCTAGAATACTATTCAACTTTAAATTTTATAAACTTCTTTTCCAACGATCTAACCAAATCAAAACAAAACTCGCCTAATAAAGAACAGCTAATTATTGAATTATTTAAAGAGACTAACAGCCATTTTGTCTTAAAAAAAAATAACAATTTGTTCTTTAAAGGAAATCCCAATTCTTCAATCATGATCCTGGGGGATTACCCGGATGAAAATGACATAAAAAATCAAGAAATTTTTTCTGAATCTAAAGGAGAGCTACTAACTAAAATGTTATATGCAATATCACTGGGCAAAGAGGAATATTATTTATCTAATATTTATTTTGATAAAGAAATTAATATAAAAAATAAATCTGATTTTTATAGAGACATTCTATTTAAACATATCAAAATTATTAAACCAAAATATATCTTATTATTAGGTGAGGTAGTTTATAATTTTTTTAACAATTCTAATAAAAAAATATTAGATTTACATGGACAATGGGGTGAGATTATTATTGATAAATATAAATTTAATACATTTTCAACTTTAACTCCCGATCACTTACTAAGAACACCTGAGTATAAAAAATTAGCATGGGAGGACTTAAAAAAATTCAAAAATGAGATTTTTAAGAACTAATGAATATATTAAATGATTTTAAATTCGGTAAAAATATAATTGGAGTAGATGAAGTAGGAAGGGGATGTTTGGCGGGACCTGTTTTTGCAGCAGCAATCAAATTAGATGAAAAGAACTTTCCTTCTGGAATTAATGATTCAAAAAAACTTAACAAATCTAAAAGGCTAGAAATATTTCAAGAGCTTATTAAGAAGTGTGAATATAGTATTGGAATATCTTCTGTAAGAGAAATTGAAAAATTAAATATTTTACAATCTTCTTTGCTTGCAATGAACAGAGCTCTAGAAAAAATCAATATTCAAGATCATATAATTCTTGTTGATGGAAATTTTGCCCCTAACAAAAGCAAAAACATCAAAACAATTATTAAGGGTGATCAAAAATGTGTTTCTATAGCCGCAGCATCAATTATAGCTAAGGTTTCTAGAGATTTATTTATGAAAAAATTATCTTTAGAATTCCCAAATTATAATTGGGAAAATAACTGTGGTTATGGGACTAAAAAGCACATAGAAGCGATTAAAATATTCGGAATTACTGAGCATCATAGAAAAACTTTTGCGCCTATACACAACCTATTGATCAATTAAAAAATAGAGCACAATCAATATGCAGACACTGGTTGACTGAGGGAGTCTTCTAATATTATTTTCTCTCTACAGTTGTATGACAATAAATAGAGACACCATCATTCTTGGAGATTCATTAAAAGAATTAAAAAAAATACCTGACGAAACTTTTGACTGTATTTTTGCGGATCCACCCTACAATCTGCAATTACAAAGCAATCTAGAAAGGCCAGATCATTCAAAAGTAAAAGCTGTTGATGATGACTGGGATAAGTTTGATACTTTAAAACAATATGATGAATTTTCAATTTCTTGGATTAACGAATGCAGAAGAGTTCTAAAACCCAATGGAACGATATGGATGATAGGTACCTATCACAATATTTTTAGATTAGGAAAAATAATACAAGATAAGAATTTTTGGATTCTAAATGATATAATATGGAATAAAAAAAATCCTATGCCTAATTTCAAGGGCACAAGATTTACTAATGCACATGAAACATTAATCTGGGCTGCTAAAAGCAAAAACTCTAAATACACTTTTAATTATAAATCATTAAAATGCTTTAATGATGATAAGCAGATGAGATCAGATTGGGACCTTGCTCTTTGTACTGGAGGAGAGAGAATTAAAAATGAAGAAGGAAACAAAGTGCATTCAACTCAAAAACCTGAAAGCTTACTTTATAGAATTATTTTATCATCAACTAAAAAAGGTGATTTTATATTAGATCCATTCTTTGGTACTGGCACCACTGGAGCTGTTGCTAAAAAACTTGGAAGAAATTATTATGGGATAGAAAGTAATAAGCAATACTTTCAAACAGCCGAAGTAAGAATAAAAAAGATAAAAAAAATTGATGAAGATTTCTTAAAAACTATAGAAAATAAAAGAAATGAAAAAAGAATACCTTTTGGTTATTTAATTGAAAGTGGAATAATAGAGCCAGGATTAAAACTTTTTGATGCCAAGAATAAAATCCAAGCTCATGTTATGGCTGATGGTAGTATTTTATACAAAGATATTTCTGGATCTATACATACTGTTGGTGCAAAAGCTCAAGGAACAGAAAGTTGCAATGGATGGTCATTTTGGCATATAAAAATGGAAAATAAATTATATCCTCTCGATCATTTAAGAGAAAAAATTAGAAAAAATAACTAGAACTTCTCGGATTATAATTAAAGATCCATCCAAACATATATTTTTTTAATAAAAAACTCTTTTCTAAAATCTTAAAAAATATAGTTCTAAGAAAGATAATTAAAAAATTACTTCCATGAAATATAAAAACATTCAAATGTGATCTTAAAATTATCTTTCTAATCCTGCTATTGCGTTTATTAAAATAAAATACCCCTAAATTATTAGTTACATTCTTAATAATTTGCTCATATAAAACATAAGCATCTTCTATAGCTAGTGCTGCCCCTTGAGCTTGAAAAGGCACCATCCCATGAGAAGAATCTCCGATAAAAATCTGATTATCTCTATAAAAGACTCTCTTTTTCAAAGAAAATATTGGCCAACGATAAACTTCCTGAACATTATCTAATATTTCTCTCAAAACTTTACTGTCTGAAAAAAATAGACTCCTAAATTCGGCGGTTGGAAATACATTAGAATAATTAGCATTTTTCTCTTCAACATTTTTTTTATCAAAAGACTTAATAACTCCTGTAAAACTCAAATCATTTTTATTGTTTATAAAATAAGTAACTAAATGCTTATTATTTGCTAACCATAAATTAATAGCGTCGTTTGCCGTAGGATATTGAGAATAAAAATTTTTAATTACACCTCTAAATGCATAAAAGTTTGTATTTTTAATAATATTATTATCAGTTCTAGAGTTAGAAAATATTCCATCTGCAGAAATTAACAAATCACAATAATCCTCCGATCCATTACTAAATTTAACCCTGATTATATTATGATCTTTAATTACCTGAGTGACTTTTTTATTATAAAAAATATCTTTCGGAGATAAAGATTTTTCTAAAAATTTTAATAAAACATTTCTATCGCAAGTTAGATAGGGAGTTTTATCATTTATTATATTCTGCAAACTAATTTTACTTTCAAGTTCAGGTAAAAAATTTTTATAAGGCTGAGAATGAATATTTAAATAATTCATTCTGTGAAAATTATTATCTAAATAAAACTTTGAATCTAAAAAATCTAAAATTCTTACTGCATTAGGCGATAGCTGTATTCCAGTAGATTTTGATAAATTGTTCTCTAGCTTTTCATATACTCTAAAATTATTAAAGTTATTTTTTTTTAAAAAATTAGCCAAAGTTAAGCCGGCAATTCCACCTCCTAGAATAATAATTTTTTTAAACATAAGAAATTCTTTTATTTTTTATCAAGAATATGAATTTTTTAGAAAAACTTGATAAAAGTGAATTATCTATTTTATTAGAACTTATCCAGTAAAATTTATTATTATTTATTTTATTTATCTTTCTAAAGATAGCAATTTTAATTAGCATTTTAATATTTGAGATATTATGTATGTAACTCTTATTAAGAATTCTTACCTGACCAGAAAAAGAAAAGTTTTTTTCTTGAAAAGACTTGTCAAATATTTTTTTTTTATATTCAATAAGAGGTAAATTTACAAAATCTTTTAATAATTTATTCTTATCTTTAAAAAATAAAATTTTATTATTATTTAAGGAAAATAATAAATAATATTTTTTTATATTAATTTTATTTTTCTTGATAATTTTATAATTAAAATTATTTTTTTTTAATGCAATACAATTGCTTCTTAGAGGACAGACATCACATTTAGGATTTTGAGGAGTACAAATTAAAGCCCCAATCTCCATTAATGCTTGGGCAAAATTAGAAAAATTTTTTTTAGGTTTAATCTGCTGCAATTTTAAATAAATATTTTCTTTAAAATTTTTTTTATTGTTTTTATAACCAAATAATCTTGCGATGAATCTTTCAACATTTCCGTCTATTCCAATAAAATCTTTATCAAAAGCGATAGCCATAATTGCTGAAGCGGTATAGTCGCCTATTCCAGGAAAACTTTTCAAAGTCTCAAAATTATTCGGAACTATTCCTTTGTGTTTCGATCTAATAATTTTCGCTGTAATTAGTAAATTTCTGGCTCTAGAATAATATCCTAGACCCTGCCACATCTTATATACCTTTGGCAATTTTGATTTTGATAATTTGTCCAGATTAGGAAAAGTTTTTATAAATCTGTTAAAAAAAGGAATCACTGTTTTTACCTGAGTCTGCTGAAGCATAAATTCACTAACTATGACTTTATAAATTCTATCCTTAAATCCGCGATATCTTCTCCATGGCAAATCTCTTTGATGATTATCGTACCAAGCAAGAATTTTATTTGATAAAAGATTTTCCATGGTCGCTAATAAATTTACAAATAAATTGTTCTCTCAGGGTTTGCGTCCTTTGCAAAGTTTATTACCAGAAAATGCAAAAAAAATACTAAAAAAAGACGGCTTTGTACATTTTGAGATAATTAAAAATTGGAAAAATATTATTGGCGAAAAAATGCTTAAAGATGTTACACCCGTAAAAATAAAAAAAATTAATAACGAAAACATTCTTTCAATAAATGTAAACAAGAGTGTAATGATAGAAATTGAATATTCCAGAGATCAAATTATTGAAAGAATTAACAGCTATCTTGGTTTTAATGCAATTAATAAAATCCAGATTTTATCCAAGAACTCTTCTGTTGAAATAAAAAAAAGAAAAATATTATTAGATGAAAAAATTATTAAAAAAATTAATGAAATTAAAAACGAAAAGATTAAAGAAATTTTTCTAAACTTAAATAAATAAAGATTTATGACTTTATTAAAAAATAATTTAAAAAAAATTTTAATTCTTTTTTTTTTAATTTTTACTAACTCTTATTCTTATGCACAAAATACTGATGAAATATTTGTTGGTAACGAAAATGCTAAAGTTAAAATTAAGATTTATAGCTCATACACATGTCCCCACTGTGCAAATTTTCATAATAGCGTATATCCAAAGTTAATAAAAGAATATGCAAGCAAGGATTTAATAAAATTTACTTTTGTAGACTTTCCCCTTGATATTGCTGCATTAAACGCATCAAAAATTGTTAGATGCGCAACAAAAGAATCAAGTATCTTATTAATTGATGAAATTTATAAAAATCAAAGTATTTGGTCAGCTGGCGATAAAATACAACAAATTAATTCTAACTTATTTTTAATAGGTAATAAATTTAACTTATCTAATGAAAAACTATCGAATTGTTTAAAGGATAAAAAATTGGAAGATAAAATATTAAACGACAGATTAGAGGGGCAAAAAAAATATTCTATCAATTCTACGCCGACTATTATTATTAATGAAAAAAAATATGAAGGAAACGCTTCTTTTGAAGACCTGTCTAAAGAAATACTTAAAATATTGAAATGAAATTTAAAAAACTAGAAATAGTTGGTTTTAAATCTTTTGCGGACCGAACTCATTTGTTAATAGAAGACGGTCTTACCGGAATTGTAGGTCCTAACGGTTGCGGAAAATCTAATATAGTAGAAGCTTTAAGATGGTGCATGGGGGAAACTTCAGCAAAAAGTCTTAGAGGTAGCGGAATGGAAGATGTTATATTTTCAGGAACCTCTGATCGTCCTTCAAAAAATATTGCTGAAGTAAATATTTTCTTGGAAAATAATGAAAACGTACCCCAATACAGGGATACTCCCGAAATAGAAGTAAAAAGAAGAATAGAAAAAGATAAAGGATCAAGCTACTACATTAACGGTAAAGAAGTCCGAGCAAGAGATGTTCAGATATTATTTGCAGATCTTTCAACTGGGGCACACTCGCCTTCGATGGTAAGCCAAGGAAAAGTTGGTTCGTTAATTACAGCAAAACCAACTGACAGAAGAGCAATTTTAGAAGAAGCCGCAGGCATTGGCGGTCTACATGCAAGAAGACATGAAGCCGAACTAAGATTAACAGCTGCTGAAAATAATCTTAAAAAGGCTGATGACATAATGAAGCAAATCGAAACTCAACTTAAGAATTTACTAAAACAAGCAGAAGAAGCTTCCAGATATAAAACAATATCAAATGATATTAAAAAACATGAAGCTTTACTATCTTACCTAAAAATTCAAGAAATTAATAAAGAGTTAAAAGAAAGTCAGGATGCTTTAAATGAAATTGATGACGATATTAGCGCTGTCACTATTGAAAAGAATTATAGCAGTGAATTATTGGATTCTGAAAACAAAAGAATTAAACCTCTAAGAAATGATTTTGCCGAAATTACTAGTAAATTACAGAGATTAAATCTTGAGTATGAAGAATTGTTTAAACAAGAACAAAGAACCAAAGAAGAGGCTGAAAAACTTAGAATTGATCTAAAAAATACTAATGATGATCTACAAAGTGAAAATATTAATATTAACAACGCAGGTTCTAACATTAAAAGATTAACAGAAGAAAAAAGTAAGATATTAGAATTCGAAAAAACTTATTATGAAATAGAAAATCAAAGCAATTCTGATTTTAAAAAAATTTCAGAACAATTAAATTATGAACAAAAAGAACTAGAAAATATTTCTGAAAAAATATTTGCTAATATTAGCGGACTACAAAATAAAAATGAGATTAATAATTATTTAAGTTCTGTTAAAAATTTTATCAATAACCAATCAAAAATATTAAATGACACTATTAATAATTTTGAAAACACAGAACCATACAATGTTAAAGAAAATTTAAAAAGTCTTCTTAATGGTTTTTCTGAAACGTCAAAAATTACTGATGATTTTGATAATTTAATAAAAAGAAATGTAGAAAGAGATTCATATTTTAATAAAGAAGACGTGCGATCACAATTCACCGAAAAAACAATTTTACTTAAAGAACTGCAAGAAAAGTATGCACTATTCTTAAGTAAATACGAAACGATTAAAAATGACTCCATTAAGCGAAAAGAGAGAATTAAAAGTATTGATAATGAAATTGATAACTGGCGTAATCTTGAACAAAATTCTAGAACTAAATCTGAAAATCTTAACTCTAGATTAAAAAACTTAGAGAAAGAAATTATTAAAATTCAAATTAGACCCTCCGAGATCGGAGAACAAAAAGGGTTTTATCAAGAAAATATTAAAAATACTGAAGAAGCTAAAAATAAAATTAATTCTGAAATTGAAGCAGCCGAAAATAAAATTTCTGAGATAAATAAATTATTATCAGATATTAATGAAAAAGTTCTTATTGGGAGAGAGAAAAAAGCTCGTTTTGAAACTCTTATAGACAATCACAAATCAAAAGTTATCGAATTAGAAAATAAAGTCAGAGAAGATTTTAAATGCTCAATTGATGATCTTTTAAACGAAGAAGATAAAACATCTATCGAAAAAACAAATTTAGATGAAATTGAAACTAAACTTAAAAAACTTAAAGATGAAAGAGATAATATGGGGGCGGTTAACCTAAGAGCTGATGATGAAACTAAAAATCTAGAAAACCAAATTACTAAAATGATGGAGGACAGGAAAGATCTTCTTGCTGGAATATTAAAATTAAAATCTAGTATTAATGAATTAAATCAAAAAGGCAGGGAAAAACTTATTGATGCTTACGATAAAGTTGGAAGAAAATTTAATGACGTATATACAAAATTATTTGGCGGCGGAAATGCTAGACTTGAACTTGTAGAATCTGACGATCCTTTAGAAGCTGGATTAGAACTTTTAGTGAGTCCTCCTGGAAAAAAATTGCAATCGATAACTTTATTGTCCGGAGGTGAGCAAGCGCTTACGGCTATGGCTTTAATATTTGCTGTATTCTTAATTAATCCTGCGCCCATTTGTATTTTGGATGAGGTAGATGCTCCATTGGATGATGCAAACGTTACAAGATTTTGCTCACTTATAGAGGAGCTTACAAAAATTACTGAAACAAAATTTATAGTTATTACCCACCATGCTTTGACAATGTCACGAATGAATAGACTTTATGGAGTTACAATGGCTGAAAGAGGTGTGAGTCAATTAGTTGCTGTTGATCTTGAAAAAGCAGAAGAATTAGTAGCATAAAGAATTAATGTCAGAATTTGATGATCTAAAGAAAAAGATAGAATTAACAAAAAATAAATACTCTAGCAACCTACCCAAGAATAATCCCAACATAATAGGATTGGCATTTAGAATTGGCACAGAGCTTGTTGCGGCAGTTTTTGTCGCAACTTTTATTGGTTATTACTTAGACAAATGGTTAGGAACTAAGCCAATTTTTATAATAATTCTATTTATGGTTGGTGTTGCCGCAGGAATATTTAATGTTGTGAGATCTGCAAAAATGATTAATAAAGGCTAAATTTATGGCAACAAATCCAATGCATCAGTTTGAGGTTCATAGAATAGGACCTTCTCTTTCCATTAACGGGATAGATGTATCTTTTACAAACTCAAGTTTATTTATGTTGATTAGCTCAATACTGATTATTACTTTTTTTATGATAGGAACAAGAAAAGTTAATATTATCCCTAACAAAATTCAGCTGATCAACGAAATAGTTTTTAATTTTATTTCCAAGATGATTAGTGAGACGGCCGGACCAAAAGCTAAACCGTACTTTCCTTTTATCCTAACTATATTCTTATTTATTTTAACTTTAAATATGATCGGTTTATTGCCGTATGCTTTTACTGTAACGAGTCAGATCATTATTACATTCTTTCTTGCGGTTGTAATTTTTATTGGAGTAACCGTAGTTGGTTTTGCCAAAAACGGGATTGGTTTTTTAAAAATATTTGCTCCCTCTGGAGTTCCTATTTTTTTATTTCCCATTATAGTTGCAATTGAAATTATTTCTTTTTTAAGTAGACCAGTTAGTTTATCAGTTCGATTATTTGCAAATATGCTCGCTGGGCATACGATGCTTAAAGTTTTTGGTGGTTTTGTCGTAAGCCTAGGCATTATTGGGGGATGGCTTCCTTTAAGCTTTTCTGTTGCTTTAACAGCTTTAGAAATATTAGTTGCCTTCTTGCAAGCATATGTTTTTGCAGTTTTATCGTGTATTTATTTAAATGATGCTTTAAATATGCATCACTAGAAAAATTAACAACTAACAAAAAAAGGAGAAAAAAAATGGAACTAGAAGCAGCAAAAATGATAGGAGCTGGATTAGCAGCTATAGCCTTGGCTGGAGTTGGCGTCGGTATGGGAACGATATTTGGAAGCTATTTATCGGCAGCAATAAGAAATCCTTCAGCAGCTCAAAAGCAATTTCCTACTTTATTATTAGGATTTGCACTTACAGAAGCTATAGGTTTATTCGCTTTAGTTATTGCTCTTTTAATACTTTTTGCATTTTAATTATTAAAATTAATTTAATAATTCTTAAGCAATGAAGAACAAGAGTATAGCTATTACAACTTACCTGTTATTTTTTAATAAAATAGCAGCAGCTAGCGAAGGTATGCCTCAACTAAATCCTGAATTTTGGTTGTCGCAAATCTTGTGGTTAACCGGTATTTTTATAATACTATATTTTTTAGTTCAGAAATTTTTTAGTCCCAAATTATTTTCATTAATAGATGCTAGAGCAGATTTTATTAAATCTTTATTAAAAGAAGCTGAGATTTATAAAAATCAAATTCAAAAAATAGATAATGAATACAATCTGATTATTGCTGAAGCTAAAAATGAGTCAAAAAAACTTTCTGCAAAGTTAAAAATTGATTTTAATGAAAAAACTTCTTTAAAAAAAAAAGAATTTGAAAATATATTAAATTCTGAAACGCAAAAAGCAGAGCAAGAAATAAATACTTTCAAAAAGGAGACATTAGAGAACATTCAGAGCATAGCTGGAGAATTTTCAAAAGAATTGATAGAAAAAATAACTGGAACAGCGCCAAATAGTAGTAATTTAAATGCAGTGATCTCAGAAATATCTAACAAAGAAAAGAAGAATCAATATGTTTGATGCAACTTTTTGGGTAGCAATATCTTTTGTAATTTTCTGTTTAATAATTATTTATAAAAAAATTCCTCAACTAATTAGTAATCTATTAGATAGTAAAATAAATGAGATTAAGTCTGAAATTGATAATGCCAAAAATCTAAAACATGAAAGCGAAAAATTATTACAAAAATATAAAAGTAAAATAGAAGAAGCTCATGCTGAAAGTAATCAAATCATAAATAGTGAAAAAAAAAGAAACTGAAATTTTTATTAAAGAATCAGAAAAGAAATTCGAACAGTTGATTGAAAATAAAAAGAAATCATTAGAACAAAAGTTGGACCAAATGAAAATTAAAGCAATTAAAGATATACAAAATATATCTAATAAAATTGCTATTGAGGCAGTTAAAAAAATAATTTCAGATCAGGAAAATAGTGACAAAATGAAAGTCATTAATCAAAAAAATTTAGAGGCAACTTTTAGTCAATTAAAGCAAACTAAAATATCTTAAGCTTTAGAGTGAGCGCCGTCGCAAAAAGGCTTATTATTAGTTTTTTTGCAACTACATAAAAAATAAGGCTTACTCTCCTGAACTGTAAACTTCATAGGCTGTAAATTCGTGCTTTTATGAGAACCATCGCAAAAAATGCCGTCCTTGGAAAGTCCACAAGCGCACCAATAATAATCTTTTCCTATTTCTAGATTAGTTTTTTGTGGGCTCTTATTTTTTTTAATTTTTTCTTCCATAATGTTATAAAGTAAATTGTATCTTAAATTATTTCAATGAACAAAGAATTATTTTTAACTAACCAAAGATTTATAGATATTATTTGTTTTGGTTTCTATAAAGCTTATTCATATAATATTAAATTCAATATCTAAGACTTTAATGGAAAAAAATATAAAGAAAATTGTAAACGTATTTTTAGCAAGTCCAAGAGGATTTTGTGCTGGCGTAGATAGAGCAGTTGAGATTGTAAAAAAAACTATAAATAAATTTGGTGCTCCAGTTTATGTAAGACATGAAATAGTTCATAATCAGTTCGTAGTTGAAAATTTAAGATCTCAAGGTGCAATTTTTGTTGAGGAGCTCTCGGAAATTAAAGACAAATCTAGACCTGTTATATTTTCTGCTCATGGCGTGTCTAAAGAAGTAATAAATGAAGCAAAATTAAATAATATTATTTATATAGATGCAACATGTCCTTTGGTAACAAAAGTACATAAAGAGGCTGAAATTTTAGCAAGAGATGAATTTAATATTATTTTCATAGGTCATAAAAACCATCCCGAAGTAATCGGGACTATGGGTCAAATAGACAACAATTATATTACATTAATTGAAAATAAAGACGATGTAGAAAGTTATGTTCCTAAAATTAAAAATAATAAATTTGCATATATTACTCAAACTACTCTTTCGGTAGATGATACTTTGGAGATAATTTCTTTAATAAAAAAAAAATATCCATCAATAAAAGAACCAATCAAAAGTGATATTTGTTACGCAACAACAAACCGTCAAGAAGCTGTTAAACAAATTGCAAAAAGATGTGATTTATTTTTAGTAGTTGGAAGTAAAAGCTCTTCTAATTCACAAAGATTAGTAGAGGTTGCGAAGAGATCAGGCTGTAAAGAAAGTATGTTAATGCATTCTGAACAAGAATTACCTTTTGATAAAATTAAGAACTGTAACAATATAGGCATAACTTCTGGAGCCTCAGCTCCTGAAATATTGGTTGAGAATCTAATTAAAGAAATTAAAAGTATTACTGACATTAAACTTGAGGAGGTAGTTACTTCAGTTGAGAAAGTTTCTTTTAAACTTCCCACAATGCTTATTAAATAATGGCTGTTTATACTAAATTAGAACATGAAGAAGTTAAGCAATTTCTTGAACAGTACAACATTAATGACTTCAAAAGTTATCAAGGAATTATTGAAGGAGTAGAAAACACAAATTATCTTATCAAAACATCACAACAAGATTACATACTAACTATTTACGAAAAAAGAGTTGATGAAAATGACCTGCCCTTTTTTATAAAATTATTATCTAGCTTATCAGAGAATAAATTCCCTTGCCCAAAACCTATTGAAAATAAAAATAACCAAAAAATTAACAAAATTAAAAATAAAAATGCTGCATTAGTAACTTTTTTAAATGGAAAATCAAAAATCAAAGTAACAAGCGAAGACTGCTTTGAAATAGGAAAAATAACAGCGCAGTTGCATGAAATAACAAAAAAATTTGATATTAAAAGAAAGAACAACTTATCCATTGAGAACTGGGAGGATATTTTGGAAAAAACTATTCAACAAAAAATTAATTTAGAAAAATCTATAATTGAAAAAACTAAAAATTATTTAGGATTCTTAAAAGAAAAATGGCCAAAAAATCTACCAACTGGCATTATTCATGCTGATTTATTTACCGATAATATATTTTTTATAGACAATAAAGTTTCAGGAATTATAGATTTTTATTTTGCTTGTAACGATTTTTTTGCATACGAAATAGCTATCTGTCTAAACTCAATCTGCTTTGATAACAATTCAACATTCAATATGACTAAGGCTAAAAATCTTATAGATGGTTATTCTTCAATAAGAAAACTAAGCGATGATGAGAAAAAATACTTACCTATCCTATCTATGGGTGCTGCTATGAGATTTTTTCTAACTAGATTGTATGACTTTTATCATACCGATAATAAAGCGGATGTTAAAATTAAAGATCCTTTCGAATATTTTAAAAAATTAGAATTTCATTCAACTATTAAAAGTTTTAACGAATATTTTATTCAATGAATGAAGTGATTATTTATACAGACGGATCTTGCTTGGGCAACCCAGGAAAAGGTGGTTGGGCTGCTATAATTATTAAAAATGAAAAAGAAGAAGAAATATTTGGGTCAGAAAAAGAATCTACGAATAATAGAATGGAATTAACAGCTGCTATTAATGCCTTAGCAAGCATTAAACAAAATAAGAAAATAAAGATCTATACTGACTCTAAATATGTAAAAGATGGAATTGAAAAATGGATTCATAATTGGAAATTAAACAATTGGAAAAATGCAAATAAAAAAGATGTAAAAAATAAAGATCTATGGATTAAATTAGATATTTTAATTAATGAGAAAGAAGTAAACTGGCATTGGGTTAAAGCGCACTCCATTAATAAACATAACAACAGAGTAGACTTACTTGCAAGAAGCGCAGCTAGCGCAAACGATTAGCTCTAATATAGACTTTTATTTTATATAAATTATTAGGCAGTACTTTATAGAACTCTTTTTTTTTAAGACTTTCATTTACTTCTTTGGGAATTACAGGATTTTTACTTAAAATCTTATAAATAGTTTCTCTAAATTTTGCAGGATGAGCTGTTTCTAAACAAAACAAATTTTCAGATTTTTTATTATTGTTTAAATAATAATCTTGTAAAGCTTTTAAACCAACTGCAGAATGGGGGTCTAATATTTTATGATTATTATTATAAACTGATTTAATAATTTTTTTAGTATCTTTTGCATTAACTGATTTAGAATAAAAAATATTCTTAATTCTCTTTAAAATATTTTTATCTATTCTATATGAGCCATTTTTATTTAATTGACTCATTAATTCAGAAATTTTTTTAGAATTATTATTACAATAAGAAGCGATAAGTCTTTCAAAATTGCTCGCAACTTGTATATCCATACTCGGTGAAATGCTAAATTTCACTTTTGATGGTTTATAAACTCCATTTTTTAAAAATTTGTACAAAAGATCATTTTCGTTCGTTGCAATAATCAATTTAGAGATAGGCAATCCCATTTTATAAGCTACATAACCTGCATAAATATCCCCGAAGTTTCCTGTTGGAACTGAAAAAACACTTTTGTTATTTTTTTCAGACAAACAAAAGTGAGAATAAAAGTAATAAACTATCTGAACAACTATTCTTGCCCAATTTATTGAATTAACGCCCGACATATTAATTGATTTTCTAAAACTCAAATCATTAAACATTGATTTTACTAATGTCTGACAATCATCAAATGAGCCTTGCACAGCAATATTAAAAACATTTTTTGAATTCACTGTGGTCATTAACTTTCTTTGCGTTACCGAAACTTTTCCTTTAGGGTGTAAAACAAAAATTCTTAGATTTTTTTTATCTTTAACGGCATCAATTGCCGCAGCGCCGGTGTCTCCTGAAGTTGCTGTTACCAGATTAATTCTCCTCTTATTTTTATTAAGAATTAGTTCGTACATATTACCTATGACCTGCAAGGCAATATCTTTAAAAGCTAGCGTAGGCCCATGATATAATTCTACTAGATTAAATTTTTTTACTCTTGAAAATTTTATTACATTAGAACTGTCAAAATTTTTATAAGATTTCTTGATTATTTGTTTTAGCTCAGTTCTCGAAAAAGTATTGCCAGTATAAATTTTTATAATTTCATAAGCTAAATCATTATAATTTAATTTAGAAAACCTTTGTAAAGTAGACTTTGAAAGACGAGGTATATTTTTTGGAATATAAAGACCTCCATCATGAGCAAGGCCATTTAAAAAAGTATCAATAAAACTATAAGTTTTTTTATTATTTCTTGTGCTAATATATTTCATTTAACTTTTTTCCTATAATATAAAAAAAAAATTATAGTCACTAACGCTAAGCCATACCATGTTATAGCATATTGCAAATGATTATTTGATAAATGAATTTGAAAATTATTAACTACTATATCTTTGTTTGTTTTTGAAGTCTGAATAATCAATAATGGATAAATATTTTTATTTAAGTTTTTCTTTAAAAAATTGATGTCAATAAAATATGCAAAATCTTCTTTGCTGCTATTTTCTGGTGTAAATAAAGCTTTAGCTTTTATTTTCTGAGTAAAGCCTTCTATGACATCATCATTAAATGAAGTTTTTTTTATTTCATTAATTTTATTTTTTTTAACCCACCCCTTGTCAATTAAAACTACTAGCGAATTATTCACTTCATAAGGAACTATAACTTTAAAACCAATCTCTCCTTCATTAAGATTATATAAAAATACTTCTGGTTTAAGAGATTTTTTTTTTAATAAAACTTTAGTATATTCTTTGTTTATTTCAGGATTAAAATTAATAGAATTTTTTTTAAGGTTTTTTTCTAAGTTTTCAATTAAATTGTTTTTATGATTAAGTCTAATAATCTGCCAAGTTCCTAATAAAAAAAGAATAAGAACAAAAAATATAAAAAAAATATCTAACGACTTTATTTTCAATGAAGATATCTACTAACTTCCCCAGATATATATTGAGGCAAATAAGAACAACCAAACCACATCAACAAAGTGCCAATACCAAGCAGCTGCTTCAAATCCAAAATGATGATCAGGCTTATAATGTCCTGCTTTGGCTCTAAAATAACAAACTGCTAAAAAGATTGTTCCTACAATAACGTGGAAACCATGGAAGCCAGTTGCCATATAAAAAGTTGATCCGTAAATTCCTGTGCTTAATTTAAAATCCGCATGAATATATTCGTAAGCTTGAAAACAAGTGAAAATAGTGCCCAATATAACCGTTAATAACAAGCCATTTAATAAACCTTTTCTGTCATTTTCTAAAAGAGCATGGTGCGCCCAGGTGACTGTCGTTCCAGATAAAAGTAAAATTAATGTATTAATTAATGGTATATGCCAAGGATCAAGGGCATTAATACCTTTGGGTGGCCAAACTGATCCAATTACTTGCGATGGAAATAAACTTGCGTCAAAAAAGGCCCAGAACCAAGCAACAAAGAACATAACTTCTGACATTATAAATAATGTCATTCCATATCTTAGTCCGATCTGAACAACTGGGGTGTGATCACCTTTATACTCTCCTTCAATAACTACATCTCTAAACCACATAAACATAGAATAAAGTGTTAAACCCAAACCGATTAACAACAGCCAAGAGGTTTTGGCATGCATATAATAAACTGCACCAAAAGCTAAAACTAAAGCAGAGAAAGAAGAGGCAATCGGCCAAACACTTGGATCTACCAGATGATAATCATGACTTTTTTTGTGATTGTCCGACATTAATTTTTATCCTTCTTAAAGTTAGCTACATCAAAAAAAGTATAAGATAAAGTAATATCCTTAATTTCCTTTGTAGATAAGTCATCTACTATTTTTGGATCAATAAAATACGCCATTTCAAACTCCTTAGTTTCTTTTGGTTTTAAAGTTTGTTGTTCAAAACAAAAACAGCTAATTTTATTAAAATATTGACCTGCAGAATCTGGCGTTACATTAAAAGTTGCGACCCCTGTAGAAGTTTCCTTTCCTAAATTCTTTACTCTAAATTTTATAGTAGATACCTGCCCTGCTTTAATATTTTCCTTAGTCTTTTCGGCTTTAAAATCCCAAAATAGTCCTTTTGCAACATTAGTATCAAATCTAGTTAGAATAACATGATTAATAACAATATTTGGAATCTGCTTAGAAACTTTTGTAGTTCCGCCGAACCCAGTAGCTTTGCAAAATAATTCATAAAGAGGAACTGATGCGTAAGAAAGTCCAAGCATAACAAAAAAAATTGCAACTAAATAAAAAGAATTTATTTTTTTATTTGTTTGCAAGCTCATAAAGGTCTAACAAAGATGCCATTTCCTGCATTAATTATTGTAAATATAAAAAAGAAAATAACTAATAATACCAATATAATAACAGTGATATAATTTTTTTTCATATTAAAAATTTAATAAAACTTTCAGTTAACAATAGAGCGAATATTAAGAATAAATATAAAATAGAGAAAGCAAATATTTTTTTGGATAGTATTTCAGTATATCTTTTATTGTTAGTGGTTAATAATTTAAATGTTAAAAAAATATAAAATGATCCCAGTAAAATAGTCGGTATTAAATAAACAAACCCAGCAAATTTAAAATAGAATGGAAGTATAGTTATAGGAAATAATATAAGCGAATAAGCAAAAATATTTTTTTTTGTAAAATCTACTCCTGATACAACCGGCAACATTGGTATTTTTGCTTTTTTATAATCTGCTGATTTATATAAAGATAAAGACCAGAAATGAGATGGGGTCCAAAAAAATATAATTAAAAATAATACTATTGGTTCAATCGATAAATTATTATTAGCAATAGACCATCCAATTACTGGTGGAAATGCTCCTGCGGCTCCTCCTATTACAATATTTTGGACACTTCTGCGTTTAAGCCAAATTGTATAAATAAAAATATAAAACCCAATAGTAATAGCCAGAATTCCAGCAGATAAAATATTTGAAAAAATATAAAGACCCCAAATAGATATTAATGATAAAGAGATTCCAAAATATAAGGCTTGTTTACTAGATATTTTTCCAAGCGGTATTGGTCTCAAACAAGTACGCGACATAACAGCATCAATTTCAGAATCGTACCACATGTTCAATGCTCCAGCAGCTCCAGCTCCTAATGCTACAAAAAAAAGTGCCAACGATGAGCTTAAAAAATCTACTTTTACATTAGAGATTAAAAGGCCAACTAATGCCGTGAAAACAACCAAAGACATTACTCTTGGCTTCATTAAATTATAAAAATTTTTAAAAACTAAAAGATTTTTATTATTTTGATAATTAGCAAATGCAGCTTTATACACTTTTTTAATTATTTAATTTTCGGCAGTTCATTAAACTGATGGAATGGAGGAGGAGAACTTAAAGTCCATTCCAATGTAGTTGCTCCTTCGCCCCATTGATTATTAGGAACTCTTTTCTTTCTAATAAATGCATGAGCTACTAAAACTAAAAATATAATAACTCCAAAACCAGAAATATAAGAGCCAATAGAAGAAACAAAATTCCAACCAGCATAGGCATCTGGATAATCAGCATATCTTCTTGGCATACCTGCCAAACCTAAAAAATGCTGAGGAAAAAAAACTAAGTTAACTCCTACAAACGATGTCCAAAAATGAAGTTTGCCTAAAAATTCTGAATACTCATATCCTGACATTTTTCCAAACCAATAGTAGAAACCTGCAAATATAGAAAACACTGCTCCAAGAGAAAGTACATAATGAAAATGTGCAACAACATAATATGTGTGGTGTAAGGAAGTATCTACCCCTGCATTTGCCAGAACAACTCCTGTTACGCCACCTACAGTAAATAAAAAAATAAACCCAATGGCCCAAAGCATAGGTGTTTTGACTGTGATGGAGCCTCCCCACATTGTTGCAATCCATGAAAAAACTTTTATCCCTGTAGGCACAGCAATAATTAAAGTTGCAAACACAAAATATGCCTTAGTATCTACGCCTAAGCCTACCGTAAACATATGATGGGCCCAGACTACAAATCCTACAACACCAATTGATACCATCGCGTAAGCCATTCCAAGATATCCAAAGATAGGTTTTTTTGAAAAAGTAGAAATTATATGGCTAATCATTCCAAATCCAGGAAGGATCATAATATAAACCTCTGGGTGACCAAAGAACCAAAACAAATGTTGAAATAAAATTGGATCCCCGCCTCCTTTTGGCTCAAAAAAAGCAGTCCCAAAATTTCTATCAGTTAATAACATTGTAATTGCTCCAGCCAAAACTGGTAAAGAAAGCAATAATAAAAAAGCAGTAACTAAAATTGACCAAGCAAAAAGAGGCATTTTATGCATTGTCATTCCAGGTGCTCTCATATTGAAAATTGTAGTTATAAAATTAATAGCTCCAAGAATTGATGAGGCTCCAGCAAGGTGTAAACTTAATATTGCAAGATCCATTGCTGGACCAGGTTGTCCAGCCTTTGAAGATAGCGGTGGATATATTGTCCAACCCCCCCCTGTTCCAAGTCCTCCAGGAGGACCCTCAACAAAAATTGAAGAAATTAATAAAATAAAGGCTGCTGGCAACAACCAAAAAGAAATATTATTCATTCTAGGAAAAGCCATATCGGGTGCACCTATCATAAGCGGAACAAACCAATTTCCAAAACCTCCTATCATCGCTGGCATAACCATAAAAAAAATCATAATTAAACCATGACCAGTAACTAAAACATTGTAGAGATGATAATCTCCTTTAAGTATGCCGTCGCCTGGATACATGAGTTCTATTCTCATAAGAATTGAAAAAATTGTTCCAATAATTCCTGCAATGATTGCAAAAATTAAATACAAAGTTCCTATGTCTTTATGATTAGTAGATAAAAACCATCTTTTCCAAAAACCAGGGTAATGAGAATCTTGCATAGTTTTTTATTTAATTGTTTTTTCTTTTAAATTATTATCTGCAAAAATATTATTTTCAGGATATTTTGCAAACTTTACTTTCGCCACTTTAAGCCATTCATTATATTCTTTCTCCGAAACTATTTTTACAACAATAGGCATAAAAGCATGCTTTGATCCGCACAATTCTAAACACTGACCATAATAAATTCCCTCTTTTTGTGCCTTAAACCAAGTTTCGTTAATTCTTCCTGGAACTGCTTCTCTATTTACCCCAAAAGAAGGCATAGCCCAGGCATGCAAAACATCGTTGGCTGTTATTAAAACTTTTACGACTTTATTAGCTGGAAGCACTACATAATTATCTGTCTCTAAAAGCCTTGGCTGATTTGGTTTTAAATTTTTGGTCTCAACCATGTTTGCTTCAAAAGATATTTTTTCATCAGGATATTCATATCCCCAGTACCATTGGTAACCCGTAACTTTTAAAGTAACATCTGACTTAGGAATAATATCCTGTTTGTATAGCAACCTGAAAGATGGAACGGCTATAACAACTAAGATTACACAGGGTATTAAAGTCCACAAAACTTCAATTAATGTATTGTGAGAAGTTTTTGAAGGAATTGGGTTTTTAGATGATCTAAATTTAATTAAACTATAAATTAACAAAAAAAGTACAAAAACAGATATTGCAACGATAATTGGCAGTATGATTTTATCATGAAGATGAACAACATCATCCATGACAGAAGTAACAGATTCACTAAATCCAAACTGCCAGTTCTCACGAGTAAATGCTGTATTAGTCGTAGCAACTAATACTAAAGATAAATAAAATTTGTTTAATAATTTTTTTGTCATTAATTAAAGATATACTATGTAAATATAGTTATTTAACTATATTATTATCACAAATATATAGAAAAAATTTGCGACAATTTATCTAAAAATGAACCCAGATTTAAATGAGTTTTTTTCACAAGAAAATTCAATTTCAAGAAAATCAGCAGAAACAATAGTTAACAATACTCTTTTTAAGTGTGATGATGGTGAACTGTTTCTGGAATCGACAGTTTCAGAGTCGCTGGTATTGGATGATGGTAAAATTAAAAACACAAGCTACGACTCTAGCAAAGGTTATGGGTTAAGATCTGTTAACAACGACATCACTACGTACTCACATTCAAATGAACTAACAGAAGAATCTTTAAAACAATCTGCAAAAGTAATTTTAGACGCTAGTAAGAATTTTTCTGGAAAATTAAGTTCTGGACCTCAAAAAACTAACAAGCATCTTTATGCGGACGTTAATCCTATAGAAGCAAAAAATTTTTCTGAAAAAATAGATTTATTAAACAAAATTGACAAATACTTAAGATCAAAAAATTCATACGTTAAACAAGTTTCTAGCTCTATATTTTCTGAATATCAGCAAATAGAAATTATTAGACCTGATAATCAAAGTTATTCTGACAAAAGACCTCTCGTTCGATTTAATGTTTCGGTAATGGTTGAAAAAAATGGAAGAAAAGAAACTGGAAGTTATGGCACGGGTGGTAGAAAAATATTGGATGAATATATTACTGAATTAAATTGGAAAAAAGTTTGCGATATCGCTCTAAAACAAGCATTAGTTAATCTTGAAAGTGTTGATGCCCCAGCTGGAGAAATGAAGGTAGTTCTAGGACCTGGTTGGCCTGGAATTCTTCTTCATGAAGCAATTGGACATGGCTTGGAAGGAGATTTTAATAGAAAAAAAACTTCTGCATTCTCAAATTTGATGGGACAAAAAATAGCCGATGAACAAGTGACGGTTGTTGATGATGGAACAATTGAAAATAGAAGAGGCTCTATAACTATCGATGATGAAGGAACACCGACAAATAAAACTGTATTAATAGAAAAAGGAATATTAAAAAATTATATACAAGACAGATTGAACGCAAGATTGATGAATGTTCAACCAACTGGAAATGGCAGAAGAGAAAGTTTTGAACATATACCAATGCCACGTATGACAAACACTTATATGCTTTCTGGAAAGTACCATCCTGAAGAAATAATTAAATCAGTTGATAACGGTATCTATGCTGTTGCATTTGGAGGGGGTCAAGTAGACATCACAAATGGTAAATTTGTTTTCTCATGCACTGAAGCTTATGAAATTAAAAATGGAAAAATTGGAAGACCTTTAAAGGGAGCAACTCTTATTGGTAATGGTCCTGATGTTCTTACAAAAGTTAAGATGGTTGGAAATGATATGGAGTTAGATGCTGGTGTTGGCACTTGTGGAAAAAATGGACAATGGGTACCTGTTGGCGTTGGTCAACCAACTATCTTGATTGATAGCATCACTGTTGGTGGAACTAAAAATTAATTAATCTGAGAATTTAATAAAACAAGACCTGCAACTGCAGCTGTTTCCGATCTTAAAATATTTTGACCTAATGAAATAGGTAAACAATTACTCATTTTACTTAGCAAGTCCCTTTCTTTTAATGAAAAATCACCTTCAGGACCTATCAATAAGTAAAATTTATTATTTTTATTTTCTTTTAAAACTTCATCTATCTTTTTATTAGAAGAGTTAGTGTCCGCAAAAAAAATTACAGAATTCTTATCAAAAGATTGTAATTTTTTTTCTAATTTTCCAACTTCATGAATAACTGGCAAGAATAGCTGATTAGATTGTTCGCAAGTTTCTTTGATAATTTTTTCAACTCTTTTTATGTTTAAATTCTTAGCGACTGACTTTTCAGAGATAACTGGAATAAATTCTTTAACGCCTACTTCTGTGCATTTTTGAATTAAATAATCTAACTTTGAACTTTTAATTAAAGAAAATATTAGAGATATATTTGATTGTTTTCCTGTATTTTTAATCTTTGCTACTAGTTTAACTTTTGTATTATTTTTATCAGAGCTAATAATTCTTCCCTCGAATTCTCCATCTTGAGAATTAAATAAAAAAACATTATCCCCTTCTCTTAAACGCATCACATTTTTTAAATAATGACTATCTTCTTTTTCTAGAATTAAATCTAAATCTAGATCTAGCTTTTTATTCAAATAAATTCTTACTTTTAAAGACATAACTGTTATTGTAACTAAATTACTCAATTTTTACAAAATGTACCAATTTGCTGAATTATTAAGATTAAATAAACCCATTGGAATCTTTTTATTATTCTGGCCATGTGCTTGGAGTTTGGCAATGACCCAGTGGTTTACTGTGAATGATAATTTATTTATTAAGTACTTAATTTTATTTTTTATAGGCTCTATAGTAATGAGAAGCGCTGGTTGCGTTTATAATGACATCGTAGATAAAAATATAGATAGCAAAGTTCAAAGAACCAAAAAACGTTTAATAGCTTCTAAAAAAATAAGTGTAAAAACTGCTTGGATTATTATTCTGCTACTTTTAATTCCTGCAATCGTAATATTGTTTCAGTTTAATAATTTTTCTAGAATATTAGGTTTATCATCTGGATTATTAATTTTAACTTATCCTTTTATGAAAAGAATAACATTTTGGCCTCAACTATTTCTTGGTTTTACATTTAATTGGGGAGTGCTACTTGCCTGGTCAGTGTTCTTTGAAAACTTAAAGATTGAAACAATCATCTTATATGCGGCGGCGATATTTTGGACTTTAGGATACGATACAATTTACGCACTACAAGATAGACGAGACGATTTAAAAATAAAGATCAAATCTACAGCAATTAAATTTAAACACGACATAAAGAACTTCCTTTTTTTTTGCTACATTTCTTTAATAATTTTATTAATTGCTTTAGGTGCTTTAACAGATAGATCTTTTCTTTATTTTATCTTAATAATAACTTCATCTGCACATTTAATTTATCAAGTATTATTAATTAAAAAAGCCAACTCTAATGATAGGGAAAAGATTCAAAAAGTATTTAATAGTAATAATTTTTTTGGACTTTTAATATTTTTAATATTTTTCTTAGAAACTTATAATGCTTAAAGACAGTTCGTTTTTAAATAATCTTGGCGAGTATTGCATTGATGAATTAAAAAAAATTGGCACAACAAACTCTGAGGTGGTTGTAGGTCATTCAATTTCGGAAGATATGTTACAAAGAAATAATAAAATTGAAGAAGTTACAAGGTCTGAAGATATAAGTATTGGCCTCACTGCATACATTAATCAAAAAAAGTCTTCTATTTCTACATCAAATTTAACAAAAGATAATATTAAGAAAGCAATTGTTAGATGCTACGAGATGGCAAAAAATACTCCTGAAGATCAATACTGTGGTCTTCCCCAAGATCAATTTTTAGATAAAGATTCTAATAATCTAGACTTATTCGACGACTCAATAATTCCTTATGAAAACAAAAAAAATTACGTATCGGAATGTGAGCATGAGGCACTAGTTCAAGAAAAAATATTTAACTCAAATGGCGTTTCTTTCTCAGAAGTAAAATCAAATTTTTTATTAAAAAACTCCAATGGTTTTTCAGGAGGACGAAAATCATCCGTTTTTAATATTTCATGCGATGTGCTGGCAAAAGAAAATGATAGCATGGAAAGAGATTATGAATATTCATCAAAAAGATTTTTTAAAGATCTTCCAGAACCAAAAAGTATTGGAAAATTAGCAGCGAAAAGAGCGTACTCCAGACTAAATCCCCAAAAAATAAATTCTTTTACAGGACCAGCCGTATTTGAACCAAGAGTATCCTCGAGTTTTTTATCTCATTTACTATCGTCTATTTCTGGACACAATTTAGCTAGAAAAGTAAGTTTTATTAAAGGGGATATAGGAGAAATTTTGTTTCAAGAAAATATCAATGTAATTGATGATCCGCTAATAAAAAAAGGACTAGGGTCAAAAAATTTTGACTCAGAAGGAGTAAGTTGCAAAAAATTAAGATTGATTAATGCAGGCAAGCTTAATGAGATTCTTTTAGATACTTATTCTGGAAAAATGCTAAGAAAAAAAACTAATGGTAGATGCGGTGGCGCAACTAACTGTTATTTTGAGAATGGAAAAGTAACAAAAACAGATTTAATAAAAGATATAAAAAGAGGTGTTTATATAACAGAGTTATTTGGCTCAGGCTTTAATAGTGTCACAGGAGATTTTAGCAAAGGAGGTTCTGGTTTTTTGATAGAAAATGGAGAAATAACTTATCCAATAAGCGAAATTACTGTCGCAGGAAATATCAAGAATATGTTTAAAGAAATGATATTAGCTAATGATCTTGAGTTTAAATCTAGAACAAACTCTCCGACAATAAAAATTAATAATATAATTATTGGAGGAAAATAATTAATGAATAACAATCAACTTATTAAAAGAATTTTTCATACTGAGATAAAAAAATATATAAATCTAATTTTTATTTGTCTATTTTTTATGATCATCTCTGCAGTAACAACTGCTGCAAGTGCGTGGTTATTAGATCCGGCTATAAAGGAAATATTTTTAAACCAAAATAAGACTATGCTCTATATGATTCCTTTAGCGATAATTATAGTTTTTGTTTTAAAAGGTCTTTCAACATTTGCTGTGAGAATTGTAACAATAAAAATAGGAATGAAAGTTGTAGAAAATATTCAAATATTAATGGCTAAAAGAATATTAACCTCTGATATTTCTTATATTGTTGGAAAACATTCTGGTAAATTTATTTCTAACTTTATAAACGATACGCAAGTTTTATTTAACGTAATATCCGGGATAGTTATAAGCTCAATAAAAGAAATATTAACTTTAATAGCATTAATAATGCTTATGTTTTACCATGATTGGCAATTGAGTATCTTGGCTTTAGTTATTATTCCTATTGCCGCTTTTTTCTCAAGAAAATTTGGAAAAAAAATGGGAAAAAAAGCTAACCTAAGTTTCGAAGCCACTGAAAATTTAAGTAAATTTTTATCTGAAATTATTAAAGGATCATGGCTTGTAAAAATTTATCAAAGAGAAAAAGATGAGCAAGTTAAAATATCTAATTTTATAGAAGACAGATTTAAAAAAATGAGAAAAGTAGAACAAGTACGTCTTGGAACCGGTCCTACAATGGAAATGATTACCGCGTTTGCTATCGCTTCAGTGGTCTTTTTTGCGGGCTATAGAAGCATGCAGGGAGCGATCACTATGGCCCAATTTGTTTCTTTTTTAGCAGCATTAATGCTTGCTTATCAGCCAGTAAGAGCTCTAGCTGGAATTAACGTTGGCATACAAGAAGGTGTTTCTGCAGCTAAGCGAATATATGATTTGATTGATCAAAAAGATCAAATATCGGACGATGTTAATCTTCCCGAATTAAAACTTTCAACAGGAGAGATAGTCTTTAAAGATGTTAGCTTTACCTACCCAGACGGAACAAAAGTTATTGATAAAATAAATATTAATATTGCTGGAAACTCTAAAACCGCAATTATTGGAACTAGTGGCTCTGGAAAAACAACTATTTTAAACTTAATACCCAGATTTTATAATCTAAAAGAAGGAAGTATCCTTATAGACAATCAAGAAATTAATAAAATTAGACTATCCTCATTAAGAAAAAATATTTCTATTGTTAGTCAAGATACGGTTCTTTTTGATGATACAATAAAAAATAATATTGCATATGCAAACGTTCATGCGACTGATGATGAGATAAAGAATGCCGCAAAATTTGCAGAAATAGATGATTTTATAAATTCTTTAAAAAATTGCTACGATACGATCGTAGGAGAAAATGGGGTAAAATTATCAGGTGGACAAAAACAAAGAATTTCGATTGCTAGAGCAATTTTAAAAAACTCACCCATAATTTTACTTGATGAAGCAACTTCATCTTTGGATTCTGAGGCTGAAGAAAAAATTAGATATGCACTAGATAATCTTACTAAAAATAAAACAACATTAATAATTAGTCATAAATTTTCTTCGATAATTAATTGTGACAAAATTTATATATTAAACAAAGGAAAAGTTATTGATGAGGGGACTCATTCAGAATTAGTCAAAAATTCTACAGTTTACAAAAATTTATACGATAAACAGACCTTAAATTAAATCTTATCCCATGAAAAAGATTTATATTTTTTTAACCTTTATAATAAATTATTTTTTATACTTATATTTATTTTTAAGATTGTTAAAAAAAAAAGAAATACTTACAAGATATAAGGAAAAATTGTGCATATCCTCTCAATTTAAAACAGATAAATTTTTAATTTGGTTTCATTGCTCGAGCATAGGTGAACTTAAAAGTATATTTCCAATTATTGATCATTATTTAAAAAAAAATAACCAAATTCTGGTTACTACTTCTACTATAGGATCAAACGACGTGTTTCAGAAAAAATACAACAATGTCTCAAATATTATTCACCAATTCGCACCTTTTGATACTCCTCAAATAATTAATAAATTCTTCTCTAAATGGAGACCAGATGTAATTTTTTTTACTGAATCTGAAATCTGGCCTAATCAAATCTTCAAAGCTAGAGACAGTAAGATTCCAATAATTCTTCTAAATGCAAGACTATCCAAAAAGTCTTTTAATAGGTGGAAATTTTTTAAAACGAATATGAAAAATATAATAAATTGTTTCAATCTAGTTCTTTGTCAAAGCGAGGAAAGCCAGAGCTATTTTAATTATTTTAAGACTAACAATATACAGTTTATAGGAAATCTTAAATTAACTCGTTCTGAAGAATATAATTCTAAGGATTTTTCTAATCCGGCCTTATCTAAAAAAATAATATTTATCGCTCTTAGCACTCACAGTGGTGAAGAGGAAATATGTATAAATTCACATATTAATTTAAAAAAAAAATATCCTAATTTATTAACTATAATCATTCCGAGGCATATCAATAGAGTTTTGGAAATTAAAGCATTAACTGAAAAACTTAAGTTAAATTTTTTAATAACAGATTCTATATCTAATTTTAAAGATGATACGGATATCGTAATTATAAATTCTTATGGCTCTGCACAAGAATTCTTAAAATTATCTAAATATGTTTTTATTGGAGGATCGTTAATAAATCATGGAGGACAAAATCCTATTGAAGTAGCTTACAACAATTCAATAATTTTTTACGGACCCTATATATACAATTTTACTGAGATATATAATTACCTAAATAAAGAAAATGCTGCATTTAAAATTAAATCTGAGTCAGAACTTACGAATCAATTAGATGAAAAATTTAATAATTATAAAAATACTAATATTAAAGACAAGATAACCAAAATGGGTAATGAAATTTTTTTAACAACAATTAAAGAATTAGATAAATATATAATTAGTTAATCAATGTATTTTATGAAGCCAAAATTTTGGGATAAAAAAAAACAATCTTTTTTATCTATACTATTGTATCCGCTATCAATTATTTATTATTTTATAATCTTAATAAAAAAAAAAACTGCCGTTGGACATAAATTTAATATTCCTATAATTTGCGTGGGAAATATTTATATTGGAGGAACTGGGAAAACATCTGCTGCAATTGAAATATTCAAAATATTAAGTCGTTATAAAAAAGTTTGTTTTCTTACAAAAGGTTACGGTCGAAAGAATAAAGAGAATGTTCATTTAAATAAACTAAATTATCCAAATCAAAATTCAGTGAATACAGGTGATGAACCTCTACTATTAAACAAATTTGGGCACGTATATATTGCTGACGATAGATCACAAGCTATAAATAATATTATAAAATTAGGATACGATGCTGTTATTATGGATGATGGCTTTCAAGACTTATCAATATTAAAAAATATAAATATACTTTGTTTTGATTCAAAAAATTGGCTTGGAAATAAAAATTTAATACCCTCTGGCCCACTTAGAGAGCCTGTTTCATCAGTTCAAAGAGCTAATTTTATAATTATTAAAGGAAAAAAAAATGAAAAAATCGAGGAAACATTAAAAAAAATCAATAATAATGTGCATATTATCTATGCAGAAAATAAGATTGAAAATATTGATGCTTTAAAAAATAGAAATTTTATAGCTTTTTCAGGAATTGGAAATCCAGATAGTTTTTTCGATATTTTATTAGAGAATAATATAAAAATTAGAAAACAAATTACTTATCCGGATCACTTTCAATTTACAGAAGAAAATTACAAAACTTTATTTAATGAAGCTAAAAATAATGTATGCGACTTGATTACTACTGAAAAAGATTATGTAAGGATTGATAATAAATATAAACAAAATATTTATTATACTAAATTGAATACTTTATTAAGTAATAAAGAATTATTAGAAAAAGAAATTAAACTACTATTTTAATGAAAATTATTAGATATTTTATAGAATTCATTTTAGTAATATTTTTTTTTCTAATTTTTAAAATTATTGGCTTAAAATTGTCATCTAATTTAGGTGAATTTATCGGTAAATATTTTGGTCCTTTATTTAGAAACAAAACAATAGCAAAAAAAAATATTCAAATTGCATTTCCAAATATTTCTGAAAATGAAATTAACATATTGATAAGTGATATGTGGAAAAATATAGGAAGAATATTTGGTGAATATGTTCATCTAAACAAATTTAGTGTGATTGACGAAAAAAAAAATAAAATTACTTTCATAGACCAAAAAAATATTGAAAAATTAAAAAATAATAAACACCCAATCATTTTTTTCTCAGGTCACTTTGCAAATTTTGAATTAATGGGCAGATGTTTAAAAGAATTAGGCTTTAATATCGGAGCTATTTATAGGCCTCTTAATAATATTTTTTTAAATCCGGTTATGGAATTTATTAGAAAAAAATATATCGCTCCTATTCAAATAGAAAAAGGTTCAAAAGGAACTAAAAAATTGATTAAACACATATCTGCAAATAATCCTTTAGCTTTACTAATGGATCAAAGACTATCTTCAAGCATTCATATTCCTTTCTTCAATAAACCCGCAACAACAACTACGATGCCAGCTCAACTAGCAATTAAATATGATGCTTTGCTTGTTCCCGTTTTTATAAAAAGAATTAAAAATACTAGCTTTGAGTTTTTTGTTGAAGAGCCATTATCAATAAATAAAACAAACAATTACGAGAAAGATATTTTTAACATAACTAAAGACATGAATCATAAAATTGAAGAATTCATTAAAAAAGATCCAGCTTACTGGCTTTGGTTACACGATAGATGGAAATAAAATACTATTTTAAAATTAACTGCGGATCAATTTTAGTATCAAACCAATTAACTCCAAAATGCAAATGAGGTCCCGTTGCTCTACCAGTTGAGCCAACTTTTCCAATTACCTGACCTTTTTTAATAAATTCGTTTTTTTTTACTAATATTTCATCTAAATGAGCATAAATTGTAGATACTCCATGTCCATGATCTAAAACAATGCTTCCTCCTGTAAAATAAAAATTTTTTTCAGCAAGACTTACATATCCATCTGCTGGGGATTTAATCTCTGTTCCTCTAGGAACTGAAAAATCAATCCCAAAATGAGGTGAGCGAGATTTTCCATTTAATATTCTTTGACTTCCATAAACTCCTGAAATTGGCCCATCTACGGGTTTGCTAAAGCCTGAATAAAAAAAAGTAAAATCTGAGTTAACTAATTGAGCATCTTTAATTAGTTCATTTTCCTTTTTAATTATTTTTAAAGATTCATCATCAGGGGTGACCATTTTTTCATCCAGGCCTTCTATTTTCTGAATCTTATACTGTCTTTTTTTTATTTTATAAGTCATAGAGGTAATTTTGTTATCTCGATCTATTGAATCGATAACAATACTTCCTGTTTGATTATAATTAATACCAAAAACAAAAATTCCATCTTTTGATATTTTTATTTGTTTTTTATTAACATAAATAGATTTATCAGGTAGTTCTTTACCAATAATAAGTGCGCCTTGAGTTATTTCGTTATTTAATTCAAAAGCATTTGCTAATTTAAATGGAAAAAATAAAATAAATAAAATCAAAAAATACATCTATTTTTTTTTTAAATCTTTAAATCTTTCAGTTGCTTCAACATAAGAAAAATAAGGCTCTTGTAATTCTACATTCCAATATCTAAGCTCGGAAAGGTATATTTTTTTTCCAGATACTTTGCATGTAACATAATCTCCTTGTGAAATAATTTCAAAATTTCCTGGTTTAAATTTTAATTTTGCTTCTTTCATAAAATATTTTTAAGTAATTTTAGCTTTTATTTTTCCATCTGATAATTCAATTACAACGTCATCATTTTTGTTAATATTATTCTTTTTATAAACAATATTACTATTTAAATCCCTTACAATTGAAAAACCTCTTTTTAAAATTTTATTAGTATCTAAACTACTCAATCTAGAAAAAACACTATTTAAATTTAAATCTAAATATTTAAATTTACTTTTTAATACATTCAAAAGAGATTTATCAATAAGTTTAATTTTATCTTTCTTATCTTTAATAAAATTCTTTAAATTCTTAATATCTAAAAATTTTACTAATTGATAAATAGATTTATCTTTTTCTTGTAATAATAAACTAAAATTAGAAATTAATTGTTTCTTCAATCCCTGAATCTTTTCGATTAAATTACTTTTTTCTGGAACAGCTTTCTCAGCGGCAGCTGTTGGGGTTGATGCCCTATAATCAGCGACAAAATCCAAAAGAGTAAAATCAGTTTCATGGCCAATTGCTGATATGATTGGTATTTTGCTAGCGAATGCTGCTTTAACTACACCCTCATCATTAAACGACAGTAAATCTTCGGCCCCGCCTCCTCCTCTTGCAATTATTATAGTATTAACTTCAATATTTTTGTTAAAAAAATTTATTCCCTCAATAATTTCTCCCGCCGACTTATTTCCTTGAACAGAAATTGGATAAATTAAAAGATGAGTTGGATATCTATGTTTTACCCTATTAATAATATCCATTATTACAGCTCCAGTTGGGGAAGTAATTATTCCAATTTTATCAGGAATAAATGGTATAGGCTTTTTGTGCTCTTCATTAAAATAACCCTCAGCCTGTAATTTTTTTTTTCTTTGCTCAATCAATTTTAGTATTGCGCCTTCACCTTGTAGTTCAATCTGATCAACTTTAATTTGGTAACTGGAAATACTACTTTTCGCATAGGTTGTAATTTTTCCTTCGGCAACTACTTCCATTCCTTCTTCTGGAAAAATTTGTAAAAATGGCACCGAACTCGACCAGCAAATAGCATTCAATAGAAAGTTTTCATCTTTTAATGAAAAATAAAGATGACCCTTGCTTTCTTTTATTTTGGAAACCTCACCTCTGACTCTAATTCTTTCGAAATTCTCCTCTAAAATATTTTTTGTTAAAGATGTGATTTCAGAGACAGAAAATTCTGGAATATTTTTCATTATCAATTTATATACTTATATTATTATATGAACATAGCTGTTATAGGAAGTGGGGGAAGAGAACATTCTGTTTGTTTTAAACTTAGACAATCAAAAAAAATAAATAAAATATTTTGTTTTCCAGGTAATGCTGGAACTAGCAAAATAGCTCAAAATGTTGATATTGATGTTTTAAATTTTAAAGATATTTCAAATTTTTTAAAAAAGAATAATACAAAAATTGTATTTGTTGGTCCTGAAGTTCCTTTGGTAAATGGAATTAAAGATTACTTAGAAAAAAAGGGTTTTTTTATTTTTGGTCCATCCAAAGCTGCTTCGAGACTAGAAAAATCTAAATCATTTACAAAATCACTTTGCAAAAAATATAAAATACCTACTGCAGATTATAAATCTTTTAATAGTATGAAAGGTGTTAAAAAATATATTGATAATATGAGTGCTCCTATAGTTATAAAAGCTGATGGACTAGCCTCGGGAAAAGGGGTTTTTATTTGTAAGAATAAAAAAGCAGCTCTACAAAAATGTAAAGCAATTAATAAAGGTAAATTTAAAAGTTCAAAAAAATTTATTATTGAAGAATTTTTATCAGGTGAAGAAGCTAGTTATTTTATATTGTCAGATGGCAAAAGTTATAAATTCTTTGGAACCGCTCAAGATCACAAAAGAATAGGTGAAGGTGACACAGGTCCTAATACGGGAGGAATGGGTGCTTATTCTCCTTCAAATATTATTAATGAACAGGTAGAAGAAAAAGTAAAAAAACAAATTATCGAACCTACATTAATAGGACTAAAAAAAATGGGATGTCCATTTGTAGGTGTTTTATATGCTGGTCTTATTATTAAAGATAACCAACCTAAACTTATTGAATATAATATTCGATTAGGAGATCCTGAATGCCAAGTATTAATGATGAGATTAAAAACAGATTTATTAAAAATAATATTAGCTTGTAAGAATAAGCAAATCAATAAAATCGCTATTAATTGGAGCAAAAAAAAAGCAATGACAATTGTTGCTTCATCAAAAGGATATCCAAATAAAAAAGATCAAATATCTGAAATAAAAAATTTAGAAAATATAAAGATTAATAATAACCAATATATATTTCATGCCGCTACATTCAAAAAAAATAATAAGATTTATTCTTCTGGAGGTAGAGTTTTAAATTCCACAGCTTTAAATAAAGACCTTAGGTCAGCAAGGAACGTATGTATTAAAATGTTAAAAAAAATTAACTGGAAAGAAAAATACTTTAGAAAAGATATTGGCTGGAGAGCCATCAATAGTTAATTACGTTTTTTTTTAAAAAAAGTTTTAATTAAATCTAAGAAAACTCTCTCTTTAAAACCATAATAAAATTTGGGTTTATGATGTAAATTTTTAGAATAAACTAATTTAGGACCGTTAATAAAACCTCCAGATTTTTTATCCTCCAAACAAAAATAGACTCTTCTAATTCTAGAAAGGGAAATAGCAGTGGTGCACATAGGGCAGGGTTCCAATGAACAATAAAGATCAAATTTATCTAATCTTTCTAAATTTGATAATTTTAAAGCTTTTGTAATAGCGTTAACCTCGGCATGCAAAATAGGATTTTTCTTATTTTTAGTCTGATTTATGCAAGCTGATATGACCTTCTTTGTAATTGGATTAACAACAATTGCACTAACCGGAAGTTCTCCCAACTTGAGAGCTTTTTTTGATAATTTTAAAAGTAAATTAGTGTAAATATCAATCTGACCATTCATTATGAATAATGATTACCAAAAAAAAACTAGAATAGCTAAATTTTTATCGTCCAAAGGATATGGCTCTAGACGAGAAATAGAGCAATTAATTTTAAAAAATAAAATTATTGTTAATAAAGAAATTGTTAAATCTCCTATTACTTTTGTAAATGATCAAGACGAAATAATATTAAATAATCAAAAAATTAATCTTAATAAAAAAATGGAAGTGTGGAAATTTTATAAACCAATAAATTATATTACATCCAGAAATAAACAGGACGACAGGCCAATTATATATGAGCTTTTACCTTTTAATCTAAAAAAAATAAAAACTGTTGGCAGGCTAGATATTAATTCTGAAGGACTTTTGTTATTAACAGACGATGGTGAAATGATTAGAAATTTAGAATTACCTAAAAATAAATTTATTAGAAAATATAAAATTAGAGTTTATGGATACATTGATGAAAATGCCCTTAGTAAAATTAGTAAGGGAATAAAAATAAAAAATGTGCAGTACGCTCCTTTTGAATATAAATTATTAAAACAAGGAAATGCAAATTCTTGGCTAGAATTCCAGATGCAAGAAGGAAAAAATAATGAAATCAGAAACTTATGTTCCGCTATCAATCTTAAAGTTAACAAACTTATACGCTTAGAATATGGGCCCTTTAAACTAAAAAAATTGCTACCTGGAAAAATAGAGAAAGCAGAAGAAAAAGAAATGGAACTATATGAGAATCATATCAGGAAAATATAAAGGGAAAAAAATACTTTTTCCTAGTAAATTAATTACAAGACCTTTGAGAGATAGAGTAAAAGAAAGTATTTTTAATATACTGCAGCATTCTAATAAAATTCAATTTCAATTTAAAAATTCTATAGTTTTAGATCTTTTTTCTGGATCTGGCTCTTTTGGTTTAGAATGCTTATCAAGAGAGGTGGAAAAAGTTTTTTTTTTTGAAAAAAGTTCAGAAGCATTTACAATTTTGAAAAAAAATCTTAATGTTTTGAATATCCTAAGTGAGAATGCCGTTGCTATTAATGAGGATGTTTCATTAATTAAAAACAATAATTTATTCAATAAAATTAAACCTAATTTAATATTCTTAGATCCTCCTTTTAAGGTCAAAAATATTGGTGACATAATAAATGATCTAAAAAAAATTATTAATAATAACAATATATTAATTATTCATACAAACTCTGAAAATAATATTGTAAATGACGAGCTAAATATTATTGAGGAAAGAATTTATGGAGTCTCCAAAATTTATTTTGCAAAATTAAATTTAACTTAATATAGAATAAGTTTCTGTTTTTATTAATTGCACAGCAGGTTGATTAAAGGGATTAACATTTAAAGCTTTGCACAAAATAGCGGTTTCTAACATAGAGTAGGTCAACAAAGAAATAAGGCTTTCTATGGGTTTATTTGCATCAACAAGAATAACTCTAAATGGAATTAATTTTTTTTTAAAAACATTAATTGTTGCATTGAATTGTGCGTCTATAATTTTATTTACGGTACTACCCGTTTTTAATCCTTGGTTAAAATAGTCTTTTATAGAATTATCATTTTTATTATTGATCATTTTAATAAATGTAAAAAATTTATTTTTTTTTCCGTCTAAATAAAGCTGCATAATACTATGATGATCTTTTGGGCACTCCGATATAATAGGAGTAAAATCCTTACCGTTTTTTCCTATGCTTTCTGCTAATAACTGTTGATGCCAATAACCATAATTTAATAATTCTTTTGAGTAAATCAGCGAAACATGAGTATCGATTTTGGGGCCTTTAACAAAAGCTAGCAAGGATGCTGTATTTTTAATTAAAAAATTTTTTAAATCTTTCTTTAAAACAAAATTAATTCCGTGAATAATTTTTTTATAATCAAGATTAAACATTAGTAAACCTGCCTCTGATAAAACAGAATACCTGCCGCTTAGATTAATATTATGCTCAAAAAACTTGAGGTTGTTCTTTTTTGCAAAATTAAATAATTCATTATTTCTTTCAGAAATAATTATAAAATTTTTAGATATATCCTTCTTTTTCTTTTTAAAATTATCTAAAATAATATTACAATTTGATAAAGTTTCTAAAGTTGTTCCAGATTTTGATATGACAAAAATTGAAAATTTAGTTAAATCTTTTTTTATTAAGTCATTAATTAATTCTTTATTCAAGTTGTCTAAAAAAAAATAATTTTTATCCAAACCAAAGAAAGAAGAAATCATTTTTGAGCCAAGAACAGAACCTCCCATTCCTATAATTAAGATATTTTTATTTAATTTATTTTTTAAAATTAATTTTTTTAAATGAATATTTTTTTGGTAATTATTAGCTAAAGTATCTAAAAAAAAATTTTCTTTATTTTTAATTAAATCATTAAAAATATTAGAGCACGTGTGAATATTTTTTTTGTAAGACGCGCTAATTTTTTTATTGGCATTAAAGAAATTAATTTTCATTAAACTATCTAACCTTATCAAGAATACTTTTTTCTAACGACCCAGAACTAATTTCTTTTTTATTAGATTCAATATTCTTTTCTTTTTCCTTAGTATCTAAATTTTTATTAAACATTTCTTTTAAACTATCTTTCTCATCTTTTTTTACATCTTGTTTGTTATCCAGAGCAGTAACGGAGTCGGGGGGCAATAAGTCAAAATTTGGGGGCATTACTAGTGGGCTTCTTTTTTCAATTAAGAATTCATCGGGAACATCTTTTTGAACTCCCATTCCTTTTCTAACATTCTCACAAGAGCCTAATAGGACTATTAATATGGATAAACTTAATATTTTTTTCATTTATTTTTTATTTTAAAAAGATCAATTATTACTAAACCAATAATTCCAATAGTTATAAAAATATCAGCAATATTAAAAGTAAACCAGTGAAAACTCTCATAATGGAGATCTATAAAATCTGGTACTGAATTATAATAATATCTATCAAATAAATTTCCAAGTGATCCTCCTAGAATTATAGAAACGAAAATTGACTCTAAATAATTTGATGAAACTAACATCCAGTAAATAAGAGTAAAATTAATCATAGTTATTATTATTGAGATAATCACGTAAAGAAAAGTATGTTCTATCTGCAATATTCCAAAACCAATTCCACTATTCCAGGTTAAAGAAAAATTAAAAAAAGAATTAATATAAATTTCTAAAGAAGAATTGTTTAAAAGATTTTTTAAAATTAATATTTTTGAAACTCTATCAATCGCAAATAAAATAAATATAGAAATAAATAAATATAATTTTTTTTTACTCAGCATATCAATTTTTTAACCCACAAATATCTCTATCGCATGGATTTTCTAAAATTTTCCAACAACGAGGACATTTTTTTCCTTGAGCTTTAGATATTTTAACAGCCACTCCTTCAATATCTTTCAAAGAAAAAAGATCATTCTGATTGTTAAAATTTAACGCCTTAGCTTCTGAACATATAAAAATCTCACTTAAGTCTTCTTCTTTAATAAGATTTAAATATTCATCTTTTAAATAAACAAAAACATTAGCTTCTAAACTAGAACCAATAATTTTTTTATTTCTAACATCTTCTATGGCCGCATTAACAACTTGTTTTATTTTTTTTATTCCACTCCACTTATTTTTAACCTCAGAATTATTCCAAACCAAGGGTATAATTGGAAAATCTTGCAAATGAATACTCTTAGAATCTTTATTTTTAATTATCTGATAAGCCTCTTCTGCTGTAAACGCTAGAATTGGTGAGAACCATCTGAGTAAAAAATTAGTAAGAACATTTAATACTTCTAAACAATAATTTCTTCTTTTGCTATCCTGACTATCACAATAAAGAATATCTTTTTTTATATCAAAATAAAAAGCTGATAAATCTAGAGTACAAAAATTTAACAACTCAACATATATTTTATGAAAATTGTAAGATTTTATGTAATCTCTAAATCGTAAATCTAAATCATAAATCTGAGTTAAAATATATTTTTCTAACGATGATAATTTTAAATATTCTATTTTAGAAAAATCATTATTTAATAATTGATCATTTAAATTACCTAAAAGAAATCTGAGAGTATTTCTAATTTTTCTATAAGACTCAGCATGTTGATTTAAAATGGCTTTATCAATTTTTAAATCCTCTGAATAATCTGACGCAACAACCCACAATCTAAGTATGTCTGCACCAAAATTTTTAATTACTTCTTCTGGTGCCACTACATTTCCTAAAGATTTAGACATTTTTTGACCTTTTCCATCGACAACAAAACCATGACATAAAATACTCTGAAATGGAGCCGTTCCTCTAGTGCCACAAGACTCTAACAAAGAAGAATGAAACCATCCTCTGTGTTGATCTGATCCTTCTAAATAAAGATTTGCTGGCCACGAAAGTTCAGGTCTTTTGTCCAAGACATAACTATGGGTAGATCCACTATCAAACCAAACCTCGACGATATCTTTGACTTGCTCATAATCGCCAGCGTTGTAATCTTTTCCCAAAAAATCTTGTGGACTTCTTACAAACCAAGAATCGCTACCTTCGTCCTCGAATATTTTTGCTATATTCTCTAGTACTCTTTCATCAGTTAAAGGTTTTCCTGTTTTTTTTGTAATAAATATTGGTAACGGCACACCCCAAACTCTTTGTCTAGAAACGCACCAATCAGGTCTTGTTTCTATCATTGATTTTAATCTATTTTGTCCCACGCCTGGATAAAATTTAGTATTACCAATTGCCATTATAGATTTTTTTCTAAGATCATTTGTTTCCATAGAAATAAACCATTGCGGTGTGGCTCTATGAACTAGTGGCGCTTTAGATCTCCATGAATGCGGGTAGCTATGCTTTAATTTATCTTTGCCTAATAATCTTGATAAATTAGATAATTCATTAATAATTATTTCATCTGCTTTAAAAATATGAATTCCCGAAAATTTAATAATGTTTTTTGTGTAATGTCCCTTGTCATCGATTGTATCGAATGCTTGAATATTATTATTTAAACACAAATAATAATCATCTGGTCCATGACTTGGTGCACAATGAACAATTCCTGTGCCTTGCTCTAAATTTACAAAAGCTGCATCAAGCATTGGAACATCAAAGCTATATCCGATGTCTTTGAATGGATGGTAACAAATAATATTTTTTAATTCTAACCCTGAAAAATTTTCTATAACTTCATGCTGCTTAATCGCACAATCTGATAAAACTTTGTTTAATAATTTTTCTGCTACAATAATTTTTTCATTATTATTAATTTTTACAAGCGAGTAATTAATTTTATTATTAAAAGCTAAAGCTCTATTGCAAGGAATAGTCCAAGGAGTTGTCGTCCAAATAACTACACTACTATTAATAAATTTTTCAGGTCCAGATTTAATTAAAAATTTTGCATAAATTGTATTTGAGACATGATCATAATATTCAACTTCTGCATCAGCTAATGCTGTTGACTCAACTACTGACCATAAAACTGGTTTGAACCCTCTGTACAATCCTCCATTAACTATAAATTTACTAATTTCTCTTGTTATTTGAGCCTCGGAAGATTTACTCATGGTAGTGTAGTAATTCTTCCAGTCCCCATTAACGCCTAATCTGCTAAATTCTTGCTTTTGAATATCGATCCAATGTTCCGCAAACTCTCTACATTCTTTTCTAAATTCATTAACTGGGACTGCATCTTTATTTTTTCCTTTTTTTTTATACTCTTCTTCTACTTTCCATTCTATCGGTAGGCCATGGCAGTCCCATCCTGGAACATAAGGTGCATCTTTCCCAGTCATCTGATTAAATCTTACAACAATATCTTTTAAAATTTTGTTTAATGCTGTTCCAATATGAATATGTCCATTTGCATAGGGAGGACCATCATGCAAAATAAATTTTTCTCGACCTTTGCTATTAGATCTTAATTCTTGGTAAAGATTAATTTGCTCCCATAATTTAATTATCTCTGGCTCTTTTGTGGGCAAATTAGCCTTCATGGGAAATGAGGTTGCGGGAAGATTTATTTTAATTTCTGACATATTTTTTTTTTAAACTAATTTTAGCAACTTTAATATCTTTCTTAATTTGACGAATTAACATCTGACTATTCTCAAATTTTTTCTCTTTTCTAATAAAATCAATAAATAAAACTTTAACATTCTTATTATAAAAATTATGATTTTTTCCAAAAATATTAACCTCTAAAACTGGCTCAGATTTGCCAAAAGTTGGTCTTACTCCATAATTTGCAATTCCGTTATAAGTTCTTTCATTAAAAATTAATTTCACAGCATAAACCCCAAACAATGGCTTAATTTGATTAAAAATTTTAATATTTGCTGTTGGGAAACCTATTCTTCTTCCAATCTTTTTTCCTTTAATAACCATTCCAGAAACCAACCATGGTCTGCCTAACATTTTATTAACTAAACTAATTTTTCCAGATTGAATAAGGTCTCTAATTTTAGATGAAGAAATCTTCTGATTTTTAAATTTTCTAAAGTTAATTACAAATATTTTAAAATTATATTTTTGTGAAACTTTTTTTAAAAAAGAAGTATCGCCTTTTCTTTTAAATCCAAACTTAAAATCCTCACCTATAAATATGTTAGAAACTTTTAATTTGTTAAAAAGAATATTTTTAACAAAGTTTTCATGGCTAATCTTAGAAAAATTATAATTAAAATTTTGCTTAATAATAAAATCTGTACGAAATTTTTTTATAAAATCTAGTTTATCATTAGTATTTAAAATTCTATTATCAGTCTTACTAAAAAAATCTTTTGGTAACGGGTCAAAAGTAAGAATTCCAAATGTTTTTTTAAACTTTCTTGAAAAATTGTAAGCTTTTTTTAGAAGTGCTTGATGACCAAGATGAATACCGTCAAAATTTCCTATTGCTAAAAAAGAATTTAAAAATTTTTTATTAACAGAATTAGTATTATTATAAATCTTCATCTACCAAGTCAGTTCATTCTGAAAATAATTAATCTTACAATTTTTATTGAACACAAATTTAGCAAGATTAGTACTATGATTATTCCATTCAGATTTATGAATACCCCCTGCTATAAATAAATTCTTAACATTGAGATTATTTGCGCCTAAAATATCAGTATTTAAATTATCACCTATCGCAAGTATTTTATTTTTTTTAATTTTTTTTTTGTATTTTTTTTTTAAAATCTTGAAAATATACTCATAAAAATATTTATAAGGTTTTCCAAAGTACTGAACTTTACCACCCATGTTTTCATATAGCTTGGCAATAGAACCTGCGCAATACTCAACAACATTTCCTCTATGAACAATTAAATCTGGATTTGCACAAATCATTTTTAATTTTCTATTATTTATTTTTTTTAAAATTGGATAATATTTTTTAATACTGTCTTTGTTATTGTTAACACCTGTGCAAATCACAAAATCCGCTTTATTTAATGAAGTTTTTTTTAAACTTAAATTACTAAATAAACTTTCATCTCTTTTTGGTCCAAGATGATAAAATGACTTGTTTTTATAATTATTCTTCAAATAAGAGCGAGTTACATCGCCTGATGTAATTAATAAATGATAAAAACTTTTACTAAAATTAATTTTTTTTAGAAATTTTTGAACATCGTAATTTGGTCTTGGTGCATTTGAGATAAGTATAATTTTCTTATTTTTTTTTATATTTTTTAATGCTTTCAGCGCCTCAGAATAGCATTGCACACCATTGTGAATTACACCCCAAAGATCAAAGAAGAATATATCAAAACTTGAATAAATTTTATTTAACCCTCTTAAAAAAACAGGATTATTCATAAATTTAAATATTATTGAGTAGAATTAATTGTCTTTTTTAATTTTTCTACAATTAAATCTATTTCTTGTTTTTTTATAATTAAAGAAGGGGACAATGCAATAATGTCTCCCGTTACCCTTACAAATAATTTTTGATCTTTAAAAGCTTCACAAAGAACATTGTATGCTCTTCTTGATGGTTTGCCTGAAATTGGTTCTACTTCTACCGCTCCTATTAGTCCAAGATTCCTTATATCAATTATATGCTTAGTACCTTTTAACGAATGTAAAGCATCTTCCCAATATTTTGCAATTTCTGATGCTCTATCTAATAAATTTTCTTTCTTATATAAATCAAGCGTTGCAATTGCAGCGGCACACGCTAATGGATGTGCTGAATAAGTATATCCATGAAAAAATTCAATAATTTTAGGATCTCCATTCATAAAAGTTTTATAAATTTTATCTGAAACAAAAGTTGCGGCCATTGGTACAGTCCCGCTAGTCAATCCTTTTGCTATAGTCATTAAGTCAGGTTCAATATTAAAAAAATCTGCGGCAAATGCTTTTCCTAATCTTCCAAAGCCAGTGATCACTTCATCAAATATTAAAATTATATCGTTATCAGTACAAATCTTTCTTAGTTTTTCTAAATAGCCAACAGGCGGAATTAAAACTCCTGTTGAACCAGCAACTGGCTCAACAATAACTGCTGCAATATTAGCTGCGCCATGCTTTTCAATTTGTTTTAATAAATCATCAGCTAAATGAGCTCCCCATGCTGGTTGTCCTTTAGAATATGAATTATGTTCAAGATTATGTGTGTGCGGAAGATGATAAACGTCTGGTAAAAATCTTTCAAATTGCTTTTTGTTATTAATTATGCCTCCTACTGATAATCCTCCAAAACCTGTTCCGTGATAACCTCTTTCACGACCTATTAAAATTCTTTTTGATGGTTGTCCAATTGCTCTAAAATAAGCTAAAGCAATTTTTAAAGCTGTTTCAACCGCCTCTGAACCAGAGTTACTATAAAAAACATAGTTTAGATTTTCTGGTGAAATATCTGTTAACTTATTACTTAATTCAAAAGCTTTATAATGACCGGATTGAAAAGAAGGAACGAAATCTAACTCAGCGGCTTGCTCTTGAATTGCTTTTACAATCTCTTCTCTGTTGTGTCCTGCGTTACAACACCACAAACCTGCGACTGCATCTAAAATTTTATCTCCATTTGGAGTGTAATAGTACATACCTTTAGATTTTGAAATTATTCTTGGGTCTGCTTTAAAATCTTGATTAGCGGTAAAAGGCATCCAGAATGCCTCTAGATCATTAGGCTTATAATTAGTCTTTTGATTTTGATCTTTAGCTAAGTCGTTGTTTAAGCTCATAAGAGCTGTACTTTATAAAGTATAATTTTAGATCTTCCATATAAATTAGGTCAAAAAAAACTAATAAAATATAGCGTTTTAGCTATTTTATTGTACTATGCACCCCTTGAAATTTAATAGAGCAGTCATCATATAGCGTCAGGTACATTGTTGTACGAAGTTATATTTTAACTAACAACTAATTTTACGGAGAATTAAATTAATGAACTTTAGACCTTTACACGATCGCGTTCTTGTTCAGCCTTTGGATGGAGAAGAAAAAACAGCAGGCGGAATAATTATACCAGACACAGCAAAAGAAAAACCTTCTGAAGGAAAAGTTATTGCTGTTGGACCTGGAGCAAAAACTGAAGATGGAAAAATTTTACCAATGGAAGTTAAAGTTGGAGACCTTGTTCTATTTGGAAAATGGTCAGGAACAGAAGTTAAAATTGACGGCGTGGAATATAGCATCATGAAAGAGTCTGACATCATGGGCATCATGTCTAAGAAAAAATAAATTAAATATAAAAAAGGAGAAAAAAAATGGCAGGTAAGATTGTAAGATTTGATACAGACGCAAGAAACGCAATGCTAAAAGGTGTTGATATACTTGCAAATGCTGTAAAAGTAACACTAGGACCAAAAGGAAGAAATGTAGTTATAGACAAATCATTCGGCGCTCCTAGAATAACTAAAGATGGAGTAACTGTTGCAAAAGAAATTGAGCTTGAAGATAAATTTGAAAATATGGGAGCTCAAATGGT
>AQUH01000002.1 GCA_000371745.1 alpha proteobacterium SCGC AAA280-B11
ATAAACTTTTGTCCTTTATGTTTGTTTGAAATATTTCTTGCAATTAATAACCCTATTTTATCGGAAAATATTTCTCGTCCTTTATTATCAATAACTCCAACGGCTGTAGCTGCAAATTTTAGAGCAAGAAAAGGATTGGATATAATAGATCCAAAGAAAAATTTAAGTTTTAGTGAAAACTTTTTTCATATGTGCTTTGGAAAAGTGCCAAGCAAAGATGTCGTTAAAGCGTTTGATGTGTCTTTAATTCTTTACGCCGAACATAGTTTTAACGCTTCAACTTTTACATCAAGGGTTGTTACAAGCACTCTTGCAGATATTCATAGTGCAATTGTAGGAGGTATCAGCGCCTTAAAAGGACCATTGCATGGCGGAGCAAACGAAGTCGTAATGAAAATGTTCTTTGACATTAAAGAACCCGAAAACGCAGAAAAGTACATTTTAAATAAAATTAAGAATAAGGATTTAATAATAGGATTTGGTCATCGCATTTATAAAAATGGAGACTCTAGAGTACCCACAATGACAAAATATTACTATAAAACTGCAGAGTTTTATAAGAATGAAAAATTTCCAAAAATTTCTAAAATATTAGAGCAAACAATGATTAAGAAAAAAAATATATTTCCTAATTTAGATTTTCCATCTGGTCCCACTTATTATTTAATGGGTTTTGATGTCGATTTTTTTACTCCTATATTTGTAATGGCAAGAATTACAGGATGGTCTGCTCACATTATCGAACAACTAAAAGATAACCGACTAATCAGACCGCTTTCAAAATACATAGGATCTGATCACCGAAAAGTACAATCAATAGATATAAGGTAAATCTTTTAATTATTTCGTAAACTCAAAGGCTTCAACCCATGAACCTTTAGTGGAAGCTTTAGAATATTCTGTTGCCCTACCTTCAAAGAAATTCATATGTTCGACGCCGTTTAACATATCATCTAACCAAGTTAACGGGTTTTCTTTAACTTCATAAATTTCTTTTAAACGTAATTGTGATAATCTTCGGTTTGCAATCCACCTAATATAAGTTTTAACTTGCTCGGCAGTTAGACCTTCGATATTTCCCATCTCAAAAGCAAGGTCAATGAATGCATCTTCATGATGAACTATTGTTCTGCAGGCATCATAAATTTCTTTTTGCAAACTCTCATCTAATAAGCCAGGATTTTCATCACAGAAAGTATTAAAAATTTTAATCATGGAGTTACAATGAAGAGTCTCGTCTCTCACTGACCAGGTAACTATTTGGCCCATACCTTTCATTTTATTGAATCTTGGAAAATTTAATAAAATCGCAAAACTTGCAAACAACTGAAGGCCCTCTGTAAAAGCGCTAAACACTGCAACTGTTTTTGCGATTTCTCTTTTATTGTTTGTGTTAAAATTTTTCATGTAATCATACTTATCTTTCATTTCTTTATACTTTAAGAATGCAGAGTATTCAGAATCTGGCATGCCTATTGTATCTAGTAAATGAGAGTAAGCAGCGATGTGAACTGTTTCCATTGATGAAAATGCAGTCATCATCATTAAAACTTCTGTTGGTTTAAAAACATTTGTGTAATGTCTTAAGTAGCAGTTATTAACCTCGACATCGGCTTGAGTAAAAAATCTAAATATTTGAGTAAGTAAATTTTTTTCACTTTGAGTTAATTTTTTTTGCCAGTCTCTTATATCTTCTGATAAAGGAACTTCTTCTGGCAACCAGTGAATTCTTTGTTGAGTTAACCACGCATCATAGCACCACGGATAACGAAAAGGTTTGTAAACTGGATTGTCTTTTAAAAGACCATGTGTTTCGGAATAATTTTTATCTATTATTTTTTCTGGTATTTTAATTGCTACTACTGACATGATAAACACTCCTCATAATCTTTTGTTTCTGTAGTTTCTTTTTTTTCTGCGGGAATTGCAACAAAACTCTTACTTACAACCTCTGCTCTCTGTATAGATTTCGATCTACAGTAGTAAAGACTCTTAAGTCCTTTCTTCCACGCTTGAAAATGAATTTGATGAAGATCTCTCTTATGCACGTCTGCAGGAATAAATACATTCAAAGATTGCGCTTGAGAGATATAAGGAGTTCGATCCGCTGAAAGATCGATTAGCCATCTTTGATCTAGCTCGAATGCTGTCTTAAAGACATCTTTTTCTTCTTGAGTTAAAAAGTCTAGATGCTGAACTGAGCCTTGATTTGTTGTAATCGAAGACCAAACATCAGCATTATTTTTTTCATATTTATTTAAAAGATCCTCTAAAAATTTGTTTCTTACATTGAAAGAACCTGACAAAGTTTTATGTGTGTAACTGTTTCCAGCGATAGGCTCAATTCCAGGAGATGATCCACCACAGATTATTGAAATAGAGGCAGTTGGAGCTATAGCTGTTTTATTAGAAAATCTTTCCATGATTCCGTACTCTGCCGCGTCTGGACAAGCTCCTCTTTCTTCTGCTAATTTTTTTGATGCTTTGTTAACTTCTTGATCAATGTATTTAAATATTTTTGTGTTCCAAACTTTTGCCATTACAGATTCAAAAGGAATCATATTTTTTTGCAAGAAAGAATGAAAACCCATAACTCCAAGACCAACACTTCTTTCACGGTGAGCAGAATATTTTGCATCTTTAAAAGAATCTGGAGCTTTTTGAATAAATTCACTTAAAATATTATCTAAAAATCTCATAACATCTTCTAAGAAATTTTTATCATTTTTCCATTCTTCATAAGTTTCTAAATTTAATGAAGATAAACAGCAAACTGCTGTCCTGTCTTTTCCGTGTTTATCAATTCCAGTTGGTAAGGTAATTTCTGAACATAAATTTGAAGTTTTGACCGTAAGACCAGCAAGTTTATGATGTTGTGGTATCATTCTATTTACCGTGTCTATGAAAATAATATAAGGTTCCCCGGTTTCAACTCTTGCAGTTAATAATCTGATCCATAAATTTCTTGCAGATATAGTTGCTTGAACTGCACCATCATATGGACTTTTTAATGCCCACTGTTCATCAAGTTCAACTGCTCGCATAAAGGCGTCTGTAACTAAAACTCCGTGATGAAGATTTAACGCTTTTCTATTTGGATCTCCCCCAGTTGGTCTTCTCATTTCTATAAACTCTTCGATTTCAGGGTGATCAATTTGTAAATAACAAGCAGCAGATCCTCTTCTTAGAGATCCTTGACTGATTGCCAAGGTTAATGAGTCCATCACTTTAATGAATGGAATAATTCCAGAAGTCTTTCCAACTCTTCCAATTTTTTCGCCTATAGATCTAAGATTGCCCCAATAACTTCCAATTCCACCTCCTCTTGCTGCAAGCCAAACGTTTTCTGACCAAAGATCTAAAATACCGTCTAAGCTGTCATTTGCTTCGTTTAAGAAACAAGATATCGGCAAACCTCTGTCTGTTCCTGCGTTTGACAATACAGGTGTTGCAGGCATGAACCAAAGGTTGCTAATATAATTATAAATCCTTTGAGCATGTAAATTATTGTCAGCATAATTTGCCGCAACACGAGCAAATAAATCTTGGTAAGATTCTCCATCTGCTAAGTATCGATCATCTAAAGTTGCTTTGCCGAAATTTGTTAATTTTGAATCTTTTGATCGATCAATTTTAATTGTAATCCCTTTTTCGTTTTGAAATAACTCTGTTTCTTTTGTTAGAGAAAAGAGATCGGGTTTCTTTAGATCTTGAACGTTAGATTTTGGAGCTGATGTTGGAATATCGATTCCATTGTCCAAAACGATCTTCTTGATGGCTAAAGCCAAGTTATCTTGCATAATTCTATGTTTTATTAGATTTTTACGGTAAAACAACTACATATTGTGTTACAAAAATATGAATATACTATTAATAAGTACATCACAAGAGAACATTATTAGAACACTATAAAAAAGTCAATAAAAAAAATTTATTTTTGATAAACCATTAAAAAATAACAATTAATTTTTTAATGAATTCTAAAGATATTAACATAAATAAAAATGGTTTTAGAGAATACGACGCGAGATGGTTGTATCCAAAAGATATTAGTCTTGGGGGAATCAAAACTATAGGTCTTGCCCTTGGAACTCAAATTAGCAAACACGTAAAAAAAAATCCAAGGGTAATTGTTGGTCACGATTACAGATCTTATAGCGAAGAAGTTAAAGGAGCGTTAATCGAAGGATTAATGGAAAGCGGATGCAACGTTGAAGATTTAGGACTTAGTTTAACACCTATGGTTTATTTTGCTCAATTTGAACTTAATGCAGATGCTATTGCAATGGTAACTGCAAGCCATAATGAAAACGGTTGGACTGGAATTAAAATGGGAATTGAAAAAGGTCTCACTCACGCACCAACAGAAATGTCTGAACTTAAAGACATAGTATTTAGTAAAAATTTTATAAAAAACAAAGGAAGTTTAAAAAAAATTAATAACTTTAAAGATATTTATAGCAACTACTTAATTTCAAATAATAAAATAAATAAAAAAATTAAAGCAGTTGTTGCCTGTGGTAATGGAACAGCTGGAGTTTTTGCACCACAAATTTTAAGAGGAATTGGCTGTGATGTTATAGAATTAGATTGCAACCTTGATTATACTTTCCCTAAATATAATCCCAACCCTGAAGACATGAAAATGCTTCATGCTATTAGTGAAGCTGTTATTAAAAATAAAGCTGATATTGGATTTGGTTTTGATGGAGATGGAGATAGAGTTGGCGTTATTGATAATAAAGGACGAGAAATATTTTCCGATAAAATAGGGTTATTAATTGCAAGAAATATTTCAAACAAACATAAAGGACAAAAGTTTATTATCGATGTGAAATCAACTTGTCTTTACTCAAATGATGAGGTTTTAAAGAATAATAACTGTGAAGTTATCTTTTGGAAAACAGGACATTCTCACATTAAAAGAAAAGTAAAAGAAACTAAATCAATTGCTGGCTTTGAAAAAAGTGGTCATTTCTTTTTTAATCAACCCATCGGATTCGGGTTTGATGACGGGATAATGTCAGCGATTCAAGTATGTCATTTACTAAATAATGAAAATAAAAATATGTCAGAGATTATAGATGCACTTCCCATGACCTATCAAACTCCTACTATGGCTCCGTTCTGTAAAGATGAAGAAAAGTATCAAGTCGTTGATCTAATCACTGAGCAATTCAAAGAATTTAAAGAAAATAAAACTAAAATTAACGATCAATCAATTAAAGAGATTATCACTATCAATGGAGTTAGATTTGTTCTTGAAGATAACTCATGGGGATTAATTAGAGCATCCTCTAATAAACCTTCTTTAGTTGTGGTAGTTGAAACTTTAAAGTCTAATAAAGACACCAAAAATATCTTCGATTTTATTGATAGAACACTTCAAAAGACTGGAAAAGTTGGTGAATACGACCAAAAAATTTAGTCTTTAGTCCAATAACCATAAACGCAACGAGTTCCATTCCGAGAACAATCAAACACATCATTTAATACTCCATTAATGACTACGGTTAGATGTTTTGAACAAGAAACAATTAAAGTTCCCATGGGAAGTTCTTCTTTTTTTAAATGCACCTTACAGCCTTGTCCTACAAACATAGTAGGGGTCCATTTCCATCCTAGTTTTTCTAAATATTTATTTAATACTGCCCTATGAGTTCCAGTTCTTGGACTGTCGTTTCTTTGCTTTAAACTTCGAGCTAATTTAGTTCTTGATGTATTTCTAAATTCTTCATTAGCTTGAAATAAATCATCATACACTTTTTGATAAGGCATGCCTGTGGCAATCGCGATAGACCTCACAACACAATCCCCTGCTTGCCCTTTGTAACCAGCAGCAGCTCTGCCACCGTCATTAACTTTTAACTCTAAATTACTACGTGAGAATAATCTTTTAAAAAACATTCAATAAGACTCTTAAGCTTATTTGCTTGAAGAATAAATTATTTTATTTTTAATTAAATTATCAATTTCAGTTTTATTAAAACCATAATCTATTAAAACTTCTATAGTATGTTCTCCAAATATAGGTGCTCCCTTAGATTTTTCTGTTTTAGATTTTGAAAATTTAATAGGCATTCCAATAGACTTAAATGTTCCAGCTTTAGTATTTTTAACTTCAATAATCATTTCTCTGTGTTTTGTATGAGAATCTTCAAACATTTCTTCTATACTGTTGATGGGTCCGCACGGAAGACCTTTTTGATCAAATATCGTTAACCATTCTTTAGAATTTTTTTTAATCATTTCTTTATTTAAAATTTCAACAAGTTCTTGCAAATTTTTCATACGATTAGCGTTACTACTGAATCTTTTATCTTCCTGTAAATCTTTTCTTCCTAAAGCTTCAAGTAAATGAATCCAGTTATTTTGATTAGATGCGCCAACCGTAATCCATTTATCTTTAGTTTTAAAAGCTTGATAAGGAGCTGTTAACGGATGAGCCGATCCTAAAGGACCTGGAGATTTTCCAGTGGCACTTGTAATTGCTGATTGCCAGTAAGTATGAATAATTCCAGCCTCATATAAAGAGGTATCCACTCTTTGCCCTTCTCCAGTTTTGTCTCGGTGAATTAAAGCAGCAAGCACACCTGTTGCCCCTAAAATTCCTGCGGTAATATCTGTAATAGGTGCGCCAACTTTCATTGGCGGTTTATCTGAGCTTTCTCCGGTTATACTCATAAGTCCAGTCATTCCCTGTGCGACTAAATCAAATCCTCCTTTATCCGCATAAGGACCTGTTCTGCCATATCCCGATATTTCACATAGAATTATTTTAGGGTTTATATTTTTAAGTTCTTCATAACCAATGCCTAATTTTTCTAAGGTTCCTTTTCTAAAATTTTCAACTATTACATCGGCTTTTTTAACCATTTTTTTAAATACTTCTTTGCCCTCATTACTCTTTAAATCTAAAGCAAATCCTTTTTTATTTCGGTTCATAGTCATGAAGGCTGCTGCTTCTCCGTTAACATCGGGCGGGGTAAATCGTCTTGTATCATCACCGTCTGGAATTTTTTCTATTTTAACAACGTCAGCGCCAAGATCAGCAAGGAGTAGACCGCAACTTGGGCCTGCCATTATTTGTGCTAGTTCAAGAACTTTAATGCCATGAATAGGTCCTGGCATAGTTATTTATTTTTAAATTTTGGTTTTATTTTATTTAAGAACGATTTGTAACCAATATCAAAATCTTCAGTATCATAGCATTTATAACCTTGGTCGTTCATCTTATCTGTAATTTTTTCATTATTTGAAAGCTCTTTTGCAAACTTTTTATGCCATCTTGCAACCAATGGAGCTCCATCAGCTATTCTTTCCGCTGTTTCGTAAGCATCTTTCTCAACGTCGCTATCAGAGACAATTTTATTAACTAAGCCTTTTTGTAAAGCTTCTGCTGAATCAAAAACTCTACCTTCTAATAAAATTTCTAAAGTGATACTTTTTCCAACTAAATTAATTAACGGCTGCATTTCTCTTGGTGCCATTGTTAAGCCTAGTCTGTTAATAGGAACGCCAAATCTAGATGATTTTCCACATACTCTAATATCGCAACAAGAAGCTATTTCTAAACCTCCACCAACACAAATACCCTCAATTAAAGCAACGGTTGGAATGGGGCAGTCTAATATGGCTTTTAATGTAGAGTGCAAAAATTTTCCATAATCTTTTGATTGTTTGCTATTCGAACGTTCAGTTGTAAATTCACTAATATCATTGCCTGGAGAAAAAGATTTTCCTCCCTGCCCTCTAATTACAACGCATCTTAAATTTTTATTAATGGAAAGTTTTTTAAAAACAGCGCCTAATTCTTTCCACATAGGCTTTGTTAAAGCGTTTAATTTTTCCGGACGATTTAACGATATTTCGATTATGTAATCGCTAATTTTTTTTTGTAAAATTAGTTTTGACATTCTTGTTATCTATAAAAGTACTCAACTAAAGACATCGGTACAATGGGAACATAAGTACAAAGCAATAATATAAAAATTAAAACGCTGATAAAGATAATATTCACCTTTGTTGCCGTCCACATGTCTACTTTTGCAATGGAACAGGCTACAGCGAGAACGCTTGCAACAGGGGGTGTTTGCTGACCGATTGCTAAGTTTAAAGTTACAATAATTCCAAAATGAACAGGATCTATTCCTAGGCTGTTAATTAAAGGCATTACAACTGGTACTACTAAAATAATTGCAGCGGCAGAATGCAAAAAGAATCCAATAATAAATAGAAAAACATTTAAGATTGCTAAAATTAGATATTTATTCTGAGTTAATGTTGTTAAAGACGAAGCTATCTTTTGTGGAATTTGTTCCATAGTTAAGAATTCACCTAACAACATAGAAGACGCGACTAATAACATGACCGTTGCTGTTTGCGACCCCCCTTCAACAGTTGAATCAAAAAATTGTTTTAAATTAAATTCTTTATACAAGTATGCAATACCTAAAGAAGCAAACACTGCTAAGCCAGCAGCTTCTGTTGCTGTTACAAATCCACCAAATATTCCTCCCAAAATTATTATTGGTAAAATAAAAGTTAAACCAGCTTCTTTTGCAGTTCTTTTTATATTTTTAATATTAAAAGATTCTTCAATAGGTAAATTTTTTCTCTTTGCATAAATATAAGACACGGCCATCATTAAAAAGCCTCCTAAAAATCCAGGTACAAATCCTGCAACAAACAATTGCTCAACAGAACATCCCGCTATCACAGCATATAAAATCATTGGAATGGATGGTGGTATAATAATAGCAAGTGAAGAAGCTGAGGACACAACTGATGCTGCGTATGCGGGAGAATAACCTTTATTTTTCATTGCCGGGATTAGAATTGAACCTAATGCAGATGCGTCGGCGACAGCAGAGCCTGAAATTTCAGCAAAAAACATTGATGTAGCAATAGTGACCATGCTTAGACCGCCTTTGATAAAACCAACGCAGGCAGAAGCAAAAGCAATTAATCTTCTTGAGATTCCAGAACTATTCATAATAGCTCCAGCTAAAATAAATAAGGGAATGGCAATTAGTGGAAAACTTTTCGCTCCATTATACATGGCAAGGGCCGTATTAACTAAATACTGTGGTCCTGTTTTGGCGACCATTACTACTACAGTTGCTACAGCGATGCTAATCGCAATAGGAATATTGATAAAAAGTAAAAATATTAAAACTGAAAACAATAATAATACTATCATTTAATCTTTAATAGTTTGTTCGTAGGCTTCTTTGTAAGAAAGAAACTCAGAGATAATAATTAAAAGAGAAGAAACTGGAATTACAGATTGTACAAAAGATTGAGGGATCCAATCTAAGGTTACTAGCGTATCTCCTCTTAAGACAATAATAACTTTTGTACCGTAGTAAGTTAAAACCAAGAAAAATAAAAAAATAATTATTTTGGATAAAACAAATAATATTTTTCTAATATCTTTCGAAAATACCTTTATTAAAGTAGGCATTCCAATATGCAGGCCTTTTAAAGAAGCATAAGCAGAGCCAAAATAAGTAATCCAAGCAAGCTGAATTCCTGCAATCTCATCATACCAAACCAGAGAGTGTCCTGCCCATCTAAAACAGACTCCCAATAATACCGTAATTGATAATGAGATCATCTGAAAAAAAAGAAAATATTGCAGATACTTATCGTACGCCTTTGCAGAGATCATAAGTTATAAAATTAACTATACTTATTTAGCTTTAGCCAAATCTAATATTTTAGAAACAAGAGTTGCTCCTGACTTAACATCTGTTGCAAATTCCTTGTAAATTGGATCGCTTGCTTTTACGAATGCTTCTCTATTCGCGGTGTTTACTTTAACTCCAAAATCCGTAACTACCTTTAATAAAGAAACTTCCATCTCTGCTGCTCGTTTATATACAAACGGCTGAGTATCCTTAGCGGCTTGTTCTAAAATTTTTCTTACATCTTCGGGTAATTTATTCCAAGTTTCTTTATGAACTACAACGAAGGCAGGTGTATACACATGGTTTGTTACACTTAAAAACTTTTGTACTTCATGAAATTTTGCACTTGTAATTTGAGTGTAAGGATTTTCCTGTCCATCAATTGTTCCTGTTTTAAGGGCAACAAATACATCACCAAATGCCATTGGAGTTGGGTTTGCTCCATAAGCTTGGAACATTTTTACTCTCCATTTTCCTTCCGGAACTCTTAATTTAATTCCTTTTAGATCGTCTGGAACATTAATTGGTTTTTTATTATTTGTAATTTGTCTAAATCCATTTTCCCAAACAGCTAAAACTTTATATCCAGTTTTTTCTTCTAAATTTTTTGAAAGTATTGGGTTTACTACTTCTTTTTCAACTTTAGACATATGCTTTCTGTCTTTAATTATATAAGGCATTTCAAAAACGCCAAATTCATCATGAACAGTTGACATGAATGTTGATGGAACCGCCATTTCTAATGTTCCTAATTTTACTTTTTGCATCATTTCTTTGTCGCTACCTAATTGGCTAGAACCAAAATTTACAACTTTTGCTTTTGAACCTAATTTGCTGTTAGCAAGTTTTACAAAATGCTCCGCTGAATCGTTAAATAAAGATCCAGGTTCACCCACGTGACCGATTTTAATTTCAAGTGCACTTACTGAAAAAGTCACAAGGCAAAATGATATAACGGCTGCAAAAAAATTTTTAAGTAACATGAAGTATCCCCTTATTTTTAATTTTAACTGAATTATTGTAACTAATTAAAGTAACGAAATCTACTTTGAAAGATAATCGATAGCGGCCATTAACCCGCCAGATTTAAAAGGAATCTTAGATTTTTTAAGACCCATTTCTACTCCAGCTAGAGTACCTGCTAGCATTAGATCATTAAAATCTCCTAAATGACCAATTCTAAAAACTTTTCCTTTAATTTTATTAAGTCCCATTCCTAAAGACATATTATAATCATCTAATATAACTTTTCTTAGACTATCTGAGTCATAACCTTCTGGCAGAAGAATTGCCGTAATAGTATTTGAATATTCTTCAGGATTTTTAGCTAAGATTTCTAGGCCCCAAGCTTTGACAGCAATTCTTGTAGCTTCTGCATGCCTTGCGTGACGTTTAAATATATTTTCTAAGCCCTCTTCCATTAACATGTTTAAAGCTTCATCAAGTCCAAAAATTAAATTTGTAGCTGGTGTATAAGGAAAGAAACCATTTTTGTTATTCTCTAACATTGGTTTCCAATCCCAATATGCTTTTTGCATAGTTGATCTTGAATGCGCCTCTAAAGCTTTTTGACTAATAGCATTAAAAGAAAGTCCCGGAGGTAACAACAGACCTTTTTGAGATCCACAAACTGTAACGTCTACTTTCCACTCGTCATGACGATAATCAATTGAAGCTAAAGATGAAATGGTATCAACTAATAAAAGCGCAGGATGTTTAGCGCTATCCATTGCTTTTCTAATGTTACCAATATTATTTGTAATGCCAGTTGCTGTTTCGTTATGGAGTACCAATAATGCTTTTATTTTATGATCCTTGTCCTGACTTAATTTTTGTTCAACAACTTTATGATCAATTCCATGTCGCCAATCTCCTGGCACAAGTTCCACGTCTAAAGAAAGTTTCTTTGCTTGTTCTGCCCACAAATAAGAAAACTGTCCAGTTTCAAACATTAATATTTTGTCTTTTGGATTTAAGGTATTAACGATTGCAGCTTCCCAAGCTCCTGTACCAGAAGCTGGATACATAATTACTGGCTGGGTCGTTTTAAAAACACCTTTAAGTCTGTCTAAAACTCTTTTAGCAATTTCTGCAAAATCAGGACCTCGATGATCGATGGTTGGATAACTCATCGCATGAAGTACTCGATCTGGAATATTTGTTGGACCTGGAATTTGTAAGAAATGCTTTCCTGGTCTTAAAGAGTTCGATTTTGACATAAAGCTATATATAATTAATTTTAAAAAAACTGATTAAATATGAAATTAAATCAAAATACAATTTCAAAAATAGGAAAAGAACTTCAATCTCTAGTTAAAGGAGAAGTCTTATTTGATGAGTTTTCAAGAGGTAGATACAGTGCAGACGCTTCCATTTATCAAATAACTCCTATTGGAATCGTAATTCCAAAAGATACTGACGATGTATTACGTGTACTTGAATATTGTACATTAAATGAACTTCCTATCTTGCCAAGAGGAGCGGGTAGTTCACAGTGCGGTCAAACTGTTGGTGAATGCGTTGTTCTAGATTATTCAAAGTTTCAAAATCAAATCTTACATATAGATTTAAATGAAAAAACAGCCTGGGTTCAGCCTGGTCTGGTGCTTGATCAATTAAATGAAAAATTAAAACAATATGATTTATGTTTTCCAGTTGATGTTTCAACTAGTAGCCGAGCAACAATTGGTGGAATGACTGGTAACAACAGTTGTGGTTCTAGATCACTTTATTACGGCAACATGGTTCATAACGTTGAAGCGGTTGAAGCTATTCTTGATGATGGATCTCTTTATACATTTGAAAACATAAACAAAGATTATCTGATCACTAAAAATAATCAGAACAGACAATATAAAATTATAGAAGAGCTCATAAAAATTTATCAAAATAATAAACAAGAAATAAATGATAATTTTCCCAAAACACAAAGACGTGTGGGCGGATATAATCTAGATCTTATTAATCCAAATGGTTTTAACACTTCAAATATTTTAGTTGGCTCTGAAGGAACTTTATCTTTATTCAATAAAGTAAAATTAAAACTCTCCCCTATTCCAAAGCAGAAGATGTTAGGTCTTTGTTCATTTCAAAACTTTAGACAGGCCATGGAAATTACAAAAGAAATTGTAAAATTAAAACCAACTGCTGTTGAGTTAATGGATGATAATCTTTTAAATCTTGCAAAAATGATCCCGATGTTTCAAGGATCAATAAAGAAGTACTTTCAAGGAAATCCTCAAGCGGTATTAATGGTTGAATTTATTGATGATAATTTAAGTGAAGTAAAACATAAAATTAAAGACTTAGAAACTCTAATTCTATCTCAAAATAAAAATAACGTATTTTCATTTTATGAAAATTTAAAAGATCAAAAAGAAATATTTGAGATGAGGAAAGCTGGTCTTAATATTTTAATGTCTTTAAAGGGAGATAGAAAACCAGTTGCTTTCATTGAGGATTGTGCTGTCTCACTTGACCATCTTGCAGATTACACAACAAGATTAAACGAAGTATTTAAAAAATATAATACGAGTGGAATGTTTTATGCTCACGCTTCTGTTGGCACATTACATGTAAGACCTATTATCAACATGAAATCAGACCAAGATATCAAAAATATGCGAAGTATTACGGAAGAAGCCTTTCAAATGGTAAAGGAATATAAAGGTTCACATTCTGGTGAACATGGAGATGGAATATTGCGCTCTGAGTTTCATGAAATGATGTTTGGTAAAAAATTAGTAAATGCCTTTGAGAATGTGAAAGATTTATTTGATCAAAAAAACTTATTTAATCCAAATAAAATAGTCAGATCTTATAAGCAGAACGATAGATCTCTAATGCGTTACAAGGCAGATTATAAATCTGAAAAAATTACCACACATTACGATTGGTCTAATTGGGGAGAGTTATCTGATGCGGTTGAGATGTGTAATAACAATGGTGCCTGCAGAAAATTAGATTCTGGCGTTATGTGTCCTTCTTATAGAGTTACAAAAGATGAAAAGGATTTGGTTAGAGGCAGAGCAAATACATTGCGTTTGGCTCTTTCTAATCAATTACCAAAGAGTGCTTTTGTTTCAAAAGAAATGTTTGAAACTATGGAATTATGCGTAGGCTGCAAAGCCTGTCAAAGAGAATGTCCTATGAGTGTGGATATTTCTAAAATGAAAAGCGAGTTTTTATTCCATTACTACAAAAAATTCTCAATGAAATTAAAAGATAAAATTATTTCGAATATGCCAAATAATATCGGGTTTATTAAATTAATGGCACCTATTTTTAATAAAGTCAAAAATATTCCTGTATTAAATAAAGTTCTCGAATTGTTATTTAATTTTTCAACAAAACGAACTATGCCAGAGGTTCAAAATATTAGTCCGTTAAAAAATATTTACTATTCTCAAAATAATTATCAGAACAAAGTAATTTTACTTGCAGATACATTTAATATTAATTTTGAAATTCAAAATCTTATTTACGCTATAAAAGTTTTAAATAAATTCGGTTACAAAGCTATTATTCCAAATTTTGATGACGACTCATTAGGAAGGCCCCTATGTTGTGGAAGAACTTATATTTCTTACGGTCAATTAGATAAAGCGCAGGCTGAGATGCAACGTTTTACCAATTATATTATTAATAACAATCATGCCTCAACACCTGTTGTTGGAATTGAACCGTCTTGTTTATTAACCTTTGATGATGAATTTAAATCTTTGAAAAATATTGATAATAAAGAGAAAATTAAAAATAAATTCTATCTAATTGAAGAGTTTATTCTTGAACAAATTAAAGATGGTAAAAAACTATCAACTAATAAATTTTTACATAACGTATTAGTTCATGGCCATTGCCACCAAAAATCTCAAGATAGATTAAAGGGATTGTTAGAATTATTAACCACTTTAAATATCAAACACAAATCAATCGAAACAAGTTGCTGCGGTATGGCAGGATCCTTCGGATATGATGTTAAAAATTATGATATTTCAAAAAAAATGGCACACTTAACTTTAGTACCTACAATTAAAAAAGAATTAAAAGATAACGATATTATAGTTGCAAATGGCACTAGCTGTAGACATCAAATCTCTGATTTTGCTGATCAGAAACCTCAGCACATATCGCAATTATTATTTAATATTTTTGAAACCGTTAATTAACGGAACTATTTAGTAATATCTTTAGTTTTTTGGATGACAGTTTCAGTTGTTTCTTTAACTGTTTTAACACTAAAATCAAAAGCTTTTCCTATACTGTCTTTTTCAACAACACCAACAGTTACTCCAGCTATTAATGCTAATACTAACCACATGAAATCATTATTAATTTTTAAAACAAATTAGTCAAATATATTAATCTGAAGATTTTGCAGAATTAAAGTTATCTTTGACTAAATCCAATATATAATCGACTTTTTTAACGTCCGCATCTCTCACTAGCATATTATTACTTAAATACCTCTTCCAAGAATTTGCGCCTTGAATACCATGAAAAAGTCCGACAGTGTGTCTCATGACCTGATTAACTCTTGTTCCTTTTTTAACTTCAGTAAGACAATATTCAACTGTTTGTTTTACAATCTCTTCTCTGGTTGGAATATTATCATTATTAAATATCTCTCTTTCAATATCTGCTAAAAAATAAGGTGAATGATAAATAGCCCTTCCAATCATCACGCCATCTACATTTTTTAAATGATTTTTAATTTGATCAGTGTTTATAATTCCACCGTTAATAATAATTTCTAAATTAGGATTGCTATCTTTGATTTGTTTTACTATTCCATAATTTAATTTTGGAATTCTTAAATTATCTCTTGGACTCAATCCTTTAAGAATTGCCTTTCTTGCATGAAGAATAATTGTCTTAACTCCTGTGCTTGCAATTTTTTTTACAAACTTATCTAAATAATCAAAATCTTCCACATCATCAAAACCTATTCTTGTTTTAACAGTTACTGGAAGTTTTGTTGCATTGACCATTCCATTTAAACATTCCATCACCAAGTCTGGTTCCTTAATTAAGCAAGCACCAAATTTATTTTTTTGAACTTTTTTACTAGGACAGCCTAGATTTAAATTAACTTCATCATAATTATAATCCTCCGCAATTTTTGAGGCTTCCGACAGCTCCTTAACAGAAGATCCTCCAAGCTGTAGAGCAACTGGTTTTTCAAATTCACTAAATTCTAAAACATTTCTCTGTTTACCTTTAAGAATTGCGCCCGTTGAGATCATTTCTGAATAAAGCATAACATTCTTGCTTATTAATCTTAAAAAATAACGATCGTGCCTGTCAGTGCAGTCCATCATAGGAGCTACACTTACTTTTCTATTAACTTTAGACATTCTTAGTTAAATTCTCCATTATTGAGATCTTGTTTTTTTTAACAAATTCTTCATGATTTTGAACTATTTTTTCAAGTTCATAATAATAATTAACCATTACTCCAAAAGATTCCTTAAATCCATTTATAGATAAATTGCCATTCACAACTATATCGTAGATCGACGCTCCGTTATTTAAATGAAAACAAGCAACTCCATTAATGGGTTTTTTGTTAATTTTTTCTTCTACTAAATAATGATAGACTATTTTTTTAAGAGCTTGTTTGTTTTGTTCAATTTTATATTGATTAAAGTTAATATCATCTTGTTCTTTTAAAAACATTAGTTTTTTATAATCATCATTTTTTAATATTTTTTTAATTTTATCTTCTGACTGTTTATTAAACCAATTTGCAAATCCTGGTATTGGTGACAATGTGAAAAAGTTTTTAACTTTTGGGAACTCTTGTTGAATTTCAAAAACAACTCTTTTTATTAAAAAATTTCCTAAAGTAATTCCTTGCAATCCTTTATTAGAGTTGCTGATTGAATAAAAAGTTACAGCATCATAATCTTCAGTATTATTAACCCCTCCTTCGGTAATTGTTTGAATTGAAGTTCCAACACCTTTCGTAAAAGCAACTTGAACAAATATTAAAGGTTCTTTATCAAGAATGGGATGGAAGTAAGCATAAAATAATCTGTCATTTTCTAATCGTCTATAAAGCGCTTCTATACTTTTAATTTCATGAACACGTTCGTTTTTAATTATTTTCTGCAAAATATCTGAGTCGGTTTCTTTTTTAATTCGAGTTAATTTTAAAAAACCGGGATTAAACCAAGATCTAAATAAATGCCTAAAATCTTTATCAAAATCTTTTAACGCTTGATGCTTTATTAAAAAATATATCAAGTCTTCTCTCATGTTGACCAAAGACTGGGTTCCGTTGGGAGCTAAATTTAATCTTCTTATCAATTCTTGTCTTTTTCCCTCAACAAGTTGATTTAAATTTTCTAATGTTATTTGATTACTATTATCAATAAAATCTCTGCAGGCTCTACTAATGAGTGAATAATCTGGTTTAAATTTTTTATTTGCCTCTAAAAAAAATTTTTCTTTTTCTTCTAAATTTGATTTTTCATAAAGGTTCCAAAACTCTCTTGCAATAGTTATCCCTGAAACAACCCCATCTTCTGATGTTAGTTGTTCACATAACTCAGTTAAATGAGTTGCTGTATCTTTTTTTCTAGTAAATAAATTACCAAAGAAACTTTTCCCTTTATCAGCAACAAAGGTAAGGAATTTTTTTAAACCCAGCATATTGCTGTGTTATCCCATAACTAAAGAAGGTAACCAAGTGGCAATTTGAGGGAATGCGCAAAGTATCACTATTTGCAATATCATTAATATTGCATACGGCAAACAACCCCACAAAATTTTACTCAAAGCAACATCGGGCGCAATTCCTTGAATAACAAATATATTAAGCCCAACCGGTGGATGGATTAAGCCAATCTCCATATTAATAGTTACAACCACACCAAACCAAATAGGGTCAAATCCTGCAGCCACAATAATTGGGTAAAGAATTGGAGCTGTCATTAAAATACTTGCAACAGGCGGCAAGAAGAAACCGGCAACTATTAGAAATAAATTAATATAAAACATTAATAGCCATTTGTTGGAAGAAATAGCGACTAATTCTTTAGCAATAGATTGCGTGATATATAAATTAGAAAGTACAAACGCGAATAAGAATGATGCCGCTATAATTAAAAGTAGCATTACACTTTCAACCATTGTTTCAGAAAAAATTTCCCAGAAGTATTTAGTATTATACATCTTGTAAACTACCGCAACCAAACCCATCGCAAATAACGCGCCTACAGCTGATGCTTCATTAGGAGTAGCAAAGCCTCCATACAAAACGTACAGAACTCCAATAACAAGAAATACAAAAGGTAAAATTTTTGGAAGAATTTCAAATCTTTCTTTCCAAGTATATTGTGTTACTGCAACTTTTTCTTTTCCTCTTCCTTGACTGAATCTCACATAAATATAAGCCCAAAACATAAATAAAGCTGTAAGCATAATGCCAGGCACTATCCCTGCTATAAAAAGTCTGCCAATTGAAGTTCCTGTGGATATTCCGTAAATAATCATTGTGATGCTAGGAGGTATTAATATTCCAAGAGTTCCTCCAGCAGCAATTGTTCCTGTTGCAAGCTCATCTGAATAACCTCTTTTTCTCATTTCAGGAATTCCCATTTTTCCAATGGCAGCACATGTTGCAGGTGACGATCCACACAATGCTGCGAATATTGCGCAAGCTCCAAGGTTAGATAAAACTAATCCTCCAGGAACTCTATTTAACCAACGATCAAGTGCTAAATACAAATCTTTTCCTGCGGGTGAAGCTGCGATTGCAATTCCCATTAATAAAAACATTGGAATAGTTACTATTCCAAAATCTTGTAAACCATTAAAAAGCTGTTCCGCCACAAGAGGTAATCTTCCAATGCCTTCGATACCAACAAAGAAAAGCGTTGATACAAGGGCAAGTCCAAATGCTATTGGAATGCCCGTTGCTAAAATTAAAAATGTAGCGCCAATTATATAAATAGAAAGGACTAAAGGTGTCATATTAATTTCCCTTAGGGTTGTTGTAGTCAATCATTGTACAAAAAATATCTGCTATAGATTGAATAATTAACAAAAAAGCTCCTATCGGTAAAAATATATAAACCTTCCATAAAGGGAAATTCCAGATAGTTGGAGTTTTAAGATTTTTTTCCCAGGCATGAATAAAAAGTTCAATGCTTGTGTATAAAAATATAATTAAAAAAATAATTGAAAAAAAGGAGGCTAGATAAGACATTAATTTTTGATTTTTTTTACTCATATAGTGAGTGACAATATCAATGCTCACATGCTTCTTTTTTAAAAGAACATAAGGACTGCCTACAAAAGTTGCGGCGGCTAAAGAAAAGATAACAAATTCTGTTTGCCAAGTAGTCGACATATTTAAGAAATACCTAACAATAACCATTTCGGTCGTTACAAAAACAGCTGCTATTACTAATAACGTAGCAGTTACTCCTGAAAGCCTAGATAAATTATGAGCAAACTTTATAAAATTAATCATACTAATCCTAATAAAGATTGGTGGGCTTTAAACCCACCAATCAAATTTAAAATTATTTAACAGCCAAAGCTTTCGCGATTAACTTGTCGCCGTCTTTAACTTTCTCTGCAAACTTTTTATATGAGGTTGCTTTTGCTATTTCTATCCAAGCTTTGTAATCAGCTTCGGTCATGTATGCAAGTTGAACACCTTTTTCTTTAAATATTTTTTCCATTTTAGTGTCTAAATTTGCAGCTTCTTTAGTCATATATTGTTCTGCTTTTTTGCCAGCAGCTATTAGAGCTTCTTTTTGCTTCTCATTTAATTTATTAAATGATTTTTCAGACATAAGTATTGGTTGATACATAAACCAAAGAGCAAATTTTCCTGGAGGTGTCATACATTTAACTTGTTCGTAAAGTTTAAATGTAACAAAACTTTCTGAGCTAGTGTTAACTCCGTTTAAAACTCCGCTTTGCAAACCTTGGTAGATTTCATTGCTAGGCATTGAAGCAATTGAAGCGCCTGCCCCTTTCAACATTTCTTCAAACATACTTCCGCCTGCTCTAGTCACTTGTCCTTTTGCAGACTCAGGATTTGTTATACATTTTGTTTTAGATGCAAACCCGCCGGCAAACCAAGCATCAGCCAAAACGATCACTCCTTCTTGTTTTAAAATATTTTTAATATCTTTCATAAAAGGAGAAACGTTCATTCTAGCTGCGTGAGAATGGTTTTTAACTAAACCTGGCATTAAAGTTGCTCCATACTCAGGTTTGAAACCTGATGCATAGTCCAATGGCAAAAGAGTCATATCTAATTGACCTTCTGTTAACGGTTTGTACTGTTCTGAACTTTTATAAAGTGATGCACTTGGAAAAATTCTAACATCAACACCAACTTTTGCTTTTGCTACTTCGGATGACAAAATCTCAAGCATTTCATTTCTAGAATCGCCTTTACCTGGAAACTGATGTGATGCTTTTAAAACTATATCTGCTGAATATGAATTTACTCCTGATAGTATTAAAAAAATACTAACAAGTGCTGTTAAGTGTACTTTAATTTTCATGATCTCCCCTTAGATTTATTTAAGATATTATTCTGGTTTGAATGTTGCTCTTTGTCAATGTAATATTCTGTGGATGAAAAATAATTTAGGGCCCTTAAAAAGTATTGTTGTATTAGATTTAACAAGGGTTTTAGTTGGTCCTTATTGCACTATGGTCTTATCAGATCTTGGCGCTCGAATTATAAAAGTAGAATCGCCTGAGACAGGAGATGACAGCAGAAGTTTTGGTCCATTCATAAAAGATTATTCAGCTTATTTTATGTCTCTTAATAGAGGCAAAGAAAGTATTGCTCTAAATTTAAAAAATAAAGACGACAAAAAAATATTTGAAAAAATATTAGCGAAATCTGATGTGTTAGTTGAAAATTTTAGACCGGGAACGTTAGATAAGTGGGGTTATTCTTGGGAGGTATTAAAGAAGAAATATCCAAAATTAATCTACGCTTCAGCTTCAGGCTTTGGTCAAACTGGCCCTTTAAAAACTTTGCCAGCTTATGACATGGTGGTTCAAGGAATGGGTGGGTTAATGAGTGTAACGGGTCAACCTGATGGAAAGCCTACTAGAGTTGGAACTTCTATTGGTGATATTACTGCAGGACTATTTACAGCAATTGGAATTAATGCAGCTCTATTTGATAGACAAAAAACTGGCAAGGGTACAAAAATTGATGTGTCCATGCTTGATTGCCAAATTGCAATTTTAGAAAATGCAATCGCAAGATATTTTAGCAGCGGTGAAATTCCAAAGCCTATGGGATCCCGTCATCCATCCATCACTCCTTTCGAAGCTTATAAAACAAAAGATAGTTTTATAATTATTGCGGCAGGCAATGATAAGTTATTTGAAAACCTTTGTAATTCACTTGGATGCAAAGAATATATTAAAGATAAAAGATTTTTGAATAATAAAGTAAGAAATGCAAATGCGAATGATTTGAAATTAATTTTAGAAAAATATTTAATTAAAAATAGTACTAATCATTGGATTAAGCTTTTTACTAAAATGAGCATACCTTGCGGACCTATTTATAATATTAAGCAAGCTGTTGAAAACCCTCAAATCAAATCTAGAAATATGATCGTAAGCTCAACTCATAAAAAAATTGGAAAATTTAAAATGGCCGGAAACCCAATTAAGATGTCTAATTATAAAGACCCGAGTACTCGTGGCGAAATTCCTGATCTAGATCAACACAGGAAAAAAATTTTAAAAGATTTTAAAATTAAGATTTAATTAAGCTTTGTCTTCTGAAGTTTCTTTTTCAGGAGCCGCTTCTAAAGCGATATCATCATCAAGATCATCATCATCCGCTTCTATGGCTATGCCTTCAGCACCAACTTTTGGTTCTGGAATTTTTCTAGATCTTTTTGAAGGAAGAATGGCCTGACCTGATTTTGAAACTTCGCCTTGATAAATATCTTCAAAAGAATCTCCGTCTGGACTATCGAAATCTTCTTGAGCCACAGCATCGTCCGGATGATCTCTCATACGGTCAATTGTTGACTCTTCTAAATCTTTTACTGAAACTTTTTTTTCTGCAATTTCTCTTAGAGCTAAAACTGTTCGTTTGTCATTATCCACTGGAACTTGCGGAGCGTCGCCCACGCCCAATTGTAGAGTACGCTCTTTAGCCAAAATGACTAAATCGTATTGGTTATCTACTTGCTGTAAACAGTCTTCAACAGTTACTCGTGCCATAATTTGAATTGACCGTTTTATTCTTAAAGCTTAAATAAATCAAGTTTTTATAAAGATTTATCTGCAATATAATAAGTGATTAATTTAACAAACGATTAATAGGAGCATAAATGGCTAAAGTTACTTTTTTAGGTCTTGGTGTGATGGGTTATCCAATGGCTCGTCACATAGCAAAGGCAGGTCATGATGTTACCGTTTATAACAGAACTACTGCTAAAGCAGAAAAATGGTCTAAAGAGTTTGGTGGAAAATTTGCAAAAACTCCAAAAGAAGCAAGTAAAGATTCTGATTTTATATTTTGCTGTGTTGGTAATGATAATGATTTAAAGGAAGTAACCCTAGGATCTGAAGGTGCATTTCATTCAATTAAAAAAGGTTCTGTATTTATTGATAATACAACCGCCTCTGCAAAAATCGCAAGAGAGTTATTTAAAGCTGCAAAAGAAAAGGGTTTTGGTTTTTTAGACGCTCCTGTTTCTGGTGGTCAGGCGGGCGCTGAAAATGGCCAACTAACGGTAATGATTGGTGGAGAAAATAAAGATTTTGAAAAAGCTCAAGATATAATCAAATGTTATAGTAAAAAAATGAAATTACTTGGTCCTGCAGGAAGTGGGCAGCTTGCTAAAATGGTTAATCAAATTTGTATTGCCGGTGTTGTGCAGGGTTTATCCGAAGCTATTCGTTTCGGTCAAAATGCAGGTTTAAATATGGAAGACGTTATTGAGGTTATTTCAAAAGGAGCTGCTCAGTCTTGGCAAATGGAAAATAGATATAAAACTATGATCGAAAATAAATTTGATTTTGGTTTTGCAGTTGACTGGATGAGAAAAGATCTTGGTATTACTCTTGAGGAAGCAAAAAATAATGGATCCGAGCTTCCAACTACTAAAATTATAGATGAATATTATTCTGAGATTCAAAAAAAGGGTGGAAACCGATTTGATACCTCAAGTCTAATTACTCGACTTAAGAAAAAATAAATTAAGTGATTAAAGATATCCCAGATTATTATAATAATATTGATGTAATTCTTGATCAGATATGGTCCTTTTTAGAAAAAGGAGTTAGTGAGCGCGATGAAGATTTTAGACTTCCTATTATAATTATTAATTCTGAAACAGGAGCTGATGGGAGGATTGTTGTATTAAGAGGAGCTTTTAAAGATAAAAATATATTAAGATTTCATACCGACCATAGATCTCCCAAAATTATTTCGTTAAAAAAAAATAATAAAATTTATTTTGTTTTTTATAGCAAAAAACGAAAAATCCAGATTCGAGCTGAAGGCATTGCAACTATTCATAAAGATAATGAGATTACAAAACTAGCATGGAAAAATACACAAATGATGAGTAGAAAATGTTATTTATCTCCACAAGCGCCTGGTGATTTAATTAATGAGTCAGCTTCTGATTTATCAAAAGAAATGGGTGGATCACTTCCAACTCTCGAGCAAAGTGAAATAGGTTATAAAAACTTTTGTGTTGTTGAAAGCAAAATAAAAAGCTTTGAATGGCTTTATCTAGCTTCAGAAGGACATAGACGCGCAAAATTTATGTTAGATGGTAATACAAGTACTTGGTTAGTCCCTTAAATTTTTTTAAAATCAGTTACATATCTCTTCCAACCATCAATGTAATGTTGGGCATTCTCAGTAATTGCTTTTTTTTCTTCTTCGGTAACTTGCCTAACTACTTTTCCAGGACTTCCCATTACTAAAGAATTATCTGGTATAATTTTTCCCTCTGTAATCAAACTATTAGCTCCTATAATGCAATTATTTCCAATTACGCTACCATTTAGAATTGTTGAACCTATTCCAATTAAGCTGTTGTCCATAATTGTGCATCCATGCAACATAACAAGATGACCCACTGTAACCATTTTACCAATTTTTAATGGAAAACCATTGTCAGTATGCAAAACGCAGTTATCCTGAACATTGCTACCTTCGCCTACAGTAATATTTTCGATATCTCCTCTAATCACTGCATTAAACCAAACACTAGAATCTTTTTTTAAAACTACATCCCCAATAACATTTGCTGTTGATGCTACCCAATGTTTTCCTTCGGATACTAATTTTTTATTACCTAGTTGAAAGATCATGTTATATTCATAACAAATATTCCAAATAGTAAAATAAAATTATGTCTTTAACAGAAACACCAATATGTAATTTTGGAGAAAAAATTAAAGAGTTTAAATTAAAATCAACAGAAGAAACCTTAATTTCCCTAAAAGATATCAAAGGAATTAACGGAACTTTAATTATGTTTATTTGCAATCACTGTCCTTATGTAAAGGCCGTGATTAAAGAAATAGTAAAAATTACTAATAAATTATCTGAAATTGGCATCAATTCAGTTGCAATCATGTCTAATGATACAAAAGAATATCCTGAGGACAGTTTTGAAAATATGAAAAAATTTTCAAAAATTAATAGTTTTAAATTTCCATATCTTTATGATGAAAATCAAGAAGTGGCTCGCAACTACGGAGCTGTCTGTACTCCTGATTTTTTTGGTTATAATAAAAATAATGAATTACAATATCGAGGTAGAGTTAGAAAAATTAATAATCTAAAACCTGTCCTTGAAAATGAAAGTGAATTACTAATTGCTATGGAATTAATATCAAAAACAACAAAAGGTCCAATAAATCAATATCCGAGCATGGGCTGCAATATTAAATGGAAAAAAAATTAAATGATAATTGTAACAACTAGAAGCTATCCTCCTGAATTGGGTGGAATGCAAAGTTTGATGGGAGGTCTCACAATTCATTTACATAAACTTCATCCTATTAAGGTTTTGGCAGATTCATTTACCGGTGATGAAAATTACGACAAAAAAAATTTTTTTGAAACTAAAAGAATAGGCGGATTTAAAATTTTAAAAAAATATAGAAAATTTAATCTTCTAAAAGAAATTTTAAATAAAGAACCCGTAAAAGCTATAGTTGCAGATCATTGGAAAAGTATTGAATTAATAACTGACAATATATTTAACCAAATTCCAATTTTTTGTTTAATACACGGAAAAGAAATTAATCATTCAATAGGAAGTGCTTTAAATAAAAGATCCATTGCTGCACTAAAAAAAGCCAAATTTATTATTGCAAATTCTCAATTTACTAAAAATTTAGCTTTAGAAAAAGGCTTTGATGAGCAAAAAATACAAGTGATTAACCCAGGGATTAACGAGCCTCAATTAATAGGTACTGAAACAGATAGGAAGGCAAAAGAAATATTTAATAATTCGGAAATCAAAATTATTACTGTCTCAAGATTTGACAAAAGAAAAGGTATCGACTTTTCTTTGTTGGCGTTAAAGAATCTTCACTCTACTTACCCTAATTTTAAATACGTAATTATTGGCAGTGGTGATGAGGAAGAAAATCTTAAAAAAACTACTAAATCACTTGGTTTAGAAAATAATGTAGTTTTTAAAAAAAATATAAGTTCTGAATTAAAAAACGCTCTACTTAAAAACTCAAATATTTTTTTAATGCCTTCGCGAATTGAAGGAAGCTCTGTTGAGGGTTTTGGCATCAGTTATATTGAGGCAGCGAGTTATGGGGTACCTTCTATAGCAGGAAAAGATGGTGGAGCTCCTGATGCTGTACAAAATAATAAAACTGGAATTTTATGCAATGGAAGCAATCATGCTGAAATTTACGAAGCTTTAAAAAAAATTATTCAAAATAAAAAGTATTTGGAACTTGGAAAAAACGCAGAAGAATTTTCTGAAAAATTTTATTGGAAAGAAATAATTAAAAAATATTCAAATTTACTTAACTTATAATCGAGCTTTTAATTAAAGCATAAACTTTATCTGCCATAAGAGATTTTAAATCATCTGTTTGCAAAGCTAAAAATTTTTCTCTTTCGATCGAAACTTTTTTAGGTGTGGTATGAGGTCCAAAAATAACAATACCTTTGATGCCTAGGTGTGCTGCCATATGAGCTGGTCCCGTATCATTTGCTATGACAAAATGAGATTTTTTAATCAAAGACGCGAGTTGAAAAAAATTTAACGATCTTTCGTTATCTAATGCAATTTTTATATTAAATTCTTTAGCTTCTTTTATTTCATCTGGTCCTGGTGCAATGACTAGTTCATAATCCGTATGATTTTCTTTTATCAAGTTTATGAGCTCAGTAAAATAAGGCCAGCGCTTATGAATTAAATCTTTAGAACAAAAAGGAAAAAATAAAATATATTTCTTATTACTATCTAAATTATAATTATTACTACGTTCTGTCGCCCAGTTAAAATCTGGTGCTAAAGTGTACTTTGTTTTAATATTGGACTTTCTTAATTGATCATCAAATCTTTGTAAGACTGAGTTATTGTATTGATTTTCGGGAGCGTCTTTTGAAGTTGACCAGTTTTTTATATTAAAAAGAAAATTTTTATAAAAATTTGTTCTATTAGAATTTTGTAAATCGTAAACTTTTTCAAAATTAACATCGTTTATTTTTTTTCGTAAATTGAAGAGGTAAAAAAAATTGTATCTGGGTAACCTTTTATCTTCTATGCAATCATCAACATATGGGCAATTTTGAAATAAATTTAAATATTTTGAGGTAGTTAAAATTGTGATTTTATCATTTTGATGATGTTCTCTTATATCTCTTAAAGCACCGGAAATTTGAACAACGTCTCCTAGAGAGCCAAGTTTTATTATCAAAATATTTGACATATATTATAAAAGAACATTATTGATTAATTATGGAAATTACAAAAAAAATTTACTCTGAAATATCAGCAGGTGAATTGTTCGATAAAATATCAATTCTTGAGATAAAAAAAAATAAAATCAAAGATAAATCTAAAGTTAAAATTGTTTTAAAAGAATTGGGTTCTTTACAAGAAACGGTGAATAGAAATATTAAAAAGTCTAAATCACTTACAAAATTATATAAAAAGCTCAAATCAATTAATCTTAAATTATGGAAAATTGAAGATGCCATTAGAGATTGTGAAAGAAAAAGTAATTTTAAAGAGAAATTTATAAAGCTTGCAAGGGATGTTTATTTTACTAACGATGAAAGATCGCGCTTTAAAAACAAAATTAACAGTTTAACAAAATCAAATATCTCTGAAGTAAAAAGCTACAAGAAATATTAATTCGATTTAAGACTTGGAATTTTAGCTCTTAATTGTTTTGGAAGATTTTCATTAATTTTTGCAATAATAAAACCTTCTCCCTTTTCTTTTTCTCTTAAAATTTCTCCATCAGGAGAAATAATTAAAGAATGCCCGTATGTTAATCTATCATTATAGTGCCTACCTGTTTGAGCAGCTGCAAATATATAAGAAAAGTTTTCAATGGCTCTTGCCTTTAATAAAGTATGCCAATGTTTTTCGCCTGTTATCTTAGTAAATGCTGATGGTACCGTCATAAATATTGCACCTTTTTTTGCAAGCTCTCGATATAAATTTGGAAACCTAACATCATAACAAATAGTAAGTCCCATCAATCCCCAAGGTAACTTTGCTAAAACTTTCTTTTTCCCAGATAAAAATTTTTTTGACTCTTCATATTTTTCGTTTTTTGAAAGATTGACGTCAAACATATGAATCTTGTCATAATAATTTACAATTTTTCCTTTGGGATTAAAAAGTACAGATCTGTTAGCTAGTAACTTTTTTGATAGTTTTATTGGCAATGATCCAATTAAAATCCATTTTTTATAACTCTCTGAAATTTTACTTATAGATTCTAAAAAGAAATTATTATTCATTTCCTCTGCTTTTTCTAAAAGTTCACTATGATCTAAAGTAAATAGAGAAGTATTTTCTGGAGTAATAATTAAATCTGCCTTTTTCTTAATAGAATTAATTATCAAATCTGTTGTTTTTTCTAAATTAGAAAAGACATTATTATCTGAAGTAATTTGAATGCACGAGACGTTAAACATAAATTGTTTGCACTATTTGGTAGCGGGAAGTGGGATCGAACCACCGACCTCAGGCTTATGAGTCCTGCGCTCTAACCAACTGAGCTACCCCGCCATTACAATACTCTTTAATATCCTCTAATTTCTATCGATCCTTGATTAGCATAAGTAAAATCTTTTGTGAATAATAGTTAAATTTTACTACTTGATTACGGTCATATTGCGCTAACAAATTTAATTCAACTATCTTCTAATTTAAATTAGATGCGGACTTAAGCCATTGAGAATCTATTTCGCTTAATTTTAGTTGATCAAATTCTTTTAAGTTTTCCCAGTATCTTCCTGATGAAACCATATATGCTAACTCATCCTCGAGTTCTAAAGCTCTTTTTACAGACTTAGAATCTAATTTTATATACCGCTCAGATACTAAATCTTTTTGATCTATTTTATTTAATAGTTTCGTTATTGATATACGAGGAAATAGTAATCGTGACTTAGGTANCTCAGATAAATTAACTACTGTACAATTATTAGATTTGGCAAGAGCCATTAAACGTATAGACTTTGCTTCCAAAGATTGCAGTGTAATATCTAAGCGTAATGGGTCTGCTTTACCATAACCATAAAAATGACTTGGTATTCCCTCCTCTACTGGATAAATCATGTCACATCCTATGTAGGCGATAACATCTGGTTTTAAAGCACCTAAAGCCCAATAACCTGCTGTGAATGCCATTGTGCCACCACCATAAACAAATCCTCCAAAAGAATTTTGTTTTGGAACAAATTCACGAGCTGTAACTAATTTTTTTTTAATTAATATTGATTTTGGGGGTAATTTTTTATTTGGAAAATCTTCAGGATAAATTAAGTAATTCCAATCTTTTATTAATTGCCAAGCATTATTAATAACAACTCGACTTGAGAATAAAGACAGATCTTCTTTTTTTATTCTTAAAGCATCTGGTGCACTGCCTATTATTAATACAATATTTAATCGTGGATTCATGATTATTTTTCTCCCAAAAGATGTAAAAACACCTTTCTAATCTGCTGTTCAATTCTGTGTTCAAATAAGTATATACCCTGCCATGTTCCAAGAATTAATTTACTATTTCTTACACTTAAAGTTAAATTGCTATTAGTTAATGAAGATTTAATATGAGCAGGCATATCATCCTTTCCTTCGGTGTTATGAATATACATCTCGTTGTCCATAGGCGCTAATTTATCATAAAAATTTAAAAGATCTTTTTGCACGTCATCATCAGCATTTTCTTGAACAATTAACGAAGCACTCGTGTGTAAGATTGATATATTTAATATACCATTCTTTATTTTAGAGTTATCTATGAAGTTTAAAACTTTGTGAGTAATTTTAATTAACTTAATACTATTAGTAAGAATACTCTCTTCTTTAAAGAATTGACACAACATTTTCTATTTCGGTTATTATTATTTGGAATTAATATTATAAAATAAAAAAAAAGACATGATTAAAAAAATAAATTTATTAGAATTTACATTAATTATTACAATTATTTTTTTAGTAGTAAAAATATTTATAATTTCTAAACTTTATCCTGCTCATGATGAAATTATTACATTTGATAGATATTTAAATTGGCATAAATTTTTTAGAAGAGATACTCCTAATAATCATTTTTTATTATCTTTTTTAGGGACTATATCAAATCAAATATTTGGATTTAATTTTTATATATTGAGATTTATTAGCTTTTTATCTTTAGTTGGTATTTTTTATATTTATTCAAAAATCTTTAAAAACTATCTAATTTTAACATTATTTTTAACTACAATTTTTTCATCTCAAATTATTCTTAATTTTAGTTATTTATTTAGAGGATATTATCTAAGTTCATTTATTTGCACGTTAATATTTTATTATTTAAATAAATACTTTTATAAAAAAAAAATAAAGCATATAGAAAAAATATTTTTTTTTAATTTTTTGTTGGCAATTCACAGTCTTTACACTCTTTATATTGTTATACCAATTTTAATATCTTTAAGTATTTTATTAATAAAAGAAAAAAAAAAATTAATACTATTAAATAAATCTATAAATTATTTTGTTGCACCAACTATTTTTATTTATTTAATTTCAATTATAGTAACTGGCTTTTCGAACGAATTTAGCAATAATTTAAATATAAAATTTTTATTAAATAATACAGTTACTGTGTTGGAAAATTCATTTATACCAGGCTTTAGATCTATTTTTTTAAATGATTACATTCAACCCGATAGCTTATTAAAAATATCAAGAACAGAAACAATTTTATATTTTTACAAGCTATACAGTAGTAATTCTATATTATTTTTAATTTTTTTTTTATCTTTTTTATTATCAGTGACAAAACTTATATTAAAAAAAATTGACGTATTTGATCTCTCAATATTTTTCTTTATTTTCTTTTTTATTTTATTAAACAAAAAACCTTATGAAAGGATTTATGTAGGGTTTGTCTACTATTTCCTATTTTATATTGTTTTGAACTTAGAAAAATTATTAGTAAAATTTACTCTAAAAAAAAATTTTAAAAGATATGCAAATATTCTGTGTACAATAATTATAATCTTTCTTTTAAGAAATATCAAAATAGAACCTATTAGTGATGAATGGTCGTTGCAAAATGAGGTTACTATAATAAATATTTATAAAAATAATTGCGATCTAGCAAATAATAAATTAGATCAATACAAAATATGGATACTAATAAATTTTTATCCAAAGCAATGTTATTATTATTATGATGAAAAAATGAAAATAAATATACTATCTAATAATAAGATAAATTCTTTTTACAAATACAAATAAATTTAAAATATTAATTCTTTGCTTAATTATCAATAACTTAGGTAATAATTTATTTGATTAAAGCTAAAGCTAATCCAATAATTAAGCAAAAAAATAGTGCTACAACAATTCTATTTTGGATTTTTTTATCATATTCATCTCTAGCGTTCTTTTCTAAAACTAGAGTTCTAATATCAGCTCTGTTTTTTTTATCAAAATCTGATCTGTAGACTACTTCTTGGTTGTTTTTGAATATACCCATATCTGCGGTTAAATCATAACTAGAAAAAAAATCAAATTCTATTTTAATAAATCTATTGTGTTTGTTTTTTGTTTTGATAATTAATTTAGATATAAACTTTTAATATAAAAACATGGGATACCCAAAAAAACATAGAGGACGAAGAAAAGTTGGATCAAAAATAAGAAGAAATAGAAGAAGAAATAAGAAAAAATAGTTTCTTTTACTCTGTAGCTCTTATCCAGCCACCACCTAAAACCCTAACCCCTAATTTATCGGGCTTGTAGAATACACATGCCTGTCCAGGGGACACTCCAAATTCTGCATTTTTAAAAGTCAGAACTTCTTTATGAACATCTAGTTTTGACTCTATAAGCTTTCCCGTTGATCTCACTTTAACAAATATATTTTCATTAAAATCACTGTTCTTATTAGCGAGATAATTAATATTTTCTATTTTTATTCTTTTAATTTCTAGCTCTTCTTTTTTTCCAATAACAACTTGTTTGTCTTTTGCGTTAATCTTAACAACATAATATGGAATTTCTCCTGAAATTTTTATTCCCTTTCTTTGTCCTATTGTAAAATTAATAATTCCCTCGTGTCTTCCTAGAATATTACCTTTTGTATCTACAATATTTCCAGGTTCATTTGCTTCCGGTCTTAGACGTTCAATCACAGATACATAATTACCATTTGGAACAAAACAAATATCTTGGCTATCTGGTTTGTCCGCAACCTCTAAATTAAGTTTTTTTGCAATACTTCTTGTTTCATCTTTAGGAAGATCTCCTAATGGAAAGTGTAAATAATTTAATTGCTCTTGTGTAGTTGCAAATAAGAAATATGTTTGATCACGATTTAAATCTTTTGGCCTATACATTTTAGAAATTCCATTATCTATAATTTTTTTTACATAATGACCTGTAATCAATGCATCGGCATTTAAATTTTTTGCTGATTCAAATAAATCTCTAAACTTAACTGTTTGATTACAATTCACACATGGAATAGGAGTTTCACCTCTTAAATATGAATCTGCAAATTTTTCTATGACTTCATTCTTAAATTTACTTTCGTAATTTAATACATAATGATCAATATCTAATTTTTCTGAAACTCTTTTTGCATCATAAATATCTTGCCCTGCGCAGCAGGTTCCGGGTTTTTTATTAATTTGAGTATAATCATAAAGTTGCAAGGTAATACCAACAACTTTATATCCGTTCATTTTCATAAGTCCTGCTACAACTGAGGAGTCGACTCCTCCAGACATAGCAACAACAACTTTTGTTTCGCTTGGCGCCTTATCTAATCCCAATAAATTATTAATTAATTCTGTTTTTGGTATTACAGTCATAGACAATTTTTAGACACTCTTACATTATAAAAAGAAATAAGTATAAGTAAAAAATGATTTTTGACTATGAGCCCGGTGACTATGTGATTAATCCCAAAAATAAAGAATGGGGTATTGGTCAAATACAATCTATTATTAAAAATATCGTCACTGTTAATTTTGAAAACTCTGGAAAAAAAACAATTGTTGCAGATATAATTCTATTAGAAAAAATTAATGTTAAAAATTAATCTTAAAAAAATAACAGAGGAACTTATTCCTAGCTTTTATCAAGCAGGAAAAGAAAGTGTTAGACTTTCAGGAAAAAATTTAAAAATTACTATCAAAAAAGATAACACGCCTGTTACTAATGGTGATTTATTAGTGGATAAAATTCTTCAAGAAAAAATTTCTTATTTAACCCCTAACATTCAAATAGTTTCTGAAGAAAATGTAGATGAAATTAATAAATTTGATAGAAAAAATTTCTGGCTAATTGATCCTATTGATGGAACTCGTGAATATATAAAAAATAGAAACGAGTACACTTTAAATGCAGCACTAATTTTAAATAAAAAACCTGTCCTTGGAGTTATTTATGCGCCTAAACTTAAAAGATTATTTTATTCATTTGGAAAAAATAATGCTTATGAAATTAATAAAAATCGAAAAATTAAACTAACTGGTAAAAAACTTTCTAAAAAAAATGAAATTTTAGCACTTTCAAATAGTCCTGCACCCTCTGACATTATTTTAAACATTCATAAAAAATATAACGTTACAAAGTTTATAAAATGTTCAAGCTCACTGAAATTTTGTTTAATAGCTTCGGGCGAATTTGATATTTATGCCGCAAGAGCAAGAGCAAAGGAATGGGACATTGCTGCAGGACATGCGATTGCTGAACATGCAGGAGCAATTTTAACTACATTTTCTGGTAAAAAAATAATATACGGCAAAAAAGACTTTGCGAATCCTGCGATGATATTAAAGAGATCTTCCAATCTTCTAAGATAAAATTACATGAAACATGACATTGCCATAAAAATTGTTGGTGGAGTTTTTATATTTGGAATAATTGTTTTTATTATATGCGCAAATTTTTTAAGAAATACAGTAAATCAACTAGTTGCTAATAAAAAAATTAAAAAAAATAAAAAAACTAAATCTTCTTCTCGAAAATCTTAAGCTCTTGTTTATTTAAACCTAATACATTCTTAGAGGTTGAATAACTAAATCCTGCTCTTGCCAAAACTCCAGTGTCTTTTATGTAAAAAATTTCTCTATTTGCGTCTGGACGATAAGGTCCTATTCTTCTTCTTCTGCAAACTCTAATCGCTGCATAAAAATCTGGATCAACATTATCCTTTTGAATGTCATTCATTGTTTTTTTTAACAACTCACCATCTATTCCCTTTTGTGCCAAGTTCATTCTAATTTTATTTAATGAGTAACCTTTTTTAAGATAATTCTTTGATTTTAACTCGGAATAGATAATATCATTTACAACTCCCATGCTCTCAAGATTGCTAATAACAGCATCTATTTCTCGCAAGATACTTTCTTTATCTTTGTTTAAATAGTCTGTATCCAAGACTTTTCTATATAAATAAATTCTTAGGTCTTTTTTTGAAGGTTGATATTTATCGAGATATTTTAAAGAAAGTTCTTTGATATCTTCTCTGCTATTTATTGATTGCTTTGCAGATTTATTAAATCTCATATAATAGTGCTTACTAACATATGCTTAACACTTTAAAAGATTTTTTCACTCTAGAAATGATTTATCATTTCACAAACATCGGCGTAATCCCTTTATGGATTCTACTTGCTTTTCTTCCAGGCTGGAGTGGCACTAAAGTTTTAGTAAACAGCATTTTAGTTCCGCTGATATTAAGTCTTACTTATTTTTATGTTTTTTATATTTATATAAATACTTCTGATGGCATATTTTCTAACTTACTAGATAAGGGTAAAACTTTCGAACTTTATATGGGAATCGAACAACTTAAAAAAATATTTAGTGATAAAAATATATTGCTATTATTTTGGATACATTTCTTAACTGCAAATCTAATGCTAGGCGCTTGGATTGCAACTGACGCTGCTAAAAACAAAGCTTTGCAGTTTATAGTCCTTGTTCCTTTGATACTTACTTATTTTTTAGGACCTATTGGTCTTGGAGTTTATTTAATCTTAAGACTTCTCGCAGCTCAGAAATTAAAATTATTTGATTAAGTCTTAGTAGCTAATAATATACTTCAGAGTTATAAATAAATATGAAAAAAATAGATTTCTATTTTGATTTCGGAAGTCCTTATTCGTATCTAGCTCATACTCAGATAAAAAAATTTGAAAAAGAAACTGGTGAAAAAGTAAACTATATGCCCGTTCTTGTGGGAGGACTTCATAAACTAGCTGGAATTACTGCCCCTGCATTTATTCCATTAAAAGCAAAATATTTAATCAAAGACTGCAAGCTTTGGGCTGATAAATATAAAGTAAAATATCAATTCAACAGATATTTTCCTATTAAAACTGTTGATCTTATGAGGGCCGCATTAGTTGCTGAGAAAGATAATTTTCTTAGATCTTTTGTAGATAAAGCTTTCAACGCTATTTGGGTTGATTCAATGAATATAAATGATGAAGAAGTTTTTCAAAAATTTATAAAAAATCAGGAAATAAATTCTGATTTATTTTCTTTAAAATATAATGATCCAATTATTAAAAATGATTTAATAAAAAGAACCAATGACTGTTTTAATAAGGGCATATTTGGAGTTCCTGCGTTTGTCGTAAATGGAAAAATGTTTTGGGGACAAGATCGTTTGGAATTTGTCTTTAACGAAGCAAAAAAATAATTACTTCTTTTTAACTTCAGTTATCTTAAAATTATATTTTTTTAATGCCTCAAATCCACCTTTTACGTGGGCTACATTTGTGAAACCCATATCTTTTAAAGATTTAGTAGCAAGAGCTGAGCGCATTCCTTGTGCGCAAAATAATATTTTATTTTTATCAACGGCAAATTCTTCCTTGTAATAATGACTACTAGGATCAAGCCAGAATTCTAACATTCCTCTTGGGATATGTTTTGCATTATCAATTGTTCCTTCTCTCCATAATTCTCTAATATCTCTAATGTCTATTAAAATTGTATTCTCATCTAATTTTGCTTTGGCTTCTTCAGGTGTAAGAGTCACTATATGTAAACTTGCTTCCTCCACTAGTTGTAGATGAGATTTTATCTTCATAAAATGTATTTTATAAAGTATTTTAGATTTATTAAACGAAATATTATGATTAAAGAAAATAAATTAGCGCCTAATTTTAAAATTCCATCTAGCAACAACAAGGAATTTGAGCTTAAAAAGAATAAAGATAAATTTCTACTTATCTATTTTTATCCTAAAGATAATACCCCTGGTTGCACAATAGAATCTAAAGATTTTTCAAAACTTTATAAAGATTTTAGGAAATTAAATTGCGAAGTTATCGGAGTTTCAAAAGATACTATAGAAAGTCATAAAAAATTTATCAATAAATTCAAACTTCCTTTTCAATTACTATCAGATGAAAAAAATATAGTGCTTAAAAAATATGGAGCATGGGGAGAAAAAAGTATGTATGGAAAAAAATTTATGGGAATTAAAAGAACAAGCGTTTTAATTAACGCTAAGGGAAAAATAATTAAAATCTGGAACAATGTTAAAGTTAAAGATCATGCAAACGAAGTGCTTAATTTTTTAAAGGAAGTTATTTAGAAAATTCTTTTTCATTAAATCCCAAATAAAATAGAATAGTTGTAAGATCCGTAAAACGAATATGATTATCAACTGCTTTTTCTATTATATGATGGGGCCGATAGCCTATACCAAGACCTGAATTCTGTAACATCCCAAGATCATTCGCGCCATCCCCTACTGAGATTGCGTGTTTTATCTTATCAAAACGTTTCTTTTTACAAATATAGTTTAAATAAAATAATTTAGAATTTTGTTGTCCTGTAATTGGAATATATTCTCCAGTAAACTTATTATTTTTTATTACAAATTTATTACTAATTACTTTTTTAAAGCCTAAAATTTTTCCTACATAGTTGGAGATAGGTTGAAATCCTCCTGTGACCAGATTAGTGTGGTAACCGTTTTTATTTAATGTCCTTACTAAAACTTTAGAACCTTCGCTAAATCTAATTTTTTTTACAACTCGTTTTATAAGTTGAGTACTTTTTCCTTTTAAATAACTAACTCTAAATTTCAATGTCTCTCTGAGACTAATTTTTCCATCCATCGCAAGTTTACTTAGCTTATCAATGTCTGCTTTTATTCCTGCTATCTTTACAAGATTATCTAAAGTTTCATCTTTAATCATGGTTGCATCCATATCAGCTAAAAATATTTTCTTTTTTCTCCATTTAGGATTTTGAATACAAAGATCAATTTTGTTCTTAAAGCAAAACTTTCTAAGCTCTTCTTTTTTTTTTTTACTTATATCTCCACAATAAAGATCAAGAGCTCTTTTTGATAGTATTTTATAATCTTCGGTATTTTGAATTTTTGAAAAAAAACTTATGAGACTTTTAAAATCTATTTCTTTTTTAGCTACAAAAGTGCAAACTAGTTCTGAAGAACTACTCATACTCTTTGTCTTTAAATTGAATGTATTTTGCTTGGATAACTAAAGGTATTTTCTTAATACTCTCCAAAACAGTATTTTCAATTTTGTTATCTGTTGAAATAATAGCGATAGCTTCCCCGCCAGCATTAACTCTTCCTAAATGAAACGTTGCAATGTTAACTTTATTATCTGCTAAAATTTTTGATAAATCTTTTATAAAACCAGGTTTATCCTGGTTAGTTACGTATAGATTGTGCTCTGATAAATCCGCTTCAACTTTAATTCCTTTAATCTCAACTATTCTTGCTCTGCCGCCAAAAATAGTACCTGATACTGTTCTTGTTTGCTTTTCTGTAGTCACTGTTAACTTAATTAAAGATTGATAATCATTCTCTTTTTGATGTTTAACTTCTGAAATTGAAATTGATTTACTCTTTGCAACTAAAACCGAGTTAATAATATTAATGCTTTCTGTTGTTGGTTTTAATAAACTGTAAATAATTGTTTGAGTAAGTGGAGCCCTATTCACATTTGCAGCACTTCCTTCAAAATCTATTTGAATAGATTTAATAGCACTCTCTGTTAATTGACCTGCAAAACCACCTAATAAACTTGATAGCTTTAAGTATGGCGCAACAGACTGGTGTTCTTTTGCAGTTAATGAAAAAGTATTAACCGCATTAGTTATAGCTCCTGTCTTTAAATAATCTGATATTTGTTCTGCGATTTGCACCGCAACTTTTTCTTGAGCTTCTGTAGTAGACGCTCCTAAGTGAGGGGTGAGGATTAAATTTTTTGTTCCTAATAAAGGGCTTCCTTTTGGTGGTTCTTCAACGAAAACATCTAGGGCAGCACTTGCTACATAACCGCTGTCTAAATTCTCTTTTAAGGCCGCCTCATCAACCAGGCCACCTCTTGCGCAATTAATAATACGAACACCTTTTTTCATTTTTTTAAATGCATCTTTATTGATTAAGTTTTTTGTTTTTTCATTAAGAGGTGTATGCAATGTAATAAAATCTGATCTTTTAAATAAATCATCTAAATTAACTTTCTCAACTCCAAGCTCTAATGCTTTTTTGTCCTGTAAAAACGGATCAAATACGATTACTTTTAATTTTAATCCTAAAGCACGTTGCGCAACAATTGTTCCAATATTACCGCAACCAATAATTCCTAAAATTTTTCCAGTAACCTCCACTCCTTTAATAGTAGATTTTTCCCATTTGCCTTCATGGGTAGTTTTGTCAGCGTAAGGAATTTGTCTGGCAGTGGAAAGCATTAGCGTAATTGCGTGTTCTGCTGTCGTAATAGAATTTCCAAATGGAGTATTCATTACAACTTTTCCATTACTTGTAGCGGCTTCCAGATCCACGTTATCAACTCCGATTCCAGCTCTACCAATTACTTTAAGTTTTTTGCAAGCTTCAATTACTTCTTTTGTAGCCTTTGTTGCCGATCTAACAACAAGCGCATCACAATCTTTTAGTTCCTTTATTAATGATTTTGTATCGAGGTCTGTCTTAGTAATAGCTTCAATTCCATTCTCTTTAAAAATGGCTAGTGCTTCATTACTTAATTTGTCTGCAATTAAAACTTTATACATTTAAATTTGTTAAATAAGCCCATTTTATCCAAGGAAGTAATTTTTCAACATCGGCTGTTTCAATTGTTGCTCCTCCCCAGATTCTAAAGCCTGCCGGTGCTGTTCTATAAGAATTCACATCATAAGCAATATTTTCTTTTTCTAATATTTGATTGATAGCTTTTAATTTGGCTGCTTGATCTTCTTTGCTTAATTTTTTAAATTTTGGATCAATAATTTTTAAGCAAATGCTAGTAGAAGAAATAGTATTTTCTTGTTCAGCTAAAAAATCAATCCAGTCTTTATTTTCTTTAACAAAAAATTTAACTTCATCTAAGTTTTTCTTTGATCTTTTAATAGCACCTTCTGAACCTCCTATAGATTCAATCCATAATAACGCGTCTATGCAATCTTCAACGCAAAGCATGGATGGAGTGTTAATAGTTTCGCCTTCATAGACGCCTTCTAAAACTTTTTTATCTTCCGCCAATCTAAATATTTTAGGAATTGGCCAACTGGGTTGGTATGTTTTAAGTCTTTCTAAAGCTCTAGGTGACAATGCAATCATGCCATGACCTCCTTCTCCCCCTAAGACTTTCTGCCATGACCAAGTGATTACATCTAATTTTTTCCAATCCATTGGCATCGCAAAAACTGATGATGTTGCATCACATATTGTAAGGCCTTTTCGATCGTCCTTTATCCAATTGGCGTCCGGTAAACAAACGCCGGAACTAGTTCCGTTCCAAGTAAATACAACGTCATTATTAAAATCTATTTTTGTTAAATCTGGAAGTTTTCCATAATCAGCTTTATGAACATTTAAATTTTTTATTTTTAACTGACTGACAGCATCTTTTATCCAGTCGTTACCAAAATTTTCCCAACCTAAAATATCAACTCCAGTAAATCCCAACAAACTCCACATTGCCATTTCAATCGCACCTGTGTCTGATCCTGCTACAATGCCAAGTTTGTAATCACTTGGAAGTTTTAATAATGATTTCGATAAAGTGATAACTTCTTTTAATTTATCTTTTGCAATTTTAGAGCGATGTGATCTTCCTAATGTAAAAATAGGCAAATTAGAAATAGACCAGCCTGGTCTTTTGGCGCAAGGTCCCGAAGAAAAAAAAGCTCTCTCTGGTTTTAGTTGTGGTCTTTCAATTGTCATAACTAATATTTTAAACTATTTGCATAAATATCCTGTGGTGTAATTTGCCACAGGATATTTAAAAAAAGATTTAGGCTGCTGCTTGAACGCTAAGATTATGCTTTTGCGCTACGCCTGAAAGAAAGTTCCAAAGATATTTTGCAGTAGTAAGAGCTGCATTTTCTGCTTTTGCTTGTTCATCTTTAGAAAGATTGTCTAATAAAACTTCACACTCTTGTCTGTGATAAACATCAGCTTTTTTATGAGTTTCAAAAAATGCAAGTCCAGATTCTGAGTTTACTCCGTAAAACTTCTTAAGACCATCGATCTTAACTTCCGCTATTTCAGGAATTTGTCTTTCGTAAGTATATAGAGAAGCAAGCCCTTCAGCGTAAGTTGATCTTCCTTGTTTAAAGAAATTATCAATCATTTCTGAAGTGTGTTTTTCTAATTTTACTTTTTCAATTTCATTTTTGTCAGCTCCTAAAGCTACAGCAAACTGCTTCCATAATTTAGGGTGATCATTATGTTTGTCTTCCTCATCATTTAAATTCTCAAGTAAAATTTTTCTATTAGCAATATCTTCGCACAGTGAATGGGTTGCGCTAATATAACGAGGGAATGCCTTTACGTGATGATAATATTGCTCAGCATAATCTTTTATAATTTCTCTGCTTAGTTTTCCTTCATTCCATGCTTGATAGAATGGATGCTTTAATAAATGGAACTCATCTAGTTTTACGTTTAGTTCTTTAGAAAACATGTTTTTCTCCAAATTGTTTAGTTAAATTATAAATTAATTAAACTTATATACAAACAAGTTAAGGTTGAAAAAAATTTAAAAGACAAAGAAAAATGTGAATAAATCTATTAAATTTTTAGTCTTAAAATATTTTGAAAATTAGTTGGGAACCTGAAGGTTTAATAACTCAGCCAGTAAAGACTGAGTTATTAAAATACGGAATTACTTATTAAACATCTCTTTCAAAGCTTTTGCTGGCAAAAACTTAACTTTTTGAGAAGCTGCAATTTGAATACTTTCACCAGTTCTAGGATTTCTTCCAGTTCTAGCTTTTCTTTTTGCAACTTTATACGTACCAAAACCTGCGATTTTTACAGTTTCATCATTCTTTAATTCAGCAAGAATAATGTCTTGTATTTTATCAAAGGTTTTTTCGGCATCACTTTTGCCCATATTGCAAGCAGTAGCAATTTTAGCCACTAATTGTTTTTTGTTCATTTTTAACCCTTTTGATTCGTTGATTTTTAAATAATGTTTAAAAAACATAGAAAATCAACATAAATGTAGTATTTGCTTATTTTTCTAACACCATATGTTGATATGATTTATAAAGATTTTTTATTAAAACGTTGTTTTATATGACTTTTTAGAAAAGACCTAATCCTTTGAGGTCATTATACGTTGAAAAAAACATCAATGCAAAAAGCACAAATAAACCGAACTTAAAGAAATAAGTTTGCATCTTTTCACTCAATGGTTTTCCTCTAACAAACTCATAGAAATAAAATACCAAATGACCACCATCCAATAATGGAATTGGAAACAAATTAATTAGTCCTAAGCTAATTGAAATGTAAGCCATAATAGAAAGAAACGGAATAATTCCGACTTGAGCAACTTGTCCTGAGATTTGAGCAATTTTTATTGGTCCGCCTAATTGATCTGCTTTTTCAGTGCCAATAATCATCTTGCCCAAATAGCTCATGGTCGTTGAAATCGTGAACCAAATTTCTTTTAAAGAATAATAAATTGCTTTAGCGGGTCCTAATCTTTGTCTATTGATTTCGTTATTAAGTGGAATGATCTGAATTCCAATCATTTTACGATTAATATTATTTCCTAAATTATCTTTTGTTTCTTGTGTTATTGACTGAACTTTAAAATCGTATTCTTTTTTATCTCTAAGAACTGTTATTTTGATTAAATGTGTTTCTGATAAAGCAATAAACTGTGAGACTTCAGTAATGCTACTAATTTTAGTATCGTTAATTGCTACAATTTGATCATTCTTCTTTAATCCAGCCTTATAAGCAGGACTATCAATTTTAACATCTTGAATAATAGGAACTGAAAAATCTTTTCCGACAGTCATGTAAATAAAAGAAAATATAACTAAAGCTAAAACAAAATTAGCAATAGGCCCTGCCGACACAATAATAGCTCGCTGATATAATTTTTTTGTTGCTAGTAAATATTTTTGATTTTTTTTTGAAAAACTTGAAGTTTTTTCTGGCTGACTTGCTGAGTTAGCATCACCATAAAATTTCACATAACCACCCAAAGGTATAAGACAAACTTTCCAACGTGTTCCATTTTTATCATTCCAGCCAAATAATTCTCTTCCAAAACCAATTGAAAAATCTGTAACTTTTACTCCGTATTTTCTTGCATAATAATAATGTCCATATTCATGTACAAAAACAACTACTGAAATTAAAATTATAAATGGAATGATAATATTAATGAATGTCATTTAGTTAAAAGTTATTAAGAGAATATACAAGCACAACTACTGCAAAAACTAAAACTATAAATCCTGTAATTACATTAGATCTTTTTATAAATGTGTAATTTACTTTCTTTTTTAAAAATCTTGCAAACTCAACTAGTATTAACCACCACAACATTGACCCTAAAAAAGCACCAACAAAAAACAATAAAACTAAACCTTTATCAAAATCTTTAAAGCTTACATGCAGATAAGAAAGTAGCGCAATAAATCCAATGTAGGTTAGAGGATTGCTTAAGGTGATTATAAAGCCTGAAAAAATATCTTGAGGCCATTTCTTATGATTTACTTTCTTATTACTAATTTTAACGGGACCACTAAATAACATTCGAAGAGAAATAAAAACCAAACACAAACCGCCAATCACTCTTAATATGTCTTGATTTTGTAAAAAAATATTTGAAATTGTATTTAAGCTATATATGGCCAAAAAACCGTATAATGCATCTGCTAAAGCCGCTCCAATTCCAATACAAATCCCAGATAATATTCCATATTGTAAAGTAATGTTAATACACATCAATGCAACGGCACCCACTGGCAATGCAAGAAGAAAGCCCGATAAAATTCCTATAAGAAAAGTTGTCATGCTAAATAAAAAAATTAAAAATTAAAAACGCCATTGGTTAACTTTATCAAAAATAAAGTCTCTAAAACTTTTAACGCGAGCAACATTCTTTAAAGACTGTGGATAGACAAAATGAGCTTCGTATTTAGGTCCATCAACATTTGGCAAAACTTTCACTAAAGTACTTCTTTCATGAACCATATAATCAGGTAATGCTGCAAGTCCAACGCCGCTATCAACCGCAAGTAATAATGAATAAATATTATTCACTCTCATCACTGATTTTCTTTTTGTAGAATCTTTTTTACCTACTTTTAGAATCCAATCAGTTTGTGATAGTGGAGAAGGAGTTCCTTTTCCATAAACAATAAACTTATGTTTATCTAAATCTTTGACTGTATTAGGATATCCATTTTCTTCTAAATATTTTGGCGAACCATAAATATGATAATTAATATCGATTAATTTTTTTTGAATATAACTTAACTGTGTTGGCTGTCTCATCCAAATTGCAACATCAGCCTCTCTTATGCTTAAATCTAATTCTTTATCCGTTACAATCAGCTCCACTTCAATTTCAGGATATTTATCCATAAATTCTTTAATTCTAGGTGTAAGCCAAATACTTCCAAAGCCAACTACTGTTGTTACTATTAATTTTCCAGAAGGCTTATCTTTCTTTTCCATTAAAGAAGTTTCAGCTTCTTTGAGATGAATAATAACTTCATTTGCTGTTTTAAAAAGAGTTTCACCATCTTCTGTAAGAGAAAGTCCTCTTGCATGTCTTTCAAATAAAGATGTTTTTAAAGTATGCTCTAAAGATTGAATTTGACGGCTAATAGCAGATTGACTTAAATTTAAAGTGCCCGATGCTTCAGTAAAGCTTCCTGCTTGAGCAACTGCGTGAAATATTTTAAGTTTATCCCAATCCATAATTATTGATTAACGTCAATGACTACTCGTCCCGCAACTTCTCCTTTTAATATTTTATCATAAGAAACTATAAGTTTTGACATACTCCAAATTTGAGTAATCTCGTCTAATTTTTTCATATCTATTAAGCTTGCCGCTTGCGACCAAACAAATTCTCTTCTTTTCATTGGAGTATCTACTGAATTAATTCCCCACAATTTAACACCTCGAATTATAAAAGGCATAACTGTTGTTTCTAGTTTAAAACTATTCGTAAGTCCGCATGCAGCAACGATTCCTGTAGGCTTTGTATGAGTTAAAGCTTTTGCTAAAACTTTGCCACCAACCGTATCAACAACGCAGTCCCAAAGCCCTTTATCTAAGGGTCTTGTTTCACCTTCTAGTTCTGATCGATCAAGAACAAAGCTTGCTCCTAATTTCTTTAAAAAATCTGTCTTGTCTTTTTTTCCAGTAAGAGCATGCACTTTGTATCCCATTTTAGCTAAGATCATCACAGCAACACTTCCAACTCCCCCTGTTGCTCCTGTTACAAGAACATCATTTACTTTTTCCCCAAGCAAAATTGTCTCTCTCGCCTGGACTGCAAACGCACATAGTAATGCTGTAAACCCTGCTGTACCAAGTGCCATCGCATGTTTAGTTGAAATATCATTCGGAACTTTCACTAAAAAATTTGCATCAACTTTTGCATACTGAGAGTAACCACCGTAATAAATCTCTCCAACTCTCCAACCAGTTAAAATAACTTTATCACCTATTTTAAATTTATTACTCTTACTTTCTTCAACAGTGCCTGCAAAGTCAATACCTGGAATATGAGGATAATCTTTAACTAAACTTCCGCCATTTTTTAAAATCATTCCGTCTTTGTAATTAAAATCTGAATAATCAACTTTAACTAAAACGTCTCCATGAATTAAAAAACTTTTATCTATATCTTTAACTTCTCTTGTGAATTGATCGCCGTTTTTATTAATTACGATTGCTTTAAAATTACTCATGATTATCTTTCTTTATAAATTTTTTTCCACAGTATCCGCAGACAACTTCTAATTTTTCTCCAAAGTTATAATAAACGGTTGGATGTCCTAGATCATCAGCTCCTCCGCTACAGGAAACAGTTTCTATATCTGCATCAACAGTAACTTGATCTGACATTTATTTCTGACCAATATAATGCAAGAAACGATTTTGAAGATTGTGGCTTTCTTTAAATATGCCAGTAAAATAATTTGTAACAGTTGTTGCTTCGTGCTTTTTAATTCCACGAGATGTCATGCAATGATGCACTGCATCGATGCTAACTGCCGCTCCTTGTGCTTTCAATCCTTTAAATACTGTATTTGCAATTTCCATTGTTAATCTTTCCTGAGTTTGTAATCTTCTAGAATAAGCCTCCACAACTCGCGCCAGTTTGCTAAGGCCTACAACTTTTTCATGGGGGATGTACGCCACATGCGCAACACCAACGATGGGCGCCATATGATGTTCACAATGACTATAAATTGAAATATTTTTTTGAATAACCATGTCGTCATAGCCTTCAACGTCACCAAATGTTTTTTCTAAATCTTTATAAGGATCAATTAAGTAACCTGAAAAATATTCTTCAAAAGCTTTAACCACTCGTTTAGGCGTTTCAATTAATCCTTCTCTTTTAGGATTATCCCCTACCCAAGCAAGCAAAACTTTGATAGCCTCTTCAGCCTGTTCTCTGGTAACGGTCTTTTCTAACTTTTTTTTTATTAAATCAGTAACGTTCATTAAAAGTGATTATATTTTTTGTTAAGTTATAATATATACTAAATGACTAGAACAAATTAATTTTCTCATAAATGTTTAAAAAAAGAACCTCAATTAAGCAAGTAGAAGAAGGTAAGTATTTAAGCCCTAAATTCAACTCTGATGGCTTAATACCTGTAATAACTACCGATTACAAAACTAAAGAAGTTCTAATGCACGGATTTATGAATAAACTGGCCTTAAAAAAAACAATTGAGACTGGTGAAGCTTTTTATTGGAGCAGGTCACGGAAAGCTTTGTGGCATAAAGGAGCGACTAGTGGCTTTGTGCAAAAGGTAAAAGATATTAGAATTGATGACGATCAAGATGCAGTATGGATCACTGTAGATATAGGCAGAGGCGCAAGTTGTCACGTTGGTTACAGATCCTGTTTTTACAGATCCGTACCTACTAAAACCAAAAAGAATATTGAATTAAAATTTAAAGAAAAAAGTAAAAAATTTAATCCAAATATTGTCTATAAAGGGCAACCTAATCCTACAAAACTATAATGACAAATAATGTAAACGTCTTGACACCTTTTGGTCCGAGAATTGCAAAATTAAAGATTCCAAAAAATCTTATTAAAAAAATAAATAAAGAAATTGATAGAATTGTTAACAATCAAAATCTTTCAAAAAAATTTGATTATAGTAAAAAATTAGTAGGACAAGTAAGTCAGGAAATTCAACTGCCAAAATCTTTTATTAATAAAAACTTAAAAAGCTTTTTACATAAAGCAACTAAAAGCTATATCGAAAAAGCAATGAATAAAAAAATTACCAAATTTAAAATTAATAATGTTTGGATCGTAAGACAATTTGAAAATGAATATAACCCTATTCATTATCATGACGGTCATATTTCTGGAGCTGGCTACTTAAAAGTTCCAAAGACTTTAAATGAAGATGCGAGAACACATAAACATAATCTTAAAACTCACGGAACAATTGATTTTATTCATGGCTCAAGATCTTTTTTAAATAAATGTATTTATAACCACCAACCCAAAGTAGGTGATATGCTTTTATTTCCAAACTACTTAATGCACACTGTCTATCCTTTTCAATCTCATGAAGAGAGAAGATCCTTCTCATTTAATGCTGAGATTGATGAAAAAATAGCAAATGTGTTTAAGCATGAATAAAACTTTAAAACAAAAAAATGTTCTTGGCGAAGACATTGAGCCTTGCTCTATGAATCCAGTCACTGGTTGGTTTCGCGATGGTTCTTGTAACACAGATAAAACTGATGTTGGGATGCATTGCGTTTGCGCAAAGGTGAATGATGATTTTCTAAATTGGTGCAAAGAAAATGGTAACGATTTAATTACACCTCATCCTGAATTTGGATTTGAAGGATTAAAAAATGGAGATAATTGGTGCGTTTGTGCAAGTTGGGTAAAACGCGCAATAGACGCTGGTCATGGATGTAAAATATATATTCGTAGAACTCATATAAAAACTTTAGAGATCATACCTATGGAGACTTTAAAGAAGTTTGCTGTGGATATCTCGTAATTTAGCGTTCCGATGTTCTCGTTTTGATTCACTTTTGATTCCATTTTGAATCAAATTTTCTACTTTTAAGAGTGTGTGTTGATAAGTCTAATTGTTGGATAAAATTTCTCGAGCAACAGTTTCTGCTATTACCATAGTTGGAGCATTAGTATTGCCTGAAGTGATTGTTGGCATTGAAGAAGCATCAACTACTCTTAGACGAGATATTCCTCGAACCCTGCAATTTGAATCTAGCACCGTTAATTCATTTTCTACTTTACCGTTACTATCAATGTTTCCCATCGCACAAGTTCCAACAGGGTGAAAAATAGTTGTGCCTAAATTTCTTGCTGCATTAGTTAAATCATTATCACTTTGAATATGATCTCCTGGCAGCTCTTCTTTTGGAGTAAATTTAGCAAGAGCTTTACTGTGCATAATTTCACGTGTTTTTTTTAGTCCAGCTACGGCAACTTTAAGATCTTCTTCCGTAGATAAATAATTGCATAATATTTTTGGATACTCCATTGGATCTGGACTTACTGCTCTAATCCATCCCCTAGAAGTTGGTCTTAAATTACAAACGCTTGGAGTGATAGCGTTATAAGGATGTAAATCTTCTCCAAATTTAGGAAGAGACAATGGTTGAACATGCCACTCTATATTAGCACTAACTTGGCTTAGGTCACTTTTTCCAAATGCACACAAAGTAGAAGGAGGCATTGTAAGAGGCCCAGATCTAAATATAGCGTACTGCAAAGCCATTCCGATTCTAGTAATAAAATTTTTATATAAAGTATTTACGGTTCTGCAGTTTGAAACTTTATAAACAGATCTAATTTGTAAATGGTCTTGTAAATTTTCTCCTACACCTTTTAAATCGTAAACCGGATCCACTCCTATGGACTTAAGATGAGAGGATGAGCCTATACCAGAAATCTGCAACAGATGTGGTGAGCTTACTGAGCCCGCTGCTAGTATAACTTCGTTATTTGCTGTAACTATTTTTTTACTATTTTGATTTAATATTTCAAGTCCATAGGCTTCATGTTTAGAATTGACCCATGCTTTGGTATAGTAGCGTTTTTGATTTCTTGTTGTATCTGAAATATTTTTTGTAAGAATTTTTAAAACTTGAGTTCTTGTCATTAATGTTAAATTTTTTCTATTTCGTATAGGATGTAAAAAAGCATCTGCCATAGACCAACGAACACCCTTTTTTTGATTCATATGAAAATAAGCGCAGCCAAAATTATCGCCTCTATTAAATTCTGGAATAGATGGAATTCCCTGCTCACTTGCTGCTTTTTGCCAAGCATCTAATATTTTCCATTTTACTCTTGGCTCTTCAACTCTAATCTCACCATTACTTCCATGCCATTCGTTTTCTCCCCCAAAATAATTTTCGATAGATTTATGTATCGATAAAGCATTTTGCCAATTCCAAGTATTGTCGCCTGTAACTTTAGCCCAATGGTCATAGTCTCCTGATTGACCACGCATATAAAGCATTCCGTTTATAGATGATGATCCGCCAAGAACTCTTCCTCTTGGGTAATTAATGGATCTTCCATTTAAACCTGGATCTGACTCAGTTTTAAAACACCAATCTGTTCTAGGATTTGCGATAGTAAATAAATAGCCAATAGGTATTTTAATCCAAAACCAATCATCTTCCCCACCCGCTTCTATAAGTAACACACTATGAGTTGGATCTTTTGAAAGACGATTTGCAAGCAAACATCCTGCGCTACCTGCTCCTACTATAATTGTATCAAAGTTTAATTGATTTGGATGGTTCATCTCAAATCTTCTGATTACTTTATTGATCTTACTAATGTTTCATCACCCAAAAGAACTTCAAGAGCTTTTTTTGATATATGCAATGCATTAAGCTCTGCAAAATCATACATTCTCTCTGGTGTATCTTGTTCAATAAAAATATCTGGTAAAATCATAGATCTAAACTTTAATCCTTTATCAAAAATTCCTCTTTCCGCTAATAAATGAGAAACGTGTGAACCAAATCCACCAATAGATCCTTCTTCAATTGTAATTAACACTTCATGTGTTTTTGCAGAGTCTAAAATTAATTGCTCATCTAACGGTTTTGCAAATCTCGCATCTATTACTGTTGTAGATATTCCTTTTGCATCTAATTGCTGCGCTGCTTTAATGCATTCTTGAAGTCTTGTTCCTAAACTTAACAAACAAACTTTAGTTCCTTTTTTAACTACTTTTCCTTTTCCAATTTCTAATACTTCGTTAATGCCCGGAAGATTGACCCCATAACCATTTCCTCTTGGATATCTAAATGCTGAAGGTCTGTCATTTATTGAAACTGCAGTGTTAATCATTCGAACTAATTCAGCTTCATCACTTGGAGCCATAACGATAAAATTTGGAAGTGTTGCAAGATAAGTGATATCAAAAGATCCCGCATGCGTTGGTCCATCGGCACCAACCAAGCCTGCTCTATCTATTGCAAATCTTACCGGAAGACTTTGAATTGCAACATCATGAACTACCTGATCATAAGCTCTTTGTAAAAATGTAGAATAAATTGTTGCAAAAGGTTTGTAACCTTCTGTTGCAAGGCCTGCTGCAAAAGTAACAGCATGTTGTTCAGCTATGCCAACATCGAATGCACGTGTTGGAAATTTTTTAGAAAATATATCAACTCCTGTTCCAGATGGCATAGCCCCTGTAATGGCAACAATCTTGCTATCCACTTCTCCATGTTTAGCAAGTGTATCACCATAAACTTTTGTAAACGTTGGTGTGGTTGTTGTGGGTTTTGCCTGCGCTCCTGTAATGACGTCAAATTTATTAACGCCATGAAATTTATCTTCTGAATTTTCTGCAGGCCTATAACCTTTTCCTTTTTGAGTAATAGCATGAACTAAGAAAGGTCCATTATGTTTTGAGTCTCTTACATTTTTCAATACTGGAATTAATTGATCAAAATTATGTCCGTCAATAGTTCCTACATAATAAAATCCGAGTTCATCAAATAAAGTTCCTCCAACTGCAAGTCCTCTGAAATATTCTTCAAATCTGGCAGCTCTTGTCTTGATCGATCTTGGAAATATAGATGCAATTTTTTTTAAAAAACCTCTGAAGCCTATATAAGTTTTTCCTGATAATAATTTTGCAAGATAAGATCTCATTGCACCAACTGGTGGAGCAATAGACATATCGTTGTCATTTAAAATAACAATTAACCTTGAATTCATTGAGCCTGCATTATTCATGGCTTCGTAGGCCATTCCAGCGCTCATCGCACCATCACCTATAACTGCAATTACATTATTATTTCTTTTATCTAAATCTCTAGCAACTGCCATTCCAAGTGAAGCGGATATAGAAGTTGAGCTATGGGCTGTGCCAAATGGATCATAAATACTTTCTGATCTTTTAGTAAATCCTGATAATCCACCATTCTTTCTTAAAGTTCTTATTTTATCTCTTCGTTCAGTCAAAATTTTATGAGGGTAAGATTGATGTCCAACATCCCAAACTAATCTATCGTTAGGAGTGTCAAAGAGGTAATGAATAGCGATAGTTAACTCGATAACTCCCAGGCCAGCACCTAAGTGCCCACCTGTAACCGATACGGCATCTACTAATTCGACTCTCAACTCTTCTGCTAACGTTTTTAATTCTGAAACTTGTAATTTTTTTAAATCTTGAGGATTTTTAATCTTATCAAGTAATGGTGTGTGAGGCATTAATGATCTCTTCTTAATAAAAAGTAGACTGAATCTATCAAGCTATCAGCTCTTGTTCCATATCTATTTTTTAATCTTTCACTAATTCCATCAGCCAACTCATAAGAAAATTCAATAGTTTTGTTAACGCCAAGATTTCTAATAATAGTTGCTTTGCCTTTTTGATTATCTCTTCTTGTAGGTTTACCAATCTTTTTACTGTCTCCAAATATATCTAGAAGATCGTCAGTCACTTGAAATAATAAACCAATATCTAATCCTATTTTTTTTAAAAATGACCTTTCTTTTTCTTTGCCAGATAAAATTGCTGCGCTTTCTGAACAAAAACTTATTAATTCGCCGGTTTTTTTGTTCTGCATATTAATGATTAAATCTTTTTTTACTTTCATTTTTTCAAATCTTAAATCTAAAAACTGCCCACCTGCAATTCCAGTATAACCTGAGGCTGAAGCTAAGGCATAAACTAAATCAGATTTTGATTTTGATCTTGATTTCATATTGTCAGAAGTTAGAATTTCAAAAGCTAAGGTTAATAAAGAATTGCCTGCAAGAATTGCTGTCGACTCTCCAAAGGCTTTGTGAACGCTTGGCTTTCCTCTTCTGAAATCATCATTATCCATACTCGGAAGATCGTCATGAATAAGAGAGTAACTGTGCATACATTCTACTGCTGCAGCAACCGTTATTAAATCTCTATAATTTAAATTAAATATATTTCCTGTGTTGACAATTAAGTAAGATCTAAATTTTTTACCTCCAGAGAATAAGCCATATTTAATAGCTTCATATAATTTACTTTTTTGAGTTTTTCTTTTTAAAAATTTTTTAAGAAAAATATCAACGTCTTTTGCAACTTTAAGAATTTTTTTCTCAGTATCTAACATTGTTAGGAATTTTTATTAAATTCCTTTGTTGAAAACTTCCCGTCTTTATCAATAGTAATTTGTTCTACTTTTAATGTCGCTTCGCGTAATTTATTTTCACAGTGATTTTTAAGATGAACGCCCTTAGTATACTCTTCGATGGACTGTTCTAAGTCGATAGATCCATCTTCTAATTTACTAACAATATCCTCAAGCTGTTCTAGCGCTTCTTCGAAAGATAACTTTGTAATATCTGGAGAAATATTGGATTTTTTCATATAAGTATCATTTTTAAAAATTACTCTTTTATATTAAATAATTAATGAAAAATATCTATTCAAATATTTATAAAGCTACAAATAATAATTTAAACAAGGCCAAGATTGTCATTGAAAAAGGAGATGTAGTTGCCGTTCCAACGGAAACTGTCTATGGCTTAGCTGCGAACGCCTACAACAATAAGGCTGTTAAAAAGATTTTTGCTTTAAAAAAGCGTCCCAGTCACAATCCTTTAATCATTCATTTTAAAAATATTGAGCAAATCAAGAAAGAGACAATTATTAATAACAATTTTTTAAAGCTTGCAAAAAAGTTCTCGCCTGGCCCTTTAACTTACGTTTTAAAAAAAAAAAAAAACTCAAAAATATCAAAATTTGCAAATAAAGGTCTTAGTAGCATTGCTGTGAGAATTCCAAATGAGAAAAATATATTAAAGTTACTAAATATACTTAAATGTCCACTTGCGGCCCCAAGTGCCAATAAATCAAAATCTTTAAGTCCTACAACAGCAAAGCATGTTGCTGATGAATTTAATGGTAAAGTTAAAATGATTATTGATGGTGGAGCTTGCACGATTGGAATTGAATCGACGGTTATTGATTTAACAGCAAAACCAAAAATTCTAAGAGAAGGAGGTTTGTCTTCTGAAATTATTGAAAAGTTTTTAAAAACAAAACTGTCTGAAAATAAAAATAAAGTTATTAAATCGCCAGGGCAGATAGGTCTTCATTATTCACCTGGAATGCCTATTTATATGAATAGAAATAAAGCTATTAAAGATGGAGCTTTGATTGCTTTTGCAAACAGAAGTTATAGTAATAAAAATGTTTTTAACTTAAGTACTAAGGGTAATTTAAAAGAAGCAGCTAAAAATTTCTTTAATACTTTAAGAGTTATTAAAAACAAAAAATTTAAGTCAATTAGTGTTAACAAAATTCCAAATAAAGATTTAGGCAAAGCAATTAATGAAAGGCTTATAAGAGCTGCACAATATGAATGAAAATATAATTGAGGTTAGAGACCTATCAAAAAAATTTAGAAATCATCATGCGGTGAAGAATATTTCTTTTGATTTAAAAAGAGGAGAGATAAAAGGAATTCTTGGTGCAAATGGAGCCGGCAAAACTACAACAATAACAATGTTGCTTGGCTTGTTAACTCCAACATCAGGTAGTATAAAAATATTGTCCACTGACATTTCTAAAGATAGGTACAAAATCTTAAATAAAATAAATTTTTCATCTCCCTATGTAGATCTTCCAAAAAAGTTAACGGTTGAACAAAATTTATATGTTTATGGAATGTTATATGGGATTAAAAATATTAATAAAAAAATCAAAAGTATTGCAAAGGAATTAGATTTTGAAAAACTACTGAACATTAAAGTAGGGGAATTATCATCAGGTCAAAAAACTAGAGTATCTTTAGGCAAAGCAGTAATTAATGATCCTGAAATATTATTTCTTGATGAACCAACCGCATCTTTAGATCCAGATACTGCTGATAAAGTAAGAACTTTCTTTGAGAAATTCTGTAAAAAACACAATACTGCAATCATTCTTGCTAGTCATAATATGGAAGAAGTTACTAGACTTTGTGACAATGTTATCATGATGAAGGATGGAAAAATTACAGATCAAGGAACTCCTAATAGTCTTTTAAAAAAATACGGAAAGAAAAAATTAGAAGATGTCTTTCTTAAAATTGCAAGAGATAAAAATAATTTATGAAGCCACTTGTTAGAATCTTTGCATTAGTTGTTAGATATTTTTATTTGATTAAAACTTCTGTTACTAGAATTTTAGAGCTAATGTATTGGCCTACATTTCAGATGATATTATGGGGCTTAATCTCAAAACATTTAGCAGGGTCTAATGACACTGTAGTTCAAATTGGTGGCGCTTTGATTTCTGGAGTCTTGTTGTGGGATATTTTATTTAGAAGTCAGTTAGGTTTTTCTTTATCTTTCTTAGAAGAAATTTGGTCGAGAAACTTAGGTCAGTTATTTGTAAGTCCACTTAGACCGCTTGAGATGGTTTTGTCATTAATGACAATTAGTTTTATAAGAACTTTTATTGCAATTATTCCTGCAGCTCTTCTTGCTATTCCTCTTTATTCTTTTTCTATATTTCAAATGGGACTGAGTTTGATGTTCTTCTTTGTA
>AQUH01000003.1 GCA_000371745.1 alpha proteobacterium SCGC AAA280-B11
AGAAATTCAATATCTCAAAGAAAGAAGAAGAGAGCTTGGTGGTTTTATTCCTTCTCGAAGAACAAAAACAAAAGCTTTAAAAGCTCCGGCTCCAGAAATTTTTGAATCCTCTTATGTGGATTCAGGAGATAGAGAACTATCAACGACTATGGCTCTTGTTAATATGCTTACTAAAATTTTAAGAGATAAAGAATATTCTTCTAGATTGGTTCCAATTATTCCGGACGAGGCTAGAACTTTCGGAATGGAGGGCTTCTTTCAAAAAATTGGAATTTATGCTCACGAAGGTCAAAAATATGAGCCTGTAGATTCGGAACAATTAAGCTCTTACCGCGAAGATAAAAAAGGACAAGTTTTAGAAGAAGGAATTACAGAAGCTGGTGCTGTATCTTCTTGGTTAGCGGCAGGAACTGCTTACTCAAATCATAATATTGAAATGATTCCAATTTATCTTTTTTATTCAATGTTTGGATTTCAAAGAATTGGTGACTTTGCCTGGGCAGCAGGAGATTCTCGATGTAGAGGGTTTTTAATTGGAGCAACATCTGGAAGAACAACATTGGCTGGTGAAGGTCTGCAACACCAAGATGGTCATAGTTTAGTAATGGCCTCAATGATTCCAAATTGTGTAAGTTACGATCCAACATTTGCATTTGAATTAGCTGCAATTTTTGAAGATGGATTAAAGAGAATGCATGAGAAACAAGAAAGTATTTATTATTATATAACAACTTTAAATGAGAACTATAAACATCCAGCGATGCCGAAAAGTATTAAAAAAGAAGATATCTTAAAAGGAATGTATCTCTTTAAAGAAATAAACAATAAAGGAAAAACTAAAGTTCAATTACTAGGGTCAGGAGCAATTTTAAATGAAGTTATTAAAGCAGCCGAAATATTAAGTTCTGATTATGGGATTGATTCAGATGTTTGGAGCGTAACAAGTTTTACTGAGCTCAGAAGAAATGCGATAGAAGTTGAAAGAAAAAATTTACTACATCCAGATAAAAAACCTGAAAAGACTTATATAGAAAAATGTTTTGAGAAAAGAACAGGGCCTTTTATAGCCGCAACTGACTATATTAGAACCTTATCCGAGGGAATTAGAAATTATGTACCAGGAACTTATGTAACTTTGGGCACTGACGGTTTTGGAAGAAGCGACACCAGAAAGAATTTAAGAAAATTCTTTGAAGTAAATAAAGAATTTATTGTATTTTCAACTTTAAGTACTTTAGCCAAAGAACAGAAAATTGCCTCAAAAGTGGCCACTGATGCAATGAAAAATTATAAAATTGATCCTAATAAGCCGATCCCAACAAAATTATAGTTAAAATGTCCAAAACCGCTGATCTAATTGTTCCAAATATTGGTGATTTTAAAAATGTAGAAATTATAGAAATTTTAGCAAAACCAGAACAGAACATAAAAAAAAATGATGGCCTTATTACTTTGGAAAGCGATAAATCAAGCGTTGAAGTTCCCTCTCAATTTTCTGGAAAAATAAAAAATATAAAAGTTAAAGTTGGAGATAGAGTTTCTCAGGGAGACATAATAGGGCAAATTGAATTATCCTCTAATGAAAAAATAGAAGAAAAAAATAATAATAAATCTAATAAAAATTTAAATACTCCAGTTTCAAGTCAAAATGCAGAAACACAAACAGTTCGTGCTACTCCTGTTAAAAATGAAAATAATTATACAAAAAGTGCAAGTCCAAAAATAAAAAAATTTGCTAGAGAGTTAGGCGTTGACCTTCAATTAGTAGATGGGAGCGCAAGAAAAGGAAGGGTTGTTGAAGAGGATGTTAAACAATTTATCAAAGGTACTCTTAACACGAGAATCTTAAAAGAAGAGGTAATTAAAAAAATAGAAACAAAAGAAGAAAAACTTCCATTTGAACACGAAGAATTTGGAGAAATTGATATTCAAAAAATCCCAAGGATTAAAAGATTATCAGGACCCCATTTAGTTAAGGCTTGGAATGAAATTCCTCACGTAACTCAATTTGATGAAGTTGATGTTACAGATATGGAGCACTTTAGAAAAAATTTAATAGATCTTAATACAAAAGAAAAAATCACGATAACTCCTCTTGCCTTTATTATGAAAGCATTAGTGAATGCGATGAGAAAATACCCTAATTTTAACTGTTCATTAGAATCGAGAAATGAAAACATTATCTATAAAAAATATTTCCATATTGGAATTGCAGTTGATACTCCGCATGGTTTAATGGTTCCTAAGATTAGAAATGTCGATCAAAAGGATCTTCTAACTTTAAGTAATGAGCTTAGAAAGATTAGTAAATTAAGTAAAGAACTCAAAATAGACAAAAAAGAATTTTTTGGAGGATCAATGACAATATCGAGCCTGGGTGGAATAGGAGGAAGTTTTTTTACCCCAATTATAAATAATCCTGAAGTAGCAATTATTGGAATTGGAAAAACAGAAATAAAACAAATATTTATAGATGGACAATTTATACCAAGAGCAATGATGCCTATATCTCTTTCATACGATCATAGAATAATAGATGGAGCAGAGGCTGCTAGATTTTGTCAGGATCTTAAAGCTAGCCTTGGAAAAAACTTTGCTTTCAATTTATCATTTTAAAGATGGTAAATGGCCACTGTGAAGAAAAATATAACTCTGTTAAAAAAATATTTAAAGATTATTTCTTAAACAATCAAGAAATTGGAGCATCATTTGCGATATATAAGGAAGGAAAGCCCTTAATAGATTTGTGGGGTGGTTTACAAAATAAAGATAATAAAAAATGGAAAGAAAATACTATCGTAAATGTATTTTCAGCAACAAAAGGTATTTATGAAATTATCGTCTCAATTTTGATTGACCAAAATATTTTAGATTTAGAAAAACCTGTTTCTTATTATTGGCCTACTTTTAAGCAAAGTAATAAAAAAGAAATTAGATTAAAACATATTCTATCTCATCAATCTGGTCTCTATAGATTTAAAGAAAAAATAACACAGCAAGATCTTTTGGATTGGAATAAAATAATATCTATTTTAGAAAATCAAGAGCCAGATCATAAACCTGGAGAAAAAACTTATTATCATGCAAAGACTCATGGATTTTTAATTGGTGAAATAATAAAAAAAATAACAAAAAAAAGTTTAGGTGAATTAGTCTATGAATTTTTATCAAAGAAACTAAGCTTAGATTTTTTTATTGGAACTCCAAAAAATCAATTATCAAATATTGCTTTTCTTTACCAAGACCAAACTGAAAGTAAAATAATATCTGAATTTAATGCTTTCAATAATCCTGAACACGAAATAAGTTTCTACAATAAAAGAGACTGGCAAATTGCTGAGGTACCTTCAATGAATGGGCATGGAAGCGCTAAATCAATTGCTAAAATTTATGATGTTTTTGTCAATGATTTAATATTAGAAAGAAATATTTTATTATCCAAAACATCGATTAAAAAATGCCTAAATGAAAGCATTGGAAGAATTGACCAAAGCTTAATGCTGCCAATCAGATGGTCGGACGGTGGTTTGATACTTAGAGGTGGTTGGTTATTTGGAAAAAATAAAGAATCGTTTGGTCATAATGGTTGGGGTGGTTCACTAGGTTTCGCCGACCCTATATTGGGAATAGGTGTTGGATATACCACAAATAAAATTAATCCTACTATGGCTTCAGACCAAAGAATTATAAATTTATTAAAAGAATTCTATAGAATTAACTCTTAATTCTAAAAACCTATCTAGATATAAAATCTAATGTTTCAACTGTTTAAAAAATGCACTAACGCGATGACGTAATTGCTCATACCAAACAACGCCTTTATCTCGCACCCAATTTAATTGTATAACTCTACGCTCACCTTCAAAACTTTCATGACCATGCCAAGAGTTCGGCTGGTTCAGAAATGCAATCAATGTTCCTTGGGCTGGAGGAACCTCTAAAAAAGCATCATTAAGATTATCTGGAGAACGCAAAAGACGTAAACGTCCACCTGGCTTTTCCCATTTATCATTCATATAAATTAGAACAGTAATTAACTTACTTTTGCTATCGGTGTGAATTTTACCGTCTGTAGCACGACAACGAGCACGCACAGTGATAGTCGTAGGTCTATTAGTTAAATTAATGCCAAATTTATCAGTCATTATAGCAGTCATTTCCTCACTGCTTATATCTTGCATAAAACGTTTAAAATTTTCTCCGTAACTTAATGAGGCTAAAGGGAGACTCCCTGGGACGCTAACTTTTGGATAATCAGATTCAATGTCTGTCATTACTTCATTCTTTACAAAGCCTGGAACAACGAGATAAGGAAAGGGTACCTTCGTTACAGGCGTTGATTTAAGAGCTTTAAAATTTACAGTAGCATTCATGTAGATATATTTAATAAATTAATTTTTCTTTACATCAAGAAAATTTTAAAATTTTTCAAATAATTTCTTGATTTTGGCGGAGAGAAAGGGATTCGAACCCTTGATACCTTTAACAGTATACACGCTTTCCAAGCGGGCGCCTTCAACCACTCGGCCATCTCTCCAATTTTTTATTATTTATTAAAAATTTAAGATCATTAATTAATTTTAAATTATAATTTTTAATAAAATTTTTTTTTATATTAGTTTTATTTCTTATAATGTTTTCAAGATTGTGAATGGTATTAAAAATAAAATTATCAAATCTTTTTTTTTCATATTTATATGTAAATTCGTTATCTAGAATAATTTTTTTATTATATGAAACTCCTTTATAAATCCAACTAGATACTCGATAACGATAAACAGAATCTTTTAAAGGTAAGTAAATTGCATCAACTCTTTTAATAATATTTTCACTAATATTCTCAATAAAAATAATATTTTTTAAAATTTTTATTTTTTTGGATAATACAATAAATATAAAATCATTATTTTTTTTTACAAAGGAATATAGATGAGAAAAATTAATGTTAAATCTTGAGGGAATTAAAATGACACCTTTATAATTTTTTTTAAAATTATTTAAATTAATATCTTTTTCTGAATAAATTTTTTTTAAGTCTTTATAGTCTTTTACAATAGGATGATTTGTAACGTAACAATCTGTTAGAAAAAAATTTTTAACAAAAAAATATTGGTTTTTTGTATATACCAAACGAACTGCTGAACGATCTATTAATTTATTAAAAAAAAAGTTGAATTTTTTTTCTAAACTTAAGGTATCATGTTCCACTAAAAAAAATGTAATTTTTTTATATTTTAAATAATATGATATTAAAAAAAAAAATTTTACTTCATAAGATAAAAATAATATTTTTTTTACATCTTTTGAAATTAAATAGTTACAAACAGTTATTAAATTTAAAAATCTTAAAAAAATATTTTTTTTATATGAAAAAAAATTAATATTTTTTTCTTTTATATAAGGTTTAATTTTTTTATTTAAAAAAATATAACTAATATTTTTTTTAAGATTTTTAATATAAAAGTTTATAATTCCTAAATGACCTAATGGAGACTGAAGATCAACTAGTGCTGTTTTTGTATTCATTTACTAATATATCGAACAAATTATTCATTTTTATTTATTTTTAAAACTTCAATAAAAGCTTCTTGTGGAATATCAACGCTGCCGAATTGTCTCATTCGGGCTTTTCCTTTTTTTTGTTTTTCTAGTAGTTTTTTCTTTCTATCTCTGGCTCCACCGCCGTGAATTCTACTAATAACATCTTTTCTATAACCAGATATTGTTTCCCTTGCTATAATTTTTCCGCCAATAGCTGCCTGGATTGGTATTTGAAATTGATGTCTTGGTATTAAATCTTTTAGTCTTTCGCACATTAGTCTTCCTTGTCTTAAAGCAAAATCTTTATGAATAATCATAGATAATGCATCGACCATCTCTTCATTTACTAGTATGGATAATTTAATCAAATCACCTTCTCTATAATCACTCAACTCATAATCAAAACTCGCATAACCACTAGAAATAGATTTAATCTTGTCGTAAAAATCAAAAACAACTTCATTTAATGGCAGTTCATAAGATAGTACTGCGCGATTTCCTGAATAACTTAAGCTTTTTTGTTTTCCTCTTTTTTCCTCGCATAATTTCATAATTGAACCTAAATATTCTTCTGGCAGGATTATTGTTGCGTTAATCCAAGGCTCATTAATAGATTTAATAAAATTTGGTTCCGGCATATTGGCTGGGTTTTGTAGATCCATAACTGTACCATCATGTTTATTAATTTTATAAACAACACCTGGTGTTGTGGTGATTAAATTTAAATTATATTCACGATCTAATCTTTGTACGATAATTTCAAGATGAAGAAGTCCTAAAAAGCCACATCTAAAACCTAATCCTAAAGCAGCAGAGTTCTCTGGTTCATAAACAAAGCTAGAGTCGTTTAATTTTAATTTTGCAAGACTGTCTCTTAATAAATTATATTCAGTACTATCAACTGGAAATAGTCCGCAAAATACAACTGGCTTACTTGGTTTAAATCCTGGTAACGGATCTTTTATAGGATTAGAATAATCCGTTATTGTATCTCCAATTTTAGTATCCGAAAGATCTTTGATACCTGTGACTATAAAACCAATTTCCCCAGGTCCTAAATACTCTTTATTTTCTGCTTTCGGTGTAAACACACCAACTCTTTCGACTGGATGTCTTGTGTTTGTCGACATCAATAAAATTTCCATTCCTTTTTTAATTGCTCCGTCGAGTATTCTAACCAATATAACGACTCCTAAATAGCTGTCGTACCAGCTATCAACTAGCAATGCTTTTAAAGGTAAATCTTTATTTCCTTTTGGAGCGGGAAGTCTTTCAACGATCGCTTCTAATATTTCATCTACTCCTTCTCCCGTTTTTCCAGAAGCTGTTAAAGCTTCCGAAGTGTCGATTCCTATAACATCTTCAATTTGTTTTTTAACTCTCTCAACATCTGATGCTGGTAAATCTATTTTATTTAAAACTGTTATAATTTCATGATGATTATCCATTGCCTGATAAACATTGGCTAAAGTTTGAGCTTCAACTCCTTGAGTGCTATCAACAATAAGCAATGATCCTTCACATGAAGCAAGTGACCTATTTACTTCATAACTAAAATCGACATGACCCGGGGTATCAATAATATTTAATATATAATTTTTACCATTTTTTTTAGATTTATAATTCAATCTAACTGTTTGAGCTTTGATTGTAATTCCTCTCTCTTTCTCTAAATCCATTGAATCTAAAACCTGAGTTGTCATCTCACGTTCTGTAAGGCCTCCACATTTTTGAATTAATCTATCTGCAAACGTAGATTTACCGTGGTCGATATGTGCAATAATTGCAAAATTTCTTATATTTTCTTGTGCAGACATTTAGGATCTCAATGTTGCATCAAAAAATTTTTGCATTGTTTGAATTATTTTATTACTCAATTCTTCAATTTCTTTGTCATTTAATGTTTTATCTTGTGACTGAACTACCAAATTTAATGCTACTGATTTTTTATTTTTTTCAATATTTCCTCCTTGAAAAAGATCAAATATTCTTATTTTTTTAATTAATTTTTTATCCACATTAAACAGTGTATTAATAATTTTTTCTGCTTCAAATTTTTTATCAATAATAAATGCAAAGTCTCTTTCTATCTTTTGAAAATTTGAAACTAAATATTTAGATTTCTTTTCTGTATTTTGCTTATTTACAACTGGAATATTATTTAAAAAGATTTGAAAACCGAAAACTGGTCCATATTTAATATCAAGTTCTTTAATAATTATGGGATTAATTTCACCAAAATTACCAATTGGTAATTGTTTATTCGAATTTAAATAAAACTTGCCTGATCTGCCCGGATGATAATACGATTCGGATTCCTGAATAACTGTTAAGTGTTGTTCGTTAATTCCAAGCTCAATTAATGTTTTATAAACACAATCTTTAATCTCAAAAACGTCAACATCTTTGTCTTTTTCTAACCAATTTTTTCTATAAATTTTTCCAATTTGGATTCCTCCAATAACAACTATTTGCTCTCCTGGTTTTGAACCAAAAAATACTGGTCCATATTCAAAAATTTTCTGATCTTCAAAATTTCTATAAATATTATTTTTAATATGAATTAAAAGATTTGAAAAAATAGAAGATCTTAGAGTGTCCAAGTCGCTAGAAATTGGATTGGTGATCAATAAATTCTTATTATGCGCCCCCAATAAAGAATCGATCTTTGAGTTTGTAAAAGAATAAGTAACTGTTTCCATAAAACCTTTATTGGCTATAGATCTTTGTGCAAATCTATGTAGCTTTTGTTTTCCTGTTAAAATATCTTTTGAACTATCGACTTCTGGCCTAATAAGCTCAATTTTATCATAACCTCTAATTCTTATTAACTCCTCCACTATATCAACTTCTTCATTTATATCTGGACGCCAAGTTGGAACGATTATTGAATATACATTTTTACTTTCTTTAAATTTAAAACCTAAATTATTTAAAATTTTCTTAATTTCATTTGATGAAATTTTACTTCCTATAATTTTTTCAAATTTTTCTGAATTAAATTTAATTTGTTTATTTTTAAAATTACTTTGACCAGTGATAATGATATTACTTATTTTTCCACCACATAATTTATGAATAATTTTTGCTGCAAGTTTTAATCCATATTCCATAACATTAGGATCTACTCCTCTCTCGAATCTAAACTTAGCATCAGAATTAACTCCTAATTTTTTTGCAATTCTTGATATTTTAACTGGATCAAACAAAGCTGACTCTAAAAAAATATTTTTAGTATCTAAGGATATTGAAGAGCTTTCTCCACCAATCACACCTCCTAAACCAAGGATGTGTTTCTCATTAGTAATTAAGCACGCTCCATCTTCAAGTGAATAATTATTATTATCTAAAGCGCTAAACTTTTCTCCTTTTTTGGATGAACGTACGATAATTTTTCTTTCAATTTTATCTGCATCATAGGCATGCATAGGTCTATTTAAATCAAACATAATATAATTAGTAATATCAACAACAGCTGAGATTGGATTCATTCCGACCGCAATTAATTTATCTTTTAACCATTTGGGACTTTCAGTATTTTTTATTCCTTCAATGTAACAATAATTAAATGAAGAGCATCCAGAATCAGACTCTATAATAACTTTAAACGGATTTTTAATATCACTCTTTAATTTAATTTTTTCTAAATCAATTAACTTTCCAAGGCCTGCCGTTGATAAATCCCTTGCAATACCCCTTACACCTAAACAGTCTGATCTATTGGGAGTTATAGATATATCAATTGCTGGTTCGCTATTATTTTTAAAATAGCTATTTCCGACTTTAAATTTTTTTGAATCTAATTCAGTAATTCCTTGGCTCTCATCAGATAACCCTAGTTCTGATTCTGAGCAAAGCATTCCATAAGAATCTACTCCTCTAATATTAGTAACTTTAATTTTAAGTTGATTTTTTGGAATAATGGCCCCTGGTCCCGCATAAACAGTTAACAAACCATCTCTAGCATTCGCAGCTCCACAAACAACTTTTAGTATTTTTCCAGACCCAATATCAACATCACATAATTTTAATTTATCTGCGTTTGGATGTTTTTCTGCTTTAATAATTTTTGCTACTAAAAAAAAATTATTTTTATCTGTTGCTCCAACGCTTTCAACTTCGAGTCCTATATTATTTAAAGTTGAAACAATCTTTTCAGTATTTGCGCTTGTCTTTAGATGATCCTTTAACCAAGAAGAAGTTATTTTCATCTGCTAAAGCCTCTATAGTTTGCGGGTATATCTAATGGATCAAATCCATAATGTTCTAGCCACCTAACATCTGTTTCGAAAAAAGATCTTAGATCATTTATTCCATACTTAAGCATGGCCAATCTATCAATACCGATACCAAAAGCATAACCCTGATACATTGAAGTATTTATTTTGCAATTTTTTAAAACATTAGGATGAACCATTCCGCATCCCAATATTTCAAGCCATTTGTCTCCCTCACCAATAACAATTTTCCCATCTTTTAATTCATAGCCAATATCAACTTCTGCTGATGGTTCAGTAAAAGGAAAGTGGCTAGGTCTAAATCTCATCTTAATTTTATCTACTTCAAAAAATTTTCTAATAAAATAATCAAGAACTCCTTTTAGATGCCCCATGTTTACATTTTTATCTATATGCAAACCCTCGACTTGATGAAACATAGGAGTGTGCGTTTGATCACTGTCACATCTATAAGTTCTTCCAGGTGCAATAATTTTGAATGGTGGTTTTCCAGACAACATAGTCCTTATTTGAACTGGGGAAGTATGCGTTCGTAACAAAATTTCTTTGTTTTGACCTAAATAAAAAGTGTCGTGCATGTCTCGTGCTGGATGATGGGGAGGAGTATTTAATGCTGTAAAATTGTTATACTCATTTTCAACATCAGGCCCTTCTGCTACTGAAAATCCTATCTCTCCAAAAATAGCTGTTACTTCGTCAATGACTTGTGTGACTGGATGAATTTTACCAAAAGTGATGGGTCTTCCTGGTAAAGTAACATCAATTCTCTCTTCTGATAATTTTTTATTAATCTCTGTTTGTTCAAAGTGATTTATTTTGGAATTAATAAGATTATTAATATTGTCTTTCAATTTATTTAGATTTGAAGCAAAATTTTTTCTTTCTTCTCCTTGAAGAGTTGTAATTTTTTTAAAAAGTTCTCCTATCTTTCCGTTTTTGCCGAAAGCTTCGGATTTTACCTGTTCAATTTTATGAAGATTATCGGATTGATCTATTTTAGATTTAAATTCTTTTTCTAAATGTAAAATTTCATCCATGGCAATGTACTAGTATTTATGGAACTAGTTTTTCTAGTTTAGGCTAGACTGTACCTTTTTTACGATGGATTTAAAAGCCTCTGGATTTTGGTAAGCTAAATCTGCTAAAATTTTTCTATCAATAGAAATCTTTGATTTATTAAGACCATTAATAAATTTAGAATAAGTTAATCCTTGCTCTCTAACACCCGCATTAATTCTCTGTATCCAAAGCGACCTAAAATTTCTTTTTTTGGTTCTACGATCTCTATAAGAATATTGTAAAGATTTTTCTACTGATTGTTTAGCAGTTCTAATTGTGTTTTTTTTTCTTCCGTAGAAACCTTTGGCAGCTTTTAAAACTTTTTTATGTTTTGCGTGACTTGCTACCCCTCGTTTAACTCGTGACATAAATTAACCTCTTAGACTGTTTGGCATGTAAGACTTAACAATCTTTGCGTCAGGTTTTGACATGATTGCCATTCCTCTTTGTTTTCTAATTTGAGCATTGCTTCTTTTAATCATACCGTGTCTTTTTCCAGCTTGTGGCATTTTTACTTTACCTGTTGCTGTAATTCTAAATCTTTTTTTAGCTGAGCTCTTAGTTTTAATCTTATACATAAAATAAATACCTGCGGTTTATACTAATATTAAAGATGAAAAACAATAAGTATGAAGGTGAAGAAACTGCTATTTTAGGGGCTGAATAATGAAAGTCATTTGCTTGCCTTCCATTTTTGGAGCCTGTTCAACTTTGCCAGTTATTTTTAAGTCGCTCACAATTCTACCTGCTAGATCTTTAGCTAATTGTAAATGCTGCATTTCTCTTCCTTTAAATTTAATTGTAAATTTTACCTTATCTCCTTTAGCTAAAAATTTCTCAGTTGCCTTCATTTTAAAATTGTAATCATGAACATCTGTTCCTGGTCTCATTTTAATTTCTTTAAGAGTTACAACTTTTTGTTTCTTTTTTGCTTGGCTGGCTTTTTTTTGTAATTCGTATTTATATTTTCCAAAATCGGTTATTTTACAAACTGGTGGTTTTGCATTTGGGGCTATTTCAATTAAATCTAAACCCTGCTCCTTTGCAGTCATTAACGCATCGTTTAAAGAAACGATTCCAATATTTTGACCGTCACTTCCAATTAACTGGACATCTGTTGCTCGAATTCTATCGTTTACTTTTGGTCCACGATTTGAAGAGCTATTAGATCTAAAATTGCTTCTGTTGTTTTGAAAATTTTGATTAATAACTTACTCCTAGATTTTTGGTATTGAAGATTCTTTAACCAATAAACTCACGGCTTCTTTTAAAGGTAATGTATCTTGTTTTTCTTGGCCAAGTCTTCGAAGCGTAATTGACTGACTCTCTTGTTCTTTAGATCCACAAATCATTAAAACTGGGGTCTTAGACAAAGAGTGTTCTCTAATCTTGTAATTAATTTTTTCATTCTTTAGATCAATAATATTCCTTATTTTGTTTTTATCAAGTTCAGCTGATACTTTTTTTGCATAATCGTCAAATTCTTGAGAAATTGGAAGAATTGCAACTTGTTTAGGTGACAGCCACAATGGAAGTTTGCCTGCGTAATGCTCAATTAGAATCCCTATAAACCTTTCTAGCGATCCAAATAATGCTCGATGTAACATAACTGGATTTTTTTTGACTCCATCTTTATCAATATAAGTAGCACCTAATCTTCCTGGTAAATTTAAATCTACTTGCAGAGTTCCGCACTGCCAATCTCGACCGATTGTATCTCTTAAAACAAATTCAATTTTAGGACCATAAAATGCTCCTTCGCCTTTATTAATAGAATAATCTAGTTTCGATGCTTTCACAGCTTCTAATAATGCAGCTTCTGCTTTGTCCCAAAGTTTATCATCTCCAACTCTTTTTGCCGGACGATCGGAATATTTTAAAATTACATTTTCAAAACCAAACGCCTTATAAATATCTAAGATTAATTTAGTAACTTTTAATGACTCTTCTGTAATTTGATTTTCAGTGCAAAAAATATGAGCATCGTCTTGAGTAAAAGATCTAACTCTCATTAATCCATGCAAAGATCCTGAGCTTTCATAACGATGAACTTTCCCAAATTCTGATAATTTTAAAGGCAAATCTCTATAACTTTTTAATCCTTGATTAAAAATCTGAACACAACCAGGACAGTTCATAGGCTTAATTGCGAACACTCTCTCGTCTGGAGTTGTTGTTGTATACATGTGTTCTTGAAATTTTTCCCAGTGACCGGATTTTTCCCACAATGTTTTATCTAAAATATCTGGCGTATTAACTTCTCGATAACCAGCTTCATTTTGTTTTTGTCGCATAAAATCTATTAACGACTGGAATAACTGCCAACCAGCTTCATGCCAAAAAACGGCTCCTGGACTTTCTTCTTGAAAATGAAATAAATCCATAACCTTCCCAAGTTTACGATGATCTCTTTTCTCAGCTTCTTCAATTCTATGCAAATATTCATCTAGCTCTTTTTTATTTCTCCAGCACGTTCCATAAATTCTTTGTAGCATTTCATTATTAGAATCTCCTCGCCAATAAGCTCCTGCTAATTTCATTAGCTTAAATGCTTTTCCTATTTTACCTGTAGAAGAAAGATGCGGACCTCTGCACAAATCATGCCACTGACCATGAAAATAAATTGAAATTTCTTCTTTAGTTGGAATACTTTTTATTATTTCAGCTTTATATAACTCTCCTTTTTTTTTAAAATGTTCTATAGCTTTTTCTCTATCCCAAACTTCTCTTGTTGTCGGTTCATCTCGATCAATAATTTCTCTCATTTTTTCTTCGATCTTTACTAAATCATCATCAGTAAAAGGTTTTTTTCTGGAAAAATCATAATAAAAACCGTTTTCAATAACTGGACCGATAGTAACTTGAGTATCTTTAAATAATTCTTGAACTGCCATAGCAAGCACATGTGCAGTATCGTGTCTTATTACTTCTAATCCGTAATCATCTTCTAATGTAATAATTTGAATTACAGAATCTTTTTCAATTACTGTGCTTAAATCTTTAAAACTATCATTAACTTTTATAACTAAAGCTTTTTTTGCAAGTGAAGGGCTAATAGTTTTTGCTATTTCATACCCATTAACTTTTTCTGGAAATTGGAGTTTTTTTCCATCTAGAAGTGTAATGTTAAGCATGTCTCTTATTAAACTAAGGACTTATAAATTTCTAGTGTTTTAGAACACATCTGCTCAACTGTATAATTGTCGCTTACATTCTTTCTGCCTTTTAATCCAAATTCTTTTAATGAACTTTTGTCTTTTTTAGAAATATTAACAATAAAATTTGCTAAATTTTTTTCACTATTAGATTCAAATAACCAACCTGTTTCACCATCAATTACTGTCTCAATGGAACCTCCAATATTGCTGGCAAGAATTGGTTTTTCCATTGCTTGAGCTTCTACTGCTACTCTACCAAAAGCTTCTGGCTCAACTGAAGCTGATAATACTAAATCGCATGCATTATAAGCGGATGGCATAAAAGATTCATTAGAGATTATTTTAACGTGATTTTCTAAATTATTTTCATTAATAAATTTTAACAAACTTTCTTTATATTGAATTCTTCCTTGCTCATCGCCAAGTATAACTGCGCTAATATTTTTCAATAAATTTTCTTTTTTTAGAAGCAAAAAAGCTCTTAAAAAAAACATTTGTCCTTTCCAGGAAGTTAATCTGCCAGGAAGTAAAATCAAAAAATTGTTAACAGATACATTCCAACGATTTCTAACTTTATTAGATTCTTCAATATTTGTATTTTTCGGGTCAAAATAAATAATATCTATTCCTCTAGGTACAACGAACAACTGTTTAAAATTGTTGTAGTTTTTTTTTATATGATCAAAAATAAATTTTGAACCAGCAATAACAGCGTTTCCTCTTAACATAATTGAATTATAAAATTTTTTAAAAAAATTATTAAAATTATAAGTACCGTGAAAAGTGGAAATTAAAAAAACATTAGATAATTTGCTAGCAAAATAACAAGACCAGGCAGGAGCTCTGCTACGAACATGAATGATATTAATTTTATGAAACAAGACAATAAATAAAATTACAAATATATTAAATAAAATTAATAAAGGATTTTTACTATGAACTGGAAATATAAAAATTTTTATTCTTGTTTGATCTATATTTTTAATTTGTCTACCTCCAGAGCATAAAATTGCTGAATAATAATTTTGATTAGCTATAAATTTTGCAATATCAATACAACCTGTTTCTGCTCCACCTGTATCTAATCTTGGAATTACTTGTAATAAACGAATTTTTTTATCCATTATATTAATATGCTATACTTTTAAGAATGAATAATCCAAAGCAAATTTTTTTTTCAACAAAAAATAATCAAAAAATTCATTACAAATTTATTAATAAAAAAAGTTCAATTACAATTATTTTTCTTCATGGGCTTATGTCGGATATTAAAAGTAAAAAAGCAAAGTACTTACGAAAATTTACTAATAAAAATAAAATAAATTTATTATTATTTGAATATAGTGGTCATGGTAGATCGTCAGGAAAATTTACAGACTTTAGTATTAAAAATTGGATAGAAGATTCAAAAGCGATCATAGAAAAAATAGCAAATAAAAATAGTTTAATTTTAATTGGCTCAAGCATGGGGGCTTGGGTTGGCATTCACCTCATTAAATACTTTCATAAAAAAATTAAAGGTTTTATTGGCATTGCTCCTGCTCCTGATTTTACTGAAGAACTAATGTGGAAAAAATTCAATAATTTTGAAAAAAAAAAAATAACACAAAATAAAATTTATAAATTAAAAAGCAGTTATAATAATTTTTATCCTATAACAAAAAAATTCATTTTTGATGGAAAAAAACTATTGGTCTTGAATAAAAAAATTAAATGTAATTTCCCAATTGAACTTCTGCATGGAACTAACGACAGTTCTGTTCCTTGGAATTATTCATTTTTATTAAGTAAAGTTTTAATAAGTAAAAATATAAAAATAACTATCATTAAGGATGGAGAACATAGCTTGTCAAGAGCTACTGATCTCAAAAAATTAAATCTAGCGATTAAAAATATTCTTTAAAATATTTTTTAAACCTTCTTTGTATGTTGGAAAATTTAATTTTACCTTTAAATCTTTTCTAATTTTTTTATTACTAACTTTTTTTGAATCTTTGTAAAAATCTTTCATCTCTCCTTCTTTTAAATCCTTAAAGAAAAGTGGTTTTAATGGTTTAATGCCTATCAAACTACAAGCATATAAGACAGTTTGCTCATAAGAAGATGGTTCATTATCTGCTACATTATAAATCTCTCCTGCTTTTGAATAAGATAAAGATTTAAATAAAACTTCAGCTATGTCAGCAACATGAATTCGCGAAAAGAAATTATTACTTTTTTTAACATATCGAACTTGACTATTAGTTAATCTCAAAAAAATATTTTTTTCTGGAGAATAAATTCCAGACAATCTAAATATTCTTGTTGGGATTAATTGATATTTGTGAAGTTTAAGCCAATTATTCTCAGCTATAATTCTATTAATTCCTGTATCATTACTGCTTAATAATTTGCTACTTTCATTAACCCAATTGCCATTATGATTTCCATAAACACTTGTGGATGAAAGATACGCTAACCATTTAATTTTTTTACTTGAAACAATCTCGTTATAAAAATTTTCAATGACAAGGTCTCTTCTGTCTTTTGGCGGTACTGATATTAAAATATGAGTTGCTAATAAAAGATGTTTTATGATTTTTTCATCAAATTTATAATCCTCAAAATAAAAATTTTTATAAGCAATATTCTCAAATTTTTTATTTAGAACTTTAGATCTTGAAGTTGTTATTAAATTGATTTTGTATTTGTTTTTTAAAAGCTCTCTTACAAAGTACTGGGCTGTTAAACCGAAACCAAAACAAACTAGATTGATTGATTTAAACTGCTTTTTCATGAACTGCCTTATTCGATAATGGGTGTTTTAACTTATCTAACATTTCTTTAGGGCAAACTTGATAAAAGTTACTCTTTTCACTAGTCCACTGCTGAATAATTTTCTTTGAATAAGCTGATTGAGTTTCATTTGCATGCAATTGTATTAAATCTAAAAGAAACTTACTCCAATAATCCGTCTCAACTCTTTGCCAGATAACAGAGGCAGGATTTACATAATTTTCAAAATTGTTTTCAGGGTCATAAACAAATGCCATTCCACCTGTCATTCCTGCTGCAAAATTATCACCAATTTCACCTAAGATAACAACATTACCACCTGTCATATATTCGCAACCATTTGTTCCGCAACCTTCAACAACAGCTGTGGCTCCTGAATTCCTAACTGCAAATCTTTCTCCTGCTTGTCCTGCAGCAAGCAATAGTCCAGATGTTGCACCATACAAAACCGTATTACCAATAATTGTATTTTTGGAAGTTTGTATTTCACTATTTGATGCAGGCTTTATAATTATTTTTGCACCTGATAATCCTTTGCCAACATAATCGTTTGCATCTCCAGTTACTTCTAATTTAATTCCATTGACCCCAAAAGCTCCTAAAGATTGTCCAGCAGATCCTCTTAATTTAATTAAAATATGATCTTCCGATAATTTTTTATTCTTATATTGCGTTGTAATAATTGAACTTAATCTCGTTCCAACAGATCTATGTGTATTTTTAACAGCATAACTTAATTGAAATTTTTGACCTTTTTCAATTAAAGATAAAGAATCTTTTATAATTTGTTTATCCAAACTATCTGGTACTTCTTTTCTTTCTCTTTTTAAACTATATCTTGGGTTCTCACCTGGATCTGCTTGAACCAATAAAGGATTCAAATCTAAATCATCCAAGTTAGAAGATCCTCTGCTTACTTGTTTTAATAAATCTGTTCTTCCAACAATCTCATTTAAAGATTTAAAACCAAGACTTGCTAAAATTTCTCTTACTTCCTCAGCAACGAATGAAAATAGATTAACAACTTTTTCAGGTGTTCCTGTAAATTTTTTTATAAGTTCTTCATCTTGAGTACAAATTCCAACTGGGCATGTATTAGAATGACATTGTCTAACCATTATGCAGCCCATTGCTATTAATGAAGTTGTAGCTATTCCAAAATCGTCAGCCCCCATCATTGCTGCCATTACTACATCTCTTCCAGTTTTAATTCCCCCGTCAGTTCTCAGGATAACTTCATGTCTTAAACCGTTTAAAGTTAAAATTTGATTAGCCTCTGTTAAACCAATTTCCCACGGAAGCCCCGCATACTTTACACTCGTTAATGGAGACGCTCCGGTTCCTCCTGAATGTCCGCTGATTAAAATTACGTCAGCTTTTGCTTTTGCAACTCCTGCAGCAATAGTACCTATCCCTGTTGATGAGACTAACTTAACTCCAATTTTTGCTTTAGGGTTTATCTGTTTTAAATCGTAGATAAGTTGCGATAAATCCTCAATTGAATAAATATCATGATGAGGAGGTGGAGATATTAAAGTAACTCCAGGAGTTGAATGTCTTAATCTTGCAATTTCAGCTGTAACTTTAAAACCAGGCAGTTGTCCGCCCTCTCCAGGTTTTGCACCTTGTGATACTTTAATTTCTATTTCATCACAGTTGTTTAAGTATTCTGCCGTTACACCAAATCTAGCTGATGCAATTTGTTTAACTCTTGAATTTGCATTATCTCCATTCTCTCTTGGTATTGCTCTTTTAGCATCCTCTCCTCCTTCTCCGCTACAAGATGCGCCACCAATTCTATTCATAGCAATTGCTAAAGTTTCATGAGCTTCTTTCGAAAGCGCTCCTAGCGACATACTTCCGCTTCCAAATCTTTTTCTAATATTTGTAATAGATTCAACTTCTTCAATTGAAATTGGTTTTTTAGTTAAGTTAAAATCTAAAAGATCTCTAAGATTAATAGGATGTTGTTCATTTATAATTTTTGAATATTTTTTATACAAATCATAAGAATCAGTTGCGACCGCTGTTTGTAACATGTGCATTGTCATTGCTTGATTAGCATGCTGCTCTCCGTCTTTTCTAAATTTATAAAATCCACCAATCGGTAAACTAATAACATTTCCTCTAAATGCTTTTTGGTGTTGAATTCTGATCATTTTTTCAATACCTGAAACTCCAATTCCAGAAATCTTTGAGTACATTCCAGGAAAATATTCTGCTACTAACGATCTACTTAATCCCATGCCACTAAAATTTAATCCTCCTCTGTAAGAACTAATTACAGAAATCCCAAGTTTAGACATAACTTTTAACAAACCATCATTCACGGCTTTGATGTAGTTGGTAACACATTCTGAAAAATTTAATTTTCCAAAAATCTTTTTTTGATACCTTTGATAAATACAATCCAGTGCTAAATAAGGATTAACCGTTGTCGCGCCAACACCAATTAAAACTGCAAAATAATGAACATCTAAACATTCTGCAGACTTTACGTTCAAAGAAGTAAATTTTCTAAGTCCATTATTAACTAGGTGGGTTTGAACGGCCCCTGTTGCAAGAATAATTGGTATTCCAATTCTTGTTGTCGAAATATTTTCATCAGTTAAAATTATATGTTTAATGCCTTCTCTTACCGCAAGTTCAGCTTCAACTTGAATTCTTTTTAACTCTTTTTTTAAATCGGTCTCATCATCTCTAGCTTCAAATGTGCAATCTATTTCCTTATATTTTTCATTTAAAACTTCGAATAATTTTTTAAATTGTGCATTAGATAATACTGGGCTTTCTAAAAGATAACTTTTTTTATTAAATAGATCCTCCCCTAAAATATTTTGTAAATTTCCAATTCTTGTATTTAAAGACATAACTCTATTTTCTCTCAAAGAGTCGATTGGAGGGTTTGTTACTTGGCTAAAATTTTGTCTAAAAAAGTGGGATAATGGCCTATAAACATCAGATAAAACAGCTGCTGGGGTATCATCCCCCATAGATCCAACCGCCTCTTTTTGATCTTCGACCATTGGATGTAAAATCATTTCCAAATCTTCAATAGATATTCCTGCTGCGTATTGTTTTTGTCTTAATTTATCTCCTTCAAAAGAATTGAATTCTTCTAAGTTATTAAACTTTTTACTAATCTCGATTAAATTCTGACTAAATTTTTTATAAATAGGATTTTTAGATAATAAATCTTTAATTTTTTTATCATTGTAATAAACGCCTTCATCAAGATTAACAGCTATCATCTGACCTGGTCCTACTCTGCCTCTGTAAATAATATTTTCTTCTTGAACAGGAACCATACCAGTCTCAGATCCTGCAAATAAAATCTTATCTTTTGTAATTGTATATCTCAAAGGCCTTAAACCATTTCTATCAGTTGCAGCTAAAATCCAATTTCCATCTGTTGCAGCAATTGCAGCTGGTCCATCCCATGGTTCGATCACGGAATTTAAATAGTTATACATATCTCTATAAGCCTGCGGAATAATTTTGCTTCTTTTGGACCATGCTTCGGGCATCAACATCATTTTTACAAGCGGCAATAGTCTTCCAGATCTTGTTAACAATTCAAACACAGCATCAAGACAAGCTGTATCTGAGCTTCCTGATTTCAAAATTGGTTTTAAGTCTTCAATATTTGGATAAAGATCCGACTGAAGTCCTTGTTCATGAGTCTTCATCCAGTTTATATTTCCTTTTAAAGTATTGATCTCGCCATTGTGAGCTAAAATTCTAAACGGTTGAGCAAGTTCCCAACTTGGAAAAGTATTTGTTGAATATCTTTGATGAAAAATTGAAAATCTAGAAATAAATCTTTTATCTAATAAATCCGGGTAAAAATCTGATAAATTTTCAGCTAAAAACATTCCTTTATAAATTATTGATCTTGAGCTAATAGATGAAATATAAAAATCTTTTAGTTGTGATTGAGTAATACTGTTCTCAATTTTTTTTCTTACAATATAGATATTTCTTTCTAATTCTTCTGATTCTGTTTTTTTAATTGGCGAAAATAATATTTGCTCAATTTCAGGTCTTGTATCATTTGCTTTAATACCAAGAACCTTTGCTTTTACCGGAACATGTCTCCAGCCAAAAATATAAAAATTATTAGATAATAATTCATGTTCAACAATAGTTCTACAAGCCTCTTGTGCACCATAATCGTTTCTAGGTAAAAAAATCATACCCACGCAAAGCTGATCGTTTTTGTGAGTATGATGTCCTGTAATTTTTATTTGTTCTTCAAAAAAATCTTTTGCCAATTCAACATGAATGCCAGCTCCATCTCCTGTTTTTCCATCTTTATCTACCGCACCTCTGTGCCACACTGCTTTTAAAGCCTCAATTCCATTCTCAACAACTTCTCTTCTTGGTTTTCCATCAATAGAGGCAACAAATCCTACGCCGCAAGCATCGTGCTCATCTTCTTTTTTATAAACGCCTGCCTTGATTAATTTTTCTAAGTTTTTATCTAAAATCTTCATAAATTTAAGCAACCTTTTTCTTTGCTGACTTTTCAATTTTATTTCTCAAATAAACATCCATTGAATCTGCAGCATCTCTTCCATCTTTAATTGCCCAAACAACCAGGGACGCTCCTCTTACAATATCTCCGGCAGCAAAAACTCCATCTAAATTAGTCTGCATTGTTTTAAGATCTGTTTTAATAGTCCCCCACTTAGAAACTTCTAATTTGGGTTCTGAAAATAAATTTGGAATATCTTCAGGGTCAAAACCTAAGGCTTTAATTACAATGTCAGCTTTAATTTTTATTTCTGAACCTTGAATTATTTCTGGTTTTTGTCTTCCTGTCGCATCGGCTTCTCCTAATCTCATTTTATCAAGAACAACTTCTTTTACTTCATTATTCTTTCCAATAAATTCTTTTGGATTTGTTAGCCATTGAAAATCCACCCCTTCTTCTTCAGCATTAGTAACTTCTCTTGCTGAGCCCGGCATATTTTTTTTGTCTCTTCTATATAAACATTTAACTGATTTAGCATTTTGTCTAACTGAAGTTCTAACACAATCCATTGCTGTATCTCCTCCTCCTATCACGACAACATCTTTTCCTTCTGCATTCAAAAATCCATCATCAAACATTTTAACTTTATCACCCAATCCTTTTTTATTTGAAGCAGTTAAAAATTCCATTGCTGGATAAATATTTTTAAGATTAGATCCTGGAATATCCACTTCTCTTGCTTTGTAAACTCCTGTTGCAATTAATACTGCATCATGTTTTTTTCTAAGCTCAGATAAAGTTGCATTTTTTCCAACTACGAAATTTAATTCAAACTTTATGCCCCCATCTTTTAAAAGCTTTGTTCTTCTTTGAACAATTTCTTTTTCTAATTTAAAATTTGGAATTCCATAAATCAATAATCCACCGGGTCTATCATATTTGTCATAAACAGTTATATCGTAACCAATTTTTCTCAGTTGTTCTGCAGCGGCAAGTCCTGCTGGGCCTGCTCCTACGATACCAACGCTTTGGTCTAAATCTTTTTTAATTTTAATTGGTTTTACCCAACCTTGTTCAAAGGCAGTATCAGTAATAAATTTTTCGATCGAACCAATTGTAACTGTTCCATGACCCGCTCTTTCAATTACACAATTTCCTTCGCAAAGTCTGTCTTGTGGACATATTCTTCCGCAAACTTCTGGCATATTATTTGTTGCTGAAGATATTTCATAAGCCTCTTCTAATCTTCCTTCTGCAGTTAATTTTAGCCAGTCAGGAATATTATTTGAAAGAGGACAATGAATTTGACAATAAGGAACTCCGCATTGAGAACATCTGCTTGATTGTTCTTCTGCTTTTGGAAGAATGTAATTTTTATAAATTTCAGAAAAATTTTTAACTCTCTGAGATGAATTAGTTTTCTCAGGAGTTTGTCCTTTTACAGTGACAAATTTCAACATTTTTTCTATCATTATTCTTAATGTCTAGTTTTTAGTGTTTTTTAGACATTATTCACACAAAACCTATATTTTTTAAAGTTAAATTAGGTCAGTAATAATGGATCAATTTAAATATTTCGACGATTAATTAGTAAAATTGAGGATTTATTCTGTTTTTCAATCAATAATTGTAAACAATACTTAACTAAAATTTTTAGATTTATTAACTTAAGCAATTAAAATAAGGCTCTTTTAACAATGGACACTAATACAAAAATTATAATTTTAAGCATTATTCAAGGCATTGCGGATTTATTTCCAATTTCATCAAACGCCCACTTAATCATTGCTCAGCATTTTATGAGTTTTGATAGAAAATTAATTATCAATACCGTAATGCATCTTGGAGCTTTATCGGCAATTATAATTTATTTACGTAAAGATATTTTTGAAATTTCTAAAAACATTACAATGTCGAGCAAGATTGTTATTGGTTCAATACCAGCAATAATTGCTGGCTATTTTGTGCATAAATTTAAAATAATAGATTATGAAAAAACTACAGTACTAATAATAATTGCAACCGCTTCTATTATATTTGCAATAATTTTATTTATTGCGGACAAAAAAACTGAAACAAAAAAACTATATAAAGATTTAACTTTTAAAGAGGCGTTGATTATTGGTCTCTGGCAAATAATGGGTTTAATTCCTGGATCGAGCCGATCTGGTTCTACTTTATCTGGTGGTCGATTCTTAGGCTATAATAGAGTTGATGCTGCAAAATTCTCTTTTTTTATTTCTATACCTACTGTCGCTGGAGCTGCTTTCATTGGAATATTAGATTTATTAAAACATAACGACTCTGAATTTAATATCATTGCCATTTTCTCTTTTGCAACTTCTTTTATAACATCTTATTTAGCTATAAGATTCTTTTTCTATTTTATTGAAAAAACAAATCTAAATTTATTTGTTTATTATAGAATAATTTTAGGAATATTTCTATTCTACTATTATTTTTTTAAACTCTAGTACTATTAAAAATATAATTCGGTAAAACCATTTCAATACTATGTGGTTGAATATTTAGTTGGCTAAAAGAAGAAAATTTTCCTGTATTAATATTATCTGATTTTAAAATTTCAATTTGATCAATTGTAAGCAATGGTTTTGGAAATAGCTGCATAAGACGGGCTTGCATTTTTGCAATAAATTCTGGTAACTCAATAATTAATCTTTTTTTATTTAATTGTTTCAACAGCGCTTCTATTAGCTCTTTAAAGGAATAAACATTAGGCCCACCTAATTCATAAATACCATTGCTAATTTTATAGCTATCAATGATATTAATAATTGCATCAGAAACATCTCCTACGTAACAGGGTTGAAATTTACTTTGACTACCCACTAATGGAATTACGGGAAGCAAATTAATTAATTTATTAAATAAGTTAAAAAAATTATCATCTACACCAAAAATAATACTAGGTCTTAGTATTATAGAATTCTTGAAATTTTTAGTTACAGCTTTCTCACCACTTAATTTAGATTTTATATAAAGAGAATTAGATTCTTCATTTACTCCAAGGGCAGATATATGAATAAGCCGTTTTGTAATTTCTTTATTTAAAATACTTGATAAAAATTTTGGAAACAAATGATGAAGATTATTAAACGTTTGATCTTTATTTTCGTATAAAATTCCTATGCAATTTACTACATACTCTGAATCTTTAACAAGATTAGTTAAATTGTCTAAATCTGAAAAATTAAATTTTGTAACCTGAATTTGCCCTGGTTCTCCAAGAGGCTTTAAATACCCATGAAGATATGGATTTCGTGTCGGAACTATTATTTTAAAACCCTTTTTAGCAAGTTTCGATATTAAGTTTCGACCAACAAATCCTGTTCCGCCGAAGACTGTTATTGTCTTTTTTTCTGCCATTGTTTAATCATAATAATTAAGGATAATACCTTTTATTTAACAATAATATGAAAGTCAAAATTCACAAAAACGATCTACCAAGCAATTCAAATCTAGGTAAAATTGTTGCTGTTGACACTGAGACCATGGGTCTTGATTACAAAAGAGATCCTCTTTGTCTGGTACAAATATCTTCTGGAAATGAGGAAGTTCATTTAATTCAAATTAATAGGAAGAATTTTCAGGCGGATAATTTAAAAAAAATTTTAGAAGACACTAACGTTAAAAAAATCTTTCAATTTGCAAGATTTGATCTTGCAGTTTTAAGCTACTATCTAAAAGCAGATACGAACAATGTATATTGTACAAAAATTGCATCTAAAATTGGAAGAACCTACACAGACAAACATGGCCTTAAAGATTTGTGTAAAGAACTATTGAATGTTGATCTGTCAAAACAAATGCAAAGTTCTGATTGGGGCGCTGAAACTTTAACTGAACAACAGATAAATTATGCGGCTTCTGATGTTTTGTATCTACACAAAATAAAGGAAGAGCTTGATAAAATTTTAATTAGGGAAAACAGAATGGAATTAGCAGAACACTGTTTCAAATTTTTAAAACATCGAGTAACATTAGATCTTGCTGGGTGGAATAACCAAGATATTTTTTCACATTAGATGATTCAAAATCAAAAAATTAAATTTGCAAAAGACGTTATTTTTCAAGAAATTAATGCATTAAAGAAATTATCCAAATCCTATAATAGTAATTTTATTAAAGCGATTGACCTTATTCAAAAATGTAAAGGCAAAGTAATTTGCGTTGGAATGGGAAAATCCGGTCATATCATAAGAAAAATTTCTGCAACATTAAGTTCAGTTGGAATTCCATCAATTTATTTACATCCCTCTGAAGCGGCACATGGAGATCTTGGTGCATGTAATCCAAAACAAGATTGTTTTTTAATCATGTCTTATTCTGGCAATACAGATGAATTAAAAAATATTTTAAATTATGCACATAAATTTAAAATGCCAATTATTGGTGTTGCCTCAAAAGAAAATTCAACTTTAATTAATGCAAGCACAATTAAGATTGTACTGCCTAAAGTAAAAGAGGCCGGTCTTGATATGGTGCCAACAAGTTCTACTTCAATGCTACTTGCTTGGGGTGATAGTGTTGCAATCACTCTGATGAAGTTAAATAAATTTAGCAAAGAAAAATTTGCCGTGTATCATCCGTCTGGCGCTCTAGGTAAACAACTTACGCGAGTTAAAGATATTATGATTAAAAAATCTGAAGTTCCTTTTGTTAAAGAGAACGCTTCAGTAAAAGAGGCTGTTATTCAAATTACTAAGAAAACTTATGGCTGTGTGCTTGTTATAAATAAATCTAAAAAAGTTACGGGAATTATAACAGATGGAGATATTAGGCGTTCTATTAATAAAAAAAATTTTTTGGAAAAAAATGCAAAAGAAGTAATGACAAAAAACCCACATATGATTTCTGAAGATACACTTGCAGGATCTGCTTTAGATATAATGAATAAGAAAAAGATTACTTCTCTTATTGTTCAAGGAAAAAATAATAACTACGGACTAATTCACATACATTCTCTTATTAGTTTTGGAGTTTAATGAACCTCAGTGCTATTAGAAAAAGACAGCTTACAATTGTAGCTATTGGGCTTGGAATAATATTTTTAGTATATTTTGTTTATCCAGCAATTGAAGCTTTTAGACTAAGACTAGTATCTAAAAATATCAAACCTACTGAAGGAGCTGAGAGTAATGTTTTCGAAAATATTAGCTACATTGGAACCGATTCTAGTGGCAAACAATATAACGTCAGAGCAAAACTGGCGACGATCGATAAAAATAATCAGGACTTAATTAGTTTGAAAGAAGTTGATAGTGATTTTTTGTTAAAAGATGGAGGTATTTTAAAAATTACTAGTAAGACAGGTTTATTTAATAAAGCGACTAATGATATTTTATACGAACAAAATGTAAAAATTACACAAAAGGATGGTGTGGTTACTGCCAACAAAGCAGAGTATATTGTTAAAACAAATAATATACTTGTGACTGGTAATGTTGTTGGTGATTATAATGAAATTGATCCAAAAACAAAGAAACGACGCACTAGTCAAGTTCGTGCTGATAAGATAATAATTGATACATTCAAGAAAACTGCCGAAGTCATAATGGATGAAAAAGGAAAACAAGTGACAGGTACTCTAAGCAATGAAAAATAAAGAGCCTTTTGTATTGCCCAAAGAAAATATTGTTCCTGAAGAAATATTAGAGGACAATAATAAAAAATCTCTTATTAAAAAAAATAATAAAAATGTTTTTAAACTTGTATCAGATGATTTTTATTATAATAAAAAACCATCTACATTAGAAATTACCAATCTAACAAAGATAATTAAGCAAAGAATTATTCTTAAAAACGTTAGTGTAAGAGTTGACCCTCAAGAAATTGTTGCTCTGCTTGGGCCAAATGGCGCGGGAAAAACAACTATGTTTTCTATTGTGCTTGGAATTCTAAATCCAACTCAAGGAAAGGTTATTTTTAATAATAAAGTAATTAACGAATTACCTATTCATATACGTGCGAAAGAAGGAATTAGTTATCTTCCGCAATCAAGATCTATTTTTAGAGGATTAACTGTTGAAGAAAATATTAGAGCTGTTGCTGAAGTTGCAATTAAAGATAAAGACAAAGAAGATGAATTGGTAGAGCATTTATTAAATGAATTTAAAATTGCACATCTTCGAACTGCCTCTGCGTTAAGTTTGTCTGGTGGAGAAGCAAGAAGAGTTGAGATAGCAAGGTGTTTAACAACTTCGCCTAAGGTATTATTACTCGATGAACCATTTGCGGCTTTAGATCCAATTGCAATAATAGAACTTAAAGAAATGCTTAAGCATTTAAAAGAAAAAGGAATTAGTATTTTTATAACGGACCACAACGTTAAAGAAACTCTTGATATAGTAGATAGAGCCTACATACTTAACAGCGGCGAACTTATAGCTGAAGGATCTCCGAATGAAATTATTGAAAATAAGAAAGCAAGACAGCTTTATTTAGGTTCGCAGTTTAGAATTTAAATATATTTAAAAAAACTAAACTTTTTCCAAAGCTTGCGTTATATCAGCTAAAATATCATCTGGGTGTTCGATCCCCACGGATAATCTTACATATCCTGGTGTCACTCCAGCTTTTAACTGCTCTTCTGGAGAAAGTTGCGAATGCGTTGTAGATGCTGGATGAATGGCAAGACTTCTTGCATCTCCAATATTTGCAACATGATATAAAAGTTTTAAAGCATTAATAAATTTTTTACCAGCTTCAACGCCGCCTTTTAATTCAACGCCACATAAAGCTCCAAAACCACCATTTAAGTATTTTTTTGCACGCTTTCCAACTTCGCCTTCGTAAAGACTTGGATAAATAACTTTTTGAACTTTGCTGTGTTTAGTTAAAAAAGAAACTACTTTTTCAGCATTAGAACAATGTTGTTTCATTCTTAATGCTAGTGTTTCTAATCCTTGAATAATTTGCCAAGCATTAAAAGGGGATAATGGCGCACCTAAATCTCTTAATAAAACAACCCGTGCTCTTATAATAAATGGAATATTTGCTCCTGTTAACTTAGGAACAACTTCCCCCCAAACAGCTCCGCCGTAAGAAGGATCAGGTTCGTTATAGAACGGTTGTCTTTTTTTATTCTCTGTCCAATTAAAATTGCCACCATCTATTATAACACCGCCAATAGAATTTCCGTGACCACCAATAAATTTAGTTAAAGAATGCATGACAATTGCAGCCCCATGCTCTAAAGGCTTACAAATAATTGGTGATGCAGTGTTATCCATTATTAAGGGTATTCCAAATTTTTTTCCAATGTCAGCAACTTCTTTAATTGGGAAAATTCTCAGATAAGGATTTGGACAAGTCTCTCCGTAATAACCTCTTGTCTTATCGTCTGTTAATTTTTCAAAATTTTTTGGATCAACAGGGTCTGCAAAACGAACTTCTATACCCTGATCTTTTAGAGTGTTCTTAAATAAATTTACTGTACCTCCATACAAATCTGTAGATGCAACAATATTATCTCCAGCTTTACATAAATTTTGCACACAAAATGCTGATGCCGCCTGTCCTGAACCGACCGCAAGCGCCGCAACCCCTCCCTCTAAAGCAGCCATTCTTTTTTCAAGAACGTCTACTGTTGGGTTCATAATTCTTGTGTAAATATTTCCAAATTCTTTAAGCGCAAATAAATTTGCTGCATGATCTGTGTTATTAAACTGGTAACTTGTAGTTTGATAAATTGGTACAGCAACAGAAGTTGTTGCGGGATCGCTTCTATAATCCCCGCCATGTAACCCTATCGTTTCTGGATGTTTGCTTGATGTTGTCATTTTTAATTTTGTTATTTGAGATTTAAACTTAGATAAATTTACATAATTATTAAGCAACTTCAATCTTTAAAAATCTATCTCAACTAATAAGCAATTTGTTTGTATTATTAAAAATTAACTATTTTAAAGTCACAAATAAGACTTAAATTTAGTTAAAATGAATTTAAATAAACAAGAGGGTAACTTATGGAAAAAATAACTAAAATAATCTTAGCGACTATATTGTTGTTTGGAACGTTCACTTTTGCACAAGCTGATGAAAAAAAAGTAGCTAATAAAAAAGAGTGGGAAACTAAATCTCTTACAAAAGCTGAGTTTATAAAAATATCAGAGGAAAAATTTAATAAAATAGACACCAATAAGGATGGTGTTCTAACTCCTGAAGAAAGAAAAGCTTACTGGGAAGCTAATAAAAATCAAAGACAACCAAAAGCTAATGATAAAAATGTAGCTGACAAAAAGAATTGGGAAACTAAATCAATAACTAAAGCTGAGTTTTTAAAAAAAGAAGAGGAAAAATTTGCTAAGATGGACACAAATAAAGATGGTGTTTTATCTCCAGAAGAACGAAAAGCTTACTGGGAAGCTATGAAAGCTAAAAGAACGAAAAGCTAGAAACTAATTAAAGCTATTTCTTCTTAAAAAAAAGCAAAACTAAAAGTACGATAATAACGATTAGTAAGGCTATAATAATTGGCATTATAATTTAAAATTGTTTTATCATACTTTTAATATATTCCCCAAAATTAATACAGTAAAAACACTTGTCTCTTTATTCAATCTCAAATTAGGCCTATAATAAATATCATGACAAATTTTGATGATAGAGAAAAAGGGTTTGAAAGAAAATTTATCAACGACCAAGAAGTAGAATTTAAGGTCTCTTCAAAAAGAAATAAACTTTTAGCAAATTGGGCCTCTAAAATTTTAGGATTTAATGAGCAACAGCAAAAAAATTACATAAATGAAGTTATCAAAGCAGATTTTCAAGAAGCTGGTGATGATGATGTCTTTAGAAAAATAAAAAAAGACTTAGAAAAAAAAAATATTCAGGATAAAGAAATTAGACAAAAGATGTCTGAGTTTTTGGATATTGCTAGAAAAGAAATATAATAACCAAAAACTTAAGTTTTAGATGGAACGAAATCTCCAAGCTGCATTTAACGATAAAACCTTTTTAGAAAGTCCAGAGGGAAGATCGATAAGAATTCTATCTGAATATGAGAGAGTTAAATCTATTCTGGAGCAACACAAAATAATGGATACTATTACTTTTTTTGGTAGTGCAAGATCAACTCCTAAAGATAAGAATAATATTAATTCAACCGAAGTAGATCATGAAAATTCAGAATATTATGAACAAGCAAAAGCTTTATCTTTCAAATTTACAAAATGGGCAGAAGAATTTTCAAAAGATCATAATCGTTTTGTGGTTGCAACAGGAGGTGGTCCTGGAATAATGGAGGCTGCAAATCGTGGTGCGATTGAAGGTAAGGGCAAAAGTATAGGTTTTGGAATTAGATTGCCAGTTGAGCAAAAAAATAACGAATACTTAACTCCAGATTTAAGTTTTCAGTTTCATTATTTTTTTATGAGAAAATTTTTTCTAACTTTTCTTGCAAAAGCAACCATTATGTTTCCAGGCGGATATGGTACCCTAGATGAATTAGGCGAGGTATTAACATTAAAACAAACCGGTCGAATTCAAACGCCGATGCCTATTGTTTTAATTGGTAAAAAATATTGGAACAGCGCAATTAATTTTAATTATTTTTATGAAAAAAAAATGATTGATAAAGAAGATTTAAATCTTTTTCTAATTACTGATTACATTGACCAGGCTTTTATTTTTATATCCTGTATCTTAAAAGAAAAATGTTTAGATAATCCCGCTATTCACAATATTTAAACTTTAAAAAATATTATTAATATCCTTTTAAAGTATTTATAAATTTTGGAATTTTTCCTGATCTTCGATAATTTTTAATATTATTTGCAACGATTAAAGTTGCAGTCTCATAATCTGTATTAGCAGAAATATGAGGGAGAATAGTAACTCTAGGATGCTTCCACAAAACATGTTCTTTAGGTAGTGGTTCCTTTTCAAAAACATCAAGCACAGCATGTTTAATGTTTCCTGAATTTAAATGTTTCACCAGATCAATCGTTTTTATTATCGGGCCTCTTGCAAAGTTAATGATTGAAGCTCCTTTTTTTAAATAAGATAATTTTTTATAGTTTAGTAAATATTTAGTTTTTTTAGTTAAGGGAATTAAACAGACTAAAATATCTGTCATTTTTAACATTTTTTTTAAACCTCTTTCACCTGTAAAACATTTAATTCTTTTTATATTTTTTTTGGTCCTACTCCATCCGCAAACATTAAATCCATTATTTAATATTTTTAAAGCTGCCAATTTTCCTAATTGTCCTAATCCTAAAAAGCTAACAGTCTTATGAGATGGCTTAATATAAAAATTTTCTTTCCAAATACTTCTGTTTTGCTGCGCTTTATAAAGAGGCATATCGCGATGTAAGTATAAAACCCAAGACAGTGCAGCCTCTGACATTGTTCTGCTCATCTCCGGATCTATTAATCGGACAATCTTAATTTGATCATCCTTAAATCTGCTGACTAATCTTTCAACACCAGCCCAAATACTCTGAATCCATACTAAGTTACTAAGTTTATTTACGTCATCTGGTTTTGGATTTGCAACAATTGCGAGTTTAATATTTTTATACTCTGATTTTTTAACTTCTGAAAAATTTACAATTTTTTCCTTTGGCATCTTTTTAGATAAAGCTTTAATCCAATGCTTAATCTGTTGCTTGGGAAGAGTTGATATAAAAGGAACAATTGGTTTCATTAAAAATATTTATGTAATATAATTGACATCAAAATAACATAAAATTAATTTAAAAAATTAAAATTAATGAACGCTTTTAAAAATAAAAGAAATTTTTTTAGAACGATTAAAGATAAAACTTTATCTTTATTCTTAATTGTACTTGCAAGTTGCACCTCATCTTCAGTTCAAAACAGAAGTCAAACTTCCATAGATTCAAGACGTGAGGAAGAATATATTAGACCTTACCATCACTTGCCTGATGGCACTTTTAGAAACCCTGAGGGAAGTATTGAGCGTGAAGATTATGACTTTCCATGGATCAAATTCACTAAAGAAAGAATGGCTATAAAAGTAAATATTCCTAAAGACCACGTAATAAAAAAAGAAGAAGCTATTACTCAGCTGAATACTCTTGAAAACGAAGATACAATTACATGGATTGGGCATGCAACTTTTTTAATTAGAATTGGTGACAAAACTATAATTACAGATCCTTTCTTTTCCCCTAATGCAGGTCCGGTAGAACTAGGTCCTAGAAGATACGTTGATCCTGGGATACCTTTATCAAAGCTACCAAAAATAGATTTAGTTCTAACAACTCATAATCATTATGATCACTTAGATACTGATACGACAAAAAATTTTCCATTTAAAAAAGCAAAAGTTGTTGTTCCTTTAAAACTTGGAAGTTTTTATAAAGAGTTTGGATTTAAGGATGTGACAGAATTAGATTGGCACAAAAATATTTATTTTGACGGTGTTAAAATTACATTACTCCCTGCAATTCACTGGTCAAAACGTCAATTATTTGATCGCAACAAAACATTGTGGGGAAGTTTTTTAATAGAATATCGTGGCAGAAAATTATTATTCTGTTGTGACACTGCAATGGGTGAAGTTTATAAAAAAATTGGCAGAGAATATGGTGCTGTAGATATCGCCTTTATAAATATTGGTGCTTACCAACCTAAGGACATCATGAAATACTCCCATGCCTCTCCAGAGGAGGCCCTTGAAATTGGCAGAAATTTAAAAGCTAAAAAAGTTATCGGCACGCACTGGGGAACTATTGTGATGTCTTTGGAAGATCCTTTTGAACCTCCTATAAAATTTAAAGAAAATGCTAGAAATTTTGGTTATGATGAAAAGGATGCTGTTGTCTTTAAAATTGGGGAAACTAAGTTGATAAAAGAAATTTAAGTTAAAATATTTTACAAAAATACAACAGTAAGTCTATTTCATGAGTTTATCTTTAGAAAAAAAACAAAAAAATTTCTTTGATTTCAATTATCAAGATCTAAAACAATTCTTATCTAAAGATCTCAATATAGAAGAAAAAAAAATATCGATGCGAGCCAAACAATTATGGCAATCGATATATAAAAAAGGATTAGTGGAAATTAATAATTTATCTAATTTTCCAATCGAACTTCGCTCCCAATTAAACAGTTTAATATCATTACAAAAACCTAAAATTATCAAAACACAAAAATCAAATGATGGAACGATTAAGTGGCTTATTCAATTGCATGACGGTAATGAAGTGGAATGCGTTTTTATTCCTGAAAAAACAAGAGGTACTTTATGTATTTCATCACAAGTTGGTTGCACTCTTAACTGCAGATTTTGTCATACCGGAACACAAAGATTAGTTAAAAATCTAAACTTTTCTGAAATAATTTACCAAGTGATGGTTGCTAAAGAACAGCTTAATGATTGGCAAGAACAAAAAAAAATTACCAACATTGTATTAATGGGAATGGGAGAGCCTTTTTATAATTACGATAATGTAAAAATTGCAGTTGAAATTTTAAATGACAAAGATGGTCTTAATTATGGAAAGAAAAAAATTACCGTTTCAACAGCTGGAATTGCTGACAAAATTAGCTTAGCTGCAAAAGAGATTGGAACGTATCTTGCTTTATCACTACATGCGCCCACTGATGAGATACGTGAATTAATTATGCCTATTAATAAAAAATTTAAAATTAAGGATCTTGTCGAGCAGTGTAAAGATTATGCTAAAATCACTAAAGAAAAAATTACCTTAGAGTATGTAATGCTAAGAGGAATTAATGATTCTGAAACCTGTGCTAAACAACTTACAAAAATTATGGCTCAGTTCCCATGCAAGGTTAATTTGATTGAATTTAATCCTTGGCCTGGAGTTAATTATTTACCAACAGAAAGAAATGATATGGAAAAATTTTCTAAAATCATTCAAGATGCTGGTTATGTTTCAACGATTCGAAGATCTAGAGGACAAGATATTCTTGGGGCATGTGGTCAGCTTAGAACCGAAAGTGAGAGAAAAAAAACTACCTATCAATAACTCGATTTAAAACAATTCTTGCAATTTTCCCCATAAAAAAAGCTGGGATAAGTGCAATAAAAAAAGCGGGCACCCAAGATTTAATCCAAATTGAAAAAAAATGATCTACAAACCCCATATTCATTAATGAAATGACAAACGACATCATAAAACTCATGCCGAAAGCCATGATCACAGTAAAGATGTAGGGTTCAAATTTCTTATTTATTTTCACGATAATATCTAGTTAGAATTAGTTTAATAAAGAATCTGTTATAATTGTCAAATTCATTATGAAAAGAAATCCTGTTGCTAAAGCATTACGCACTCCAAAATTCAAAAAAAGAATTATTAAAAATAAAAAAAAATATAATAGAAAAAAGATTAATAAACTATTATAAAATTTTATTCTTTAATATTTCTAGACACTGCAGCTCGTTTTTCCCAGTTTGAAATATATTTTTTAGCTATGATCGGGTCATCTAAAATAATTAAAACATTTTCAGCGTTTCTTTCTTGTGCAGATTTTGTAAAATTAAAACTGCCTGTAATAATATTCTTTCCATCAATAATCATCACTTTATTGTGAGCAATAGCAACTTTACTATCTATTAATATTTCAATATCTTTAGCCGTTAAATATCTAGCTCCATCTCCCTGTTTTGTTTCATTCACTTTATCTAGAATCATTTTAATTTCGATACCTCTAGATTTAGCATTGGCGATTGCTTCAATTATTGGTTTGCTAGTAAGGCCGTAAGCCTGAATGTAAACAGATGTCTTTGCTTGATTGATTTGTTTTACAATTAAATCAGTGCAATTTTCGCCTGGAGTAAAACAAGTAATAAGTTCGCCAGCGAAAAGAGGTTTTGATAATAAAATAAAAAAAAATAAAATTATTTTTTTCATTTAAAATATTGCAGATTTTTTTCTATTAACACTTTGAATTTTTTCAATTACTTCAATATTTAATTGATCTAGTTCTTTGTTTTTAAGACTTCTTAAATTTTGAACAGCTTCTAAAAATCTTTCTGATTCAGATTTTGAAATAATGTCCTTAGTTAGTGTTCTAAATTTTTCTACATAATTCTTTCTTTCAAAAGGGCGCTTACCCCAAGGATTTGCATCAGCAATCCCCAATTCATCTTCAATTTTACTACCATCATTCATCTTAATAATTACTCTTCCACCAAAACATTTCTTTTTCGGATCTTTGTCGTGATATTTTTTAGTCCATTCTTTATCTTCAAATGTTTTTATTTTTTTCCAAAGTGTAACGGTGCTTTGTTTTTTCGCTCGTTGTGGAGTATAAGAATCTTCGTGATGCCACTTTCCATCTTCTAGAGCAACTGCAAAAATATACATAATGGAATGATCTAATGTTTCTCTACTTGCATTTGGATCCATTTTTTGAGGATCGTTAGCACCTGTGCCGATAACGTAATGAGTATGATGAGAGGTATGAATTTCAATACTTTCTATTTTGGAAAAATCTTTAATTTTTGTTCTCATATCACGAGCTAAATCTATTAAAGCTTGCGCTTGATATTCTGCTGAATGTTCTTTTGTGTATGTTTCTAAAATTACTTTTTTAGACTCGCCTTGATCTGGAAGCGGAACAATATATTCTGCATCGGGTCCTGATAAAATTCTAGCAATAACACTATCTTCTCCTTCATAAATTGGATTAGGAGCTCTTTCTCCTCTCATACAACGATCAACCGCTTCTATAGCAAGTTTTCCAGCATGTGCAGGAGCAAAAGCTTTCCAGCTAGAGATATCTCCTTTTCTAGATTGTCGAGTTGATATGGTTGTGTGCAGAGCTTGCTGTACCGCTTGATAAATAGTTTCAGTATCTAATTTTAATAACGATCCCAATCCTGCTGCAACGCTTGGTCCTAAATGAGCGATATGATCAATTTTATGTTCGTGAAGACAAATTCCTTTTACTAAATTCACCTGTATTTCATAGCCCGTTAAAATTCCTCGAATTAAATCCATTCCATTTAATTCTTTTTGCTGAGCGACCGCTAGAATAGCTGGAATATTATCTCCTGGATGACTGTAATCTGCTGCTAAAAAGGTATCGTGAAAATCTAACTCTCTAACGGCAGTACCATTGGCCCATGCTGCCCATTCACAATCAAATTTTTTTTTAGAATTAATTCCAAAAACTGTAGCACCATTTGCTCTTGGATGTGCTAATGCCATTTCTCTTGCAGTTATAACAGCTTGTCTTGAAAAAGAAGCTATTGCGACAGAAGCATTATCAATAATTCTATTAATAACCATATCGACAGCTTTTTCATCGAGCGGTGGATTATCATTTGCAACTTTTGCTATTCTGTAAGCAAGTTGATCTTCTTTTGGTAAATTTATTTTTGATGGGTAAACTTTAACTTTAAATTCTTTCAAGATAATTTCTTATAATGTTTAAAGTATTAAATAACAATATTGTTAATTAATTCTTTTAATACTTAAAACTTTATCCCCTGTTTTAATATTATTATCTTTAAACCAGCCTTGATTAACTTCTAAGGCAAGAACAACAGGACTTCCTGAACAATGTTCTTTTTCTGTTAAAGGTTGCATGTCTTCTATTTTAACAATCATGTTTTCTTTATTAATAAAAGCAATTGATAAAGGAATTTTTGTATCTTTCATCCAAAAGCATGGGGTCGATCCATCTTCAAACAAAAATAACATTCCCTGATCTTTTCCTAAAGTATCTCGATGCATTAAGCCTTCTTCTTGCTCTTCATCTGTTTCTGCAATTTCTGCAATTAAAGTTTTTGAACCAATCTCAATTTTAACTTTTGATAATGCTAATTGTGCAACCGAATGATTTGTGAATAAAAAAATAAAAATTAGAACTTTTGTAAATTGTTTTATCATCTTTTTTTACTATTTCCTTTAGATAAAGACACAGGGTATTTTATAACATTCTTCTTTAGCTTTGTGTAAAAACTTTTTTCAATATCGATATTCATTTTTTGCGAAATTCTTACTAAGTAAAAAAAAATATCAGCAATTTCATCAGCTACTTTTTGTTTATCAACTTTTTTTAAATCACTTTCTTTTAACCATTGAAAAATCTCTACAAGTTCTGAGGCTTCAACAGATAAAGCCATGGATAAATTTTTAGGAGAATGAAATTGATCCCAATCCCTAGCTTTAACAAAGCTTTTAATTTTTTTATTAATTTTCTTTAAATCCATCGTAAAATAGCTATTTAATTTAATTAAATGATTAAATTACACAAAAAATTTTTGAAAACTACTCATTCTATTGCTGATTTGAACCTATGCTCTGTTCGATTAATGGACAACGCTAAGTTTCCATGGATCATTCTTATCCCAAAAAGAAAAGGTGCTAGACAAATATTAGATCTAAATAAAAAAGATCAAATGAAACTTATGTCAGAGATCGATTACTGTAGCAGAATAATGAAAAAAAGTTTCAATGCTTATAATTTAAATGTTGAAAAAGTTGGTAATATTATTCCGCAATTGCATATTCATGTTATCGCAAGAAATAAAAAAGATAGTACTTGGCCTCTTCCAGTTTGGGTTACTAAAGCAAAGCCTTATAAAAAAAAGAAATTAGCTGAGACTATAAAAAAAATACAAAAACTTATTTAATATGCTGAGCTACAGGCATGGATTTCATGCAGGAAATGCTGCTGATGTTATAAAGCATTTTATACTTCTATACGTTTTAGATTATTTAAAGAAAAAAGATAAAAATTTTTTATTTATTGATGCGCATGCTGGTGCTGGAAAGTACTTACTTTCAGATTCTTTCATGCAAAAAAATAAAGAATATTTTCTTGGCATCTCCAAAATATTTAAACTAAAAAATGATGAATTTTTTTTAAAAAATTACATAGATTTAATAAAGATTCTAAACCCTAATTCTCAAATTGAAGTTTATCCAGGATCAAGTTGGCTTGCATCACAAAGTTTAAGAAAAAATGACAGACTTCATTTTTTTGAATTACACCCTAATGAATTTTTAAATCTTAAAAATAATTTTGAAAATGATTCAAGAATCACAATTGAAAAAGAAGACTGTTACAAAAAATTAATAAAAATAATTCCTCCAAAAGAAAAGAGAGCAGTTATACTTATTGATCCTTCTTATGAACTTAAGGACGAATATGACAAAGTCACAAAATTAGTTTCTTCATGTTATAAAAAATTTCCTCTCGGTATTTTTATTGTTTGGTATCCTGTTCTAAAAAATAGAAAATCAGAAGGTTTTGTCAAAAATTTTTTAGAGCTTAGTTTTAAAAATCTTACTCATATTGAAATGATAACTGATAAAACAAATAAAGGAATGCAAGGTAGCGGTTTGTTTATTATCAATACTCCATACTCAATTGTAAAAGATTTAAGTCCATCCATAGATCTTTTATTTCGTAACCTTAAAAAATCTGAAACTGAAAGTGAATTAAAATTTAATAATTGGGTTCAGTAATAATTAAAGAAACATTCTAGCGATACCAAGGAAAGAAGCATAGCCGCAACAATCTGTAACTGTTGTTATAAAAACTCCAGCCGAAACTGCAGGGTCAATTTTTATTTTATGCATAAAGACTGGAATACCAATTCCAGCAAGGCCTGCTGCTGTTAAATTAATAATCATTGCGACACCTATAATCGCTGAAATTCTAATGTCGCCAAACCAAAAGTAAACAAAGAGTCCTGTAATAAAGGCAAACACAATTCCATTTAAAAGACCGGTTACAATTTCTCTATTAATAATCTTTGCTACATTTTTAAAAGTCAGCTGCTGTGAAGCAATAAGTTGAATAGTAACTGCTAAAGTTTGTGTTGCAGCATTTCCTCCTTGAGAGGCAACGATTGGCATAAGAATTGCAAGTGCAACAACTTTTTGAATTGTAAGATCAAAAATTCCTATAACCCAAGAAGCAAGAACTGCAGTTAGTAAATTAATAAATAACCATAAAAAACGTTTCTTAGATGTTGTGATAGGATTATCGGTAATATCTTCTTCTGAACCTACACCCCCTAATCTTAGGGCATCCTCAACTGCTTCTTCTTTAATAACGTTTACAATGTCATCTCCAGTGATCACGCCGACTAACTTTTGATCTTTATCAATAACTCCTGCTGAAATTAAATTATACTGACTAAAAATATTACCTACTTTTTCCTTATCAAGATCAGCCTGAACTAATATTTTATTTTCATTCACAATATCTTTCATCTTAATATTTCGATCTGTTCTCAATACTCTAGACGAAGAAATAGTTCCTAATGGCTTTTGATCTTGATCAATTATGAATATTTCAAAAAATTGCTCCGGAAGATCTGTTGCATCTCTTAAATAATCAATGGTTTGTCCAACGGTCCAATTAACGTCTACCGCAACAAATTCTCGCTGCATAATTCTTGCGGCTGAGTCTCTTGGGTATTGCAATCCTAATCTAAAAAAATTCTGATCTTTTTGAGGAAGATTAATTAATATTTGATTTCTAGATTCCTCAGGTACATTCTCAATAATTTGAAACGCATCATCAGATTCTAATTCTTTAACAATATTAGAAATAGCATCCGGTGAAAGTTGTTCTAAAATTTCTTTTTGTAAATTATCGGACAATCCTAAAACAACTTCAGGATTTAAATCTGCTGATTTATGACTAAATAGTTTTATTTGAATTTCATCTGGTAAAGTTTTAACTAAATCAGCTAAATCAGCCGGATGATATCTATCTAAGAAATCATGAACAAAAACAAAGTTGTTCTCTCTAATATTCGAAATTAATGTGTTAGTTTCTTCTTCTGTAAATACATGCCCAGTTTTTAGTTTAGAAGAGTAAATGGCTTCTTGGGGCATGAAAATCTCACATTTAGGTTCTGCTACTACCTATAATGAATTTACTTAAAAAAAAAGCTTATTTTTTATAAAAAATTAATACTGCTTCTTTGATCTAGATTCTTTTGGAGCAGTACTTTTTGGCTTTTTTTTTTCCCTTTTGCTATCGTGACTTTTTCCCATAATTTTTAACATTATATTAATTTGTTATTAAATCTATTGAATTAGTTGTCTGCAAAGACATAGAAAGATAAATTTAAAAAAATAGATGTTATTTAAAAGTAAAAATGAAGCATTTTTAGGGATTTCATACATGGTGTTATGTATGATTTTTCTTTCGATTAATGATGCTTTTATAAAATATATTTTACTTACCTATAAAGACATTACAATATTAGGTGAAATTATTTTCTTTAGAGGTGTTTGTTCAACTGCAATTCTTGCCCTTTACCTTTGGTATAGTAAAAAAATAACTGTTAAAATTTTAACTTCTAAATCACTACATTTCCGAGGTCTATTAGAATCCATTGCGGCAATCTTTTTCTTTCTTGGTCTTATGTATCTACCGTTTGGTGAACTTTATTCTTTAATGAACTTATCACCAATCTTAATCACTGCTTCGGGGGCTTTTTTGTTGGGAGAAAAAGTTGGCTGGAGAAGATGGACTGCTGTTATTTGCGGTTTCATTGGTGTTATGATTGTCATTCAACCTCATAACTTAAAATTTGGCCTAGCATTTATTTATCCTCTTATTGCGGCAGTGTTTGTTGCACAAAGAGATACGTTTACTAGAAAATTTTTAGATAAATTTGATAGCCTACAAGTTGTGCTTGTAACTTCTTTTAGTGTTACGTTTTTTTTTGGTTTTGGAATGTTTTTCAATTATCAGCCTATTAATATAGAAATATTTTTATGTATTTTTCTCTCTGCTATTTTTGTAAATCTTGGATATCTTTTTTCAGTGCTTGCAATCAAAACCACTAACATTTCAACGACATCTCCTTTTCGTTATACAATAATAATTTGGGGAATTATTCTAGGTTATTCTATATTCGATGAAATGCCTTCTATAACTATGATGCTTGGCACTCTTATTATTATAGCTAGCGGTATGTTCATTATTATAAGAGAAAAACAAATCGGGATTACTAAATAATGAAAACATTAGAAACGCTTATTGATTTATTAAAATCAAAAGCAAAAAAAACATCTGAAGATAATGACCTAATAGAATTTGAAAAAGGAAAGTATTTCTTTGGCATAGTTAAAAATGGAAAAGAATTTGAAGGGATTACTATCAGCAGAAAATTAGATGCAAAATATACAAATAGAGTGGGTTTTAAAATTATAGACACAATTGACGGTTATTCTGAAAAAAATGAAGCAAGAATTACTAGATACTTACAAGATTAAATAATATCTGCTATTATAAACAATGCCTTCATTTGATGTAGTAAGTAGAATTAATTATCAAGAATTTGATAATGCTCTTGCAAATTGTTTACGAGAAATTGGAACCCGTTATGATTTTAAAGGCCTTAATATTTCAATTGAAAGAAAAGACAAAGTCATCACTACTCTTGCTCCTGATAATATAAAACTTAAACAGGTAAATGAGTTGCTACAAACGCACCTTATTAGACGTAAGGTTGATCCAAGAGTTTTAAAGGTTAAGAGTTCAGAAACTGCAACGGGTGGAACGGTTAGACAAATTAGTGATTTAAAAGAAGGAATTGATCAAGAAAGTGCTAAAAAAATTATTACTCAAGTTAAAAGTTTAAAACTTAAAATTCAAGTAAAAATTCAAGGAGAAGAATTACGAGCAGATGGGAAAAAGAGAGACGATCTCCAAGAAGCAATCGCCGCGATCAGAGAAATTGATATTGGTCAGCCATTAGAATTTGTAAATTTTAGAGACTAGTCTTATTTCTTTTTATTAAAGACTTTATTTTTTTACTAAATTTAGGTTTTTTTTTAAAACTCCTGTCTTTCGATGATTTTCCACTATATCTTTTTGTCATTTTGTCACAGAGTAATGTTATACTCCTAATAATAAAGTTTTATTATGAAATCTATAATCACTATTTTAATATCATTCTTTTTATTTATAAATCCAAGTTTAGCTCAACACAAAGATGATAATCATGCTCACAAAAGTATTGAAGCTAAAAATCCTTACCCTTCTGTAGATATTAAAATCATAAAAGATGCGTCCTCTGGTTATAATTTACAATTGATTACTAAAAATTTTAAATTTACTCCTGAAAAAATTAATGCGGCAAATATCATGAATGAAGGTCACGCCCACATCTATATTAATAGTAAAAAAATCAGACTATATTCTGAATGGTATCACATCGATGATGAACAGCTTACTCAACCTATCAATCAAATTAGGGTAACTTTAAATGCCAACGATCATTCTGAATACACTGTAAATTCAAGACCAGTTGAGGCAATTGGTGCCATCAAAAATGAAGGTGGTGGAAATTGGTATAACAATAATAAAAGATAATTATTTACAAGGAAGATTAGATTTTTTCCAGCCCTCTCCTGTTGCTGGATTTCCTTCAAAGCCATCTGAAATGTTAACTAAGTTTTTATAACCCTCTTGCTGTAATAATTTTGCAGCAGCCATTGATCTCACTCCCGATCTACAAATAACTAAAATATTATCTTTTTTTGAAATTTTTTTTTGAAGAAAGTCTTTAATAAAATTTTCATTCTTTTTTCTATCCACTCCTATTAAGAGAGAAATAAAAAACGTTTTTGAATTTAAGGATTCAGCATCAGGTTTTCCAACCCCATTCCATTCTTCCTCTGTTCTAACATCAAGAACAACACTATTTGGATTTGTTTTCAAAAAATTTAGAACTTTTTCAGAGGGTATATTAAATACTTCCATAAAATTATTTTATATTATTAAAACGATAAAGTTTTACTAGATTCTGCTCTTTTTTTATAACTTTTTTACTTGTTATTAAAACTAGTCTCTGTTTAAATTGTCTCTTTAAATTAACAAAATAAAAGGAAAATAATGTTAAAAAAAGTAACTAATCTATTAACTGCTGTAGCAATCTTGGCAGCTTCTACTTTTGGATTTTCTGCTTATGCAGCTCCAGTCGTTGTGAAGTTTAGTCATGTGGTGGCAGAAAATACACCTAAGGGTCAAGCGGCTTTAAAATTTAAAGAAATCGCTGAAAAAAAATTACCTGGAAAAGTAGAAGTGCAAGTATTTCCTAACTCACAATTATTTGGTGATGGAAAAGAAATGGAAGCTCTTTTACTTAATGACGTTCAAATCATAGCCCCTTCGCTTTCAAAATTTGATCGTTACACAAAAAAAATCCAAGTATTCGATTTACCATTCATCTTTAAAGATGGAAATGCTGCTTTAGCTTTTGAAAATTCAAAAGAAGGTAAAGCTCTTTTAACTTCAATGAAAGGAAAAGGTCTTATTGGTCTTGATTACTGGTCAAACGGTATGAGACATTTTTCTGCTAACAAAGATTTTAGACTTCCAAAAGATATTAAAGGTTTAAAATTTAGAATCCAAGCATCAGACGTATATGAAGAAATCATGAAGTCTGTTGGTGCTAGCGGACAAAAGATGGCATTCGCTGAAGTTTACCAAGCTTTAGAATCTGGAGTTGTAGATGGACAAGAAAATTCTTTCTCTAATACATACTCTCAAAAATATCATGAAGTTCAAAAAACAATTCTTGAGACTAACCATGGTGTTTTAGATTATATGGTTGTTGTAAATGAAAAATGGTGGGATGGATTGCCAGCTGACATTAGAAAAGGTTTGTCAGAAGCAATGCATGAAGCAACTATTCTGAACAACCAAATTGCTAAACAAAAAAATGATGATGCTCGAGCTGCCATCGTTACATCAGGCGCTAATCCAAAACACGCCAAAATTGTAAAATTAACTGATGCTGAACTTGCTGAGTGGAAAAAAGCAATGGAGCCAGTATACAAACGATTTGAAGCAGATATTGGTGCAGATTTAATTAAAGCTGCAGCTTCGCACAGCAATAAAAAATAGTTCACAATTATCTTTATCTTTCAACCGCATTATTTTAAAAATAATGCGGTTGGGGATATTATGAAAAATTTTTTCTTAAAATTTGAAGAAAACTTCATCGCTTTTCTTTTAGTTTCGATGACATTGATTAACGTTGCAAACGTGTTTGTACGTTATGTTTTAAAATCTAATATTACCTGGGCACTTGAATACAGCATTATGTCTTTTGGCTGGTTAATTATTTTGGGAGCTGCTTGGGGGGTAAGAGTTGGCGGTCACATTGGAATTGATACGGTTATAAATTTATTTTCAAAAAAAACTGTAAAATTTGTAAATATTATTTCTTGCAGTCTTTGTATTGTTTATGGCGCGATTATTTTATTCGGTAGCTATATTTATGTTGAAAAAATCTATTCTGTTGGTATTCGCTCACAAGACATTGAGTGGTTGCCTGCTTGGGTGCCAAAAACAGCTCTAATTTTTGGATTTGGACTTTTAATCATTAGATTTTCTGGAATGCTTATTCGCATCATTAAAAATGAACAACATGGTCTTGGTTTAATGAATGAAGCTAAAGAAGTTATCGATAGCATTAAATTTGAAAAAAATGCAAAAAAAACTAGTAGAAAAGAAAAGTAGAAAATAAATGACATCCATATTTCTTTTCACAATTCTTTTTGTATTTTTGTTTATGGGAATGCCTATTTCTATTTCATTAGGACTTTCTAGTATTTTATCTATTCTATTTTTTGGCAGAGACTCTATTGCTTCAATGGCATTAAAAATTTTTGAAACTTCGGAACACTTTACCTTGCTTGCTATTCCATTCTTTATTTTAGGTGGAGTTTTAATGTCAACGGGTGGTGTTGCTAAACGACTAATTCGTTTCTCAATTGCCTGCGTAGGGCATATGCGTGGTGGTCTTGCAATCGCATCCATTCTTGCTTGTACTTTTTTTGCTGCAGTTTCAGGTTCTTCTCCTGCAACAGTTGTTGCGGTTGGAAGTATTATGATCGCTGCCATGACTAAGGCGGGTTATCCTCTTAGATTTGCATCTGGAGTTATATGTAATGCAGGAACTCTTGGAATTTTAATTCCTCCTTCTATTGTGATGGTTGTTTATTGTGCGGTTACAGAACAGTCCGTTGGACGAATGTTTTTAGCTGGAATAGTTCCAGGTCTTTTACTTGCATTTATTTTAATGGTTTCAGTTTATATTTATGCAAGAATTGTTGATCTTCCTGCTTTAAAAAGAGCAACTTTCAAAGAACTAATTGTAAGTGCCAAAGATGCTATTTGGGGATTTATTCTACTCTTTATTATTATGGGTGGAATTTATGGTGGAGTATTTACACCAACTGAAGCAGCAGCGGTTGCAGCTTTCTATGCAATGTTAGTTTCTGTTTTTATTTATAAAGACATTACCATCAAAGATCTTCCTAAAGTTTTCATTGATGCATCAAAATCTACAACGATGTTAATGTTCATTGTTGCAAACGCCATGTTGTTTGCGCATGTATTAACAACAGAGAGAATTCCTCAGTTAATGGCAGAACAAATATTAAATGCGGGTCTTTCACCTTTAATGTTCTTATTGTTAGTCAATATTATTTTAATTATTGCAGGTGACTTTATGGAACCTACTGCAATTATATTAATTTTAACTCCAGTGTTTTTTCCAATTGCAATGAAGCTTGGAATTGATCCTATTCATCTTGGAATTATGCTTGTTGTAAATATGGAAATTGGAATGGTCACACCACCGGTTGGTTTGAATTTATTTGTCACCTCCGCCATTACAGGCCAGACCCTTGTGCAGGTATTGAGAGGAGCACTTCCTTGGATGACAATCTTAGTGGTTTATCTTGGAATTATTACTTACTTCCCTAAAATTTCAACATTGCTTCCTGATTATTTAATGGGAAAACAAGCGCCTGTTGTTTTAAAGAAGTTCTAAATATTACCGATATAAATTCCAAGCGCTAAAGCCGTATCTACTAAAGACTCATTTTGATCAACGACTTTATAATTATCAATTCCATCTTCTATCGGCACATCCACAACAGTTCTGTTCTTCCAAGCAACCATACGATTAAATTTTTTCTTAGCTAATAAATCAACAGCTGCAACGCCAAAAGCGCTAGCGAGAATTCTATCATTTGGAGTTGGCATAGCTCCTCTTTGCACATGTCCTAGAGTAGTTACTCTGCACTCTAACTTTGTTTTGTTCATTATTTCTTGAGAAATATAATTTCCAATTCCACCTAGTCGTTCTTGTCCATCTGAAAATTTAACCATGTGTACTTTTCCATTTTCTGTTTTTACAGATTCAGCAACAACAATAAGTGAATATTTTATATTATGTTTTCTCATTTGATCTATTTTTTTAATAATTCCATCAATTGAATAAGAAAGTTCAGGAATTAAAATAACATCAGCTCCCCCTGCAATTCCAGCATTTAAAGCAATATGACCCGCATCTCTTCCCATAACTTCTAAAATCATAATACGATGATGACTTGCTGCTGTTGGTTGTAAATTATCGAGTGCCTGAGTTGCAATTGAAACTGCCGTGCTGAATCCAATAGAAGTTTCAGTAGAGCCAACGTCATTGTCGATAGTTTTAGGAATAGCTACAATATTTAATTTTCCTTTATCAGCAATTTTTTTTAAAATCTTTAAGCTGCCATCGCCACCAATGACTATTAAACCGTCTAATTTTAAAAGATGATAGCCTTCAATAATAGTGTCTGATTGATCGGAAAGTTTTCCATCCTCTAAAGGAAAATTAAAGGGATCTCCTTTGTTGGTTGTTCCTAAAAAAGTACCACCTTGTCTAAATAAAGACCCACTAAATATTTCATAATTTAACTCAACAAAATCAATTGGTCTTCTTATTAAACCAAGAGTTCCATCTTTAATACCAAAGACGTCCATATTATATTTTGATTTTGCTCTATAAAATATTGATCGTAAAGCGGCGTTCAATCCTCCGCAATCTCCACCACTTGTTAGAATACCTACTCTTTTCATTAATTTTTATTACTTGTAAATATTACTATTCAAAAATAGTATTCAAATAATATCACTGTTATGAATAAAAATATTAAAATTATCTCTCAAAAACTTTCAAATGCACGATATAATAAAAAATTTATAAGCAAAATTCCAACTTCGATTATCAAAAATGTAAATACAGCAACAGAAATCTGTAGAAGCGCTGAAATGGAATTGTTGTGGAATCCTATCGGTTTTAAAGCGGGAGCAACTAATAAGGCCGTATGGAAAAAACTAAAGACTTCTAGCCCTTTCTTTTCTTATTTGTACGAAGAGACTACTTACAAAAATAATGGTAAGGCTCCTTTTCAGCAAAATCTTTTAGGAGCTGAACTTGAAGTTGCTTTTAAAATAAAAAACGAATTATTTAATTTTAATAAAAAAATTACTAAATCTAATGTTAAAAAATTTATTATAGGCATGGCTCCAGCCATAGAAATAGTTGGCTTTAGACAAAAAATAAAAGCAATTGATTGTTTGGGGCGCATGATTTCAGACTTTGGTTTAAATGTTTCTTTTGTACCTGGAAAATTAAAGAAATTTAATTTGAGAAAAATTACTAATGTTTCAACAGTTCTAATAAATAAAAAAGATAAGAAGAAGTATCCAGGCAATAGTAAAAATGTAATGGGAAATCCTATCAACTCTTTAGTTTGGTTGTTAAATGAAATTAAAAAAAACAATATGATGTTAAGTTTTGATTTCTGGGTAACTACAGGATCAACGACACCAATTGTTCCTATTAAAAGAAAAGACTCTTTTTACGGAAATATTCCAGGTGTTGGAAGTGTTGCCGTTAAAATAAGTTAATTATTCTTTAACGACGGTCATTTTTCTTGAAAAATAAATCAAAGATACAATTGCAAGCGAAAAAACAACAGATAAAAAATCTAAAGTCTCTCCTAATAAAATAATAGAAAAAGCAAAAGTTAGAAAAGGCATCAGTAGTTGTATTTGACTAACACGAACCGCTCCTCCCATTTCTAATCCTTTATACCATGCAAAAAAGCCAATCCATTGGGAAAATAAAGAAGCATAAAGAAATCCTAACCATGCACTGATATGAATTTCATTTTTAGGAAAATAATAAATGGCCAACATTAAATGGAAAGGCATAGCGGAAGCCAAAACCCACGAGATAACATCTATTGAACTCATTATTTTAGTAAGCTTAGCTCCAACATTATAACCAACGGAAGCTGATATAACTGCAATAAAGAATAAAAGATCAGCGTAGGAAACTGTTGTCGCCTCTTTGATGCTTTGAGCATGAAGAATAGTGTAGATAACTATTAATAAACAGCCAACAACAGCGCATATCCAAAATCCAATTGATGCTTTATGTTTAAAATAAAAAGAAGCAATTATTGCTGTTACTAGCGGCAAAAATGCCAAGATTACTCCTGAATGTATTGAAGTCGAATGAACAAGACCTAAAGCTAAAAATAATGGAAAACCAACTGATACGCCTAGAGCTATTATAGAAAAATTAATAAAATATTTTAATTTAGGTATTTTTTTTTTAAAAATAATTAAATAAATAAGAGATAAAATGCCGGCAAGTGCCGCTCTTCCAAAAGTAATAAACTGCGGTGACAATTGATCATTTGAAATTCCTAGAGCTAACTTTGTAACCGCTGAAGTAACTGAGAAGATTAATATTCCAATAAAGCCTAGGATAAACCCTTTACTTTCATTACTGATTTTCGAGAATTTTTTTTTAATAGACATAAATTAATGATTAAATTTAATAAGATTAACTAGCTTTTTTTAGTTCGCGTCTTTCATTTTCAAATAATAAAGCTAAACGATCAATCATATAATCTGAAGCTTCAAATACATTCTTTGGATTAAAAACTTTTGTCTCAGAAACATCTGTTTTATCCTCCAAATTAATTTCATTTTTTAAACGTTCAGACGCATTTTCACCTTTAATATATAATAAAAATAAATAGTCATTATCTGGGGTGTCTTGATTCTTGATAAAACATTCTCCGTTTTCCGCTATATTATCTATGAACGCTAGCGGTGCTCTTTTTCTTGTTAAGTATCTTTTATTAACCTGGAACACGATTGATTTCATATTTCTTGAATACTTTTCTAATCTCTCAACTACTTGCTTTTTAATTTCATTTTCTTTTTTTTCAGCCTCTAATATAGCTCTAGCTTCTTCCCTTGTTTTTTTATGAGCCTCTAATTCAAGTAATTTTGCTTCTCTTCGTTTAAGTTTAATTTCTTGTAATTTTTCTCTATAAATTCTTAATCGATCTTCGGTAATTTTTAATTTATTTCTTAATTCATATATTTTTTCTTTTT
>AQUH01000004.1 GCA_000371745.1 alpha proteobacterium SCGC AAA280-B11
TTTTTTTTATTAATGGCAGCAAGAAATGAACACATTGTTAACAAAATAAATTTTTATCTTAAAAAAAACTTTATTATAGTTTGTGATAGATTTTTTTATTCGACTTTAGCTTACCAACATTATTTGGAGGGTATGGATAAAAAATTTATATTTAATATTCAAAAAAAAATTTTTAATAAAGTTCATCCAAATATTACTTTTTTGATTGATTTAAATAAAAAAGAATCAAAATCTAGAATTAAAAAAAGATCAAAAAGAACAAACAGATTCGATAGATTATCAAATTATCATTTTAACAAAATAAGAAACGGTTTTTTAAAAATATCTAAAATTTATAAAAATAAAATAATTTTAATTAATGGTAGTAAATCGATGTATGAAATTAAGAATGAAATCAATAACAAAACTTTAAAACTATTAAATGCAAAACGTTAATTTTTTAAATATTGAGGAATTAAATAAATCTCAGAGGTTATTATACGGTCATGATGATTTATTTAAAAAACTAACAAGTTTATACAAAATAAAAAAGCTACCTAATAAGATTATATTTAGTGGTTTCGATGGAGTAGGGAAGGCTACTTTTGTTTATCATTTAATAAATGCTATTTTATCAAGCCAAGAAGAGAATTCTTATAATCTTTCTGAAAAAAAAATTTTAGAAACCAATAAAAGTTATTTAGATTTGATTAATAATGTTAATTTTAATTTAAAGCATTTAAAAGTAGATGATTCTAAAAAAATAATTTCAATAGAAGAAACTAGAGAAATAATAGATTTTTTTAATAAATCATCAATTAATAATAAGCCAAAAATTTTTTTTCTAGAAGGCGCAGAAAATCTTAATAAAAGCTCCTCAAACTCAATCTTAAAAGTTTTAGAAGAATTACCAGAAAATAATTATTTTTTTATTTCTCATATTGAAAATAAAAAATTATTGGAAACAATTAAATCCAGATGTTTTAACTGTAGACTTTTTGTTAGTTCCAAGGAAAGTCAAATTATAAAAAAAAAGTTAATAGCTCAATATGACGCTAGTGACACTATTATTCCCAATTTAACGCCTGGAATAAACCTTAAAATAAGTCTTTTGTTTAAAGAACTAGACCTACATAAAAAAGATTTTTCAACAAAAATACTAGCTATCCAAAGTTATTATTTAGAAGAAAAATATAATAAAGTATTAGATTTAATGCATGTATATATTGAAAATTACTTCGCTAATAATATAGAAAAAAATAATTTTTTTAAAAATTTTAGAATAAGAAATAAAATTAATAATATTATTCATAATATTAATTCAATTAATAACGAGATTAAAAGTAGTTTTTATGAAATTAATCTTTTACTAGGCATCAAATAATGAAAAATTTTTACCTCACTACACCTATTTATTACCCTTCAGCAAAACCACATATGGGCCATGCTTATTCGAGTATATCAGCTGATGTCATAGCGAGATTTAAAAGAATTGAAGGCTATAAAGTCAATTTTTTAACAGGAACGGACGAGCACGGTCTTAAAATCCAAAGAGCTGCCGAACAAAAAAAAAAAAATCCAAAAGATTTTTGCGATGAAATTTCTAAAAACTTTATTGATCTTGCAAAAAAATTAAATCTTACAAATACTGATTTTATAAGAACTACAGAAGCTAGACACAAAAAAACTGTTACTAAACTGTGGAGTATTCTTGAAGAGAAAAAAGAAATTTATATTTCTAAATATTCTGGATGGTATTCCGTATCTGATGAAGCATTTTATACAGAGGACGAAATTGAAACTAAATCTGATCTTAAAATTTCTAAGATCTCAGGATCCAAAGTTGAGTGGATGGAAGAAGAATCTTATTTTTTTAGACTTTCAAAATGGCAAGAACCTTTATTAAAATATTATGAAGATAATCCTAATTTTATTTCTCCAACAAGTAGAAAGAATGAAGTTATCAGTTTTGTTAAAAGTGGACTAAAAGATCTTTCAATTAGCAGAACTTCTTTTAAGTGGGGCATACCAGTTCCAAATAATGATAAGCATATAATCTATGTTTGGCTTGACGCTCTCACTAACTACATAAGCGCTTTGAATTATTTTGAAAAAGATAATAAAAATGAATTTTGGCCTGCAGATGTTCATATTATAGGAAAAGATATTATTAGATTCCATTGTGTTTATTGGCCAGCTTTTCTATTGGCGGCTGGGATTTCTCCACCAAAAAAAAGTTTTTGCTCATGGGTGGATTCTTTCTGGAGAGGAAAAAATGTCTAAATCAAAAGGAAATATTTTAGATCCTTTAGAGATTATTGAAAATTACGGCCTAGATGAAATTAGATATTATTTAATGAAAGAAGTTATTTATGGCGAGGATGGAAAAATAACACCGGAAAATTTAATTAATTGCATTAATAGCGATTTAGCCAACAATATTGGAAATTTATATCAAAGAGTAACTTCAATTCTTCATAGTAAGTTAAATTCTACAATACCAAATTGCCAGCCAAATGAAAATTCTGACATAAAAATATTAAATTTAGTTGAAGAGAATTTAAATACACTAATTAATACTTTTAATAAATTTGAAATTCACAATTATTTGAAAAATATTATTCAATTATGTTCTGAAGTTAATAAATATGTAAATGATTCTGCTCCTTGGTCTATTAAAGAGGACAATCTGCAAAAAAGAAACGTAATAATATATGTGGTTTTAGATTTTATTAGAAAAGTATCTATACTACTTCAACCAATTATACCTGAAAAAACTAAAATAATACTAGATTCATTAGATGTTAATGAAAATGACAGATTTATAAAAAATATAAATAAAAATTTTGCTCTTACGCATGGTAATAAAATTAAAAAAATAAATATTTTATTTAAAAAACAATGATTGTAGATTCGCATTGCCACCTTGATTACGAACCTTTAATTAATAATATTGATCAAGTTTTAATAAACGCTAAAAAAAATAATATTACAAAATTACTAACTATTGGTACAAGTTTTGAAAGCTCTATTAAAGTTTTAGATATAGTTGGAAAATACGAAAATATTTATGGCGCGATAGGTATTCATCCTAATTCCACAACTGGAAATTTAGATAAATTAATCAGTATTCTCGAACTTAAAAAAAAAAGTAAAAAAATAATAGCTTTTGGCGAAACGGGTTTGGATTATTTTTATAAACACAGTAAAAAAAATGATCAGATCGTTTCATTTGAAAAACATGTTGAATTTTCTACAGTTGAGGGTGTACCTGTGATTGTTCATACAAGAGAAGCCGATGATGACACTATTTCTGTTATTAAAAAAAACTTCGTTAAGACAAATTTTTTAATACACTGTTTTACTGGATCATTAGATTTTGCAAAAAAATTACTAGATTTGAATTGTTTAATATCATTCAGCGGAATAATAACTTTCAAAAAATCAGAAGAATTAAGAAAAGTTGTAAAATATGTGCCTTTGGACAGAATGTTAATAGAGACAGATTCTCCTTATTTAAGTCCTGATCCATTCCGAGGCAAGAGCAATGAGCCTGCGTATGTAAAAATTGTTGCTGAAACCGTTGCATTAATTAAACAAACAAATTTTGATTTAGTTGCAAATTCTACAACAGATAATTTTCATAAATTGTTTTTTAATGAAAAAAACTAAAGTAATTTTATTAGGAAGCGGAAGTTCTTTAGGTGTTCCAAGAATAGATGGTTATTGGGGTAAAGTTAATAAAAAAAATAAAAAAAATCATAGAATGAGATGCTCGTTATTTATCAGGTATAAAGGAATGAATATAATTATAGACACATCACCAGATATAAAAAATCAAGTTCTTAAAAATAAAATTAAAAAAATTGATTTCGTTATTTATACTCATGATCATGCAGATCAAACCCATGGAATCAATGAACTTAGACCATTTTTTTGGCTTAATAAAAAAAAAATACCAATCTACGCTGACAAAGAAACATCAAGTTATTTAATGCGTTCTTTTAAATATCTATTTGTGAAGCAAAGCAAATATTATAAACCCATATTAAAGATGAATATTATTAAGAATAATTTTTATTTAAAAAAAAATAAAAATTTTATTCAGATAAAAAAAATAGAAGTCAAACATGGGGACATAAATGCTAATGGATATTTATTTAATAATATAGCTTACATTAGTGACTGTAGCTCAATATCAAGTAAATCATTAAAAAAGCTTATCAATTTAAAATTATTAATTATAGATTGTTTAAAATTTAAAGCTCACGCTACTCATTTAAATTTTAAAAAATGCTTATCTTATATAAAAATATTAAAACCAAAAAAAACTATACTTACTAATTTACACAGCGATATAGATTATTTATCATTTAAGAAAAAATTATCAAAAATATCTAAAACAATAACTCCTGGCTACGATGGACTTAAGGTTGTTATTTAATGAGTAAAAAAAAAGAAATAGCAATATTATTACCTAATAAAGAAGATTATTCAAAAAATAATGCTGCTGCTGCTTCAATTTGGGTAAAAGATTTTAATAGGGGTGAACTATTTAATAAAACAACAATTTTCGGTGTGGCTAAATCTTTACCTTATTTATCAAAAAATTTTATTAATTTAAATAATAAATTTTTAATAGGTAATAGTTATTTTTATTTAAAAAGTTTTATAAAAAGATTACCAAAAAATACAAAAATAATAGAAATTCACAACAGGCCGCATTTTTTTTTAATTCTTAAAAAAAAAATTCCTAATATAAAATTTATATTGGTATTTCATAATGATCCTAATTTATTAAGAGGATCAAAAACAATTAATGAAAAAATAAAAATTTTAGAAAGTTGTGATGAAATTATTTTTGCAAGTTCTTATATCAAAGAAAGATTTTATTATAATTTAAAAAACACATTAAACCAGAAGGGAAATGTAGTTTATCCCTCAACCAATTATTATAATCATAATTTTAATAAAAAAATTCAAAAGGAAAAAATTATTATTTTTGTTGGAAAAATGAATTCCTCTAAGGGTTATAATATTTTTGGTGAGGCAGCTCTTAAAGTTTTAAACAAGTATAAAGATTGGCAAGTTATAATTGCTGGTAATGAAAAAAGAGAAACTTATAACTTTTACCATAAGAGACTTAAATTCTATAAATGGATTTCCCATAATAAAATTATTAATCTTTATAAAAAGTCCTCTATTTCTATCGTTCCATCTGTCTGGGAAGAGCCTTTTGGTCGAACAGCCATGGAATCCTCAGATATGGGTAATGCTGTAATAACATCCGGAAGGGGTGGATTAAAAGAAACATCCTTTAAACCAATTATTCTTAAAAAATTAGATGCAATTTCTATTGAAAATGAAATTATAAAATTGATTAAAAGTCCAAAATTATTAAGAAAAATACAAAATTTTAACTATAAAAATAAAAAAATTAATTACATAGATAATCTTAATTTAATAAATTCCATAAAAAAAAAGCTTCTTTTAAATAAAAAAAAAAATCTTATTAATTCTATTAATAGAATATTACATATTTCAAATTTTGATGAAAAAACTCATCATAGATTATTTAATATTAATTTAGCCAATAAAATTAGCAATGGATTTGCTAAAAATAAAATTTCGATAATTAATTTTAGTGATAGATCTTATGTAAAAAGTAAATTTTTTTTATATGCTTTAGAAAATGAAGTTAAAAATATTCTTAAAAATTATAATCCTAATCTAATTTTATTAGGCCATACAAATTTATTGTCATTATCTTTTTTGCAGGAAATCAAATTTTACAATCCAGGTTTAAGAATAGCCTTTTGGTACGAAGACTCTGTTAATAAAAATGGACCAGATTTTAATAAAAATATATCCTTTTTAGAGAAGTATAAATCAGTTGTTGATCAGTATTTTGTAACAACTAACAAATATCACGTTCAAGCCTCAATACCTAAAAATAAATTAAATTATATCCCTGTACCATGTTCAGCATCAACGGAAAATCTAGATTTATACAAAACTAAAAATCATGAATTTGATATTTTTTTTGCATCCAGTCACGGGGTAAACAGGGGGGTTCTTAAAAAAAATAAAATAGATGAAAGATATAACTTTTTAAAATTGCTAATAGAAAAATCTAAAAATATTACTTATAATATATTTGGTTACGATAATATTTCTCCTGTATGGGGTGATAAATTTTATGATGAAATTTCAAAATGTAAATTTGGGCTAAATTTGAGCAGGGGAAAACCTACAAAACATTACTCTAGCAACAGAATCGCTACATTGATTGCTAATGGGATCCCTACTTTAATAGATCAAAATACTAAATTTAACGATTTTTTTTCCAATAATGAAGTAATTTTTTATAAAAATATTGATGATTTAATTGTTAAAATTAATTTTTATAAAAAAAATGAAAATGCAAGAAAAAAAATAGGGTTTAATGGAAAGAAAAAGTACTTCAAAATATTTAACAATCAAATTGTTGCTGATTATATTCTTTCTAAAACTTTGAAAACGAAACCTAATTTTAAATATATATGGGAGTAATACTAGATAACTAACATTATAAATGTTTTTTATAAATCTATTTTTGATAAAGCGTTATTTTTAAATAAATTAGACTCCTTTATGTACCTTCTTACCATTTGAGTAGTTTTGTGGCCTGTCATATTCATAATACTTTTTTCATCAGCACCTGATCCTGCCGCTACTGTTGCAAAACCAGATCTTAAACTATGTCCTGAGTATTTTTTTGGATCAAATCCAGCTACAGATAAATATTTTTTAATTAAAATTGCTACCATTTTATCTGAGATATTAAAGACAAAGCCTTTTTTTGATTTAGAGATTTCAATCCATTTTTTTAAAAAAATAACAGGGCAAAAATTCTCATCTTTAAAATAGGGTATAGCCTTAATCATACCTTCTCCAGATTGGTCAGTTTTTGATCTTTTGATAAAAATTTTTACACCTTCTTTTGTGAACTCCAAGTCTTCATGATCAATATTAACAAGCTCAGATCTTCTAAAGCCACCTGAAAATCCAATTAATATTAAGGCTTTGTCTCTATCCTTTCTTGATTCATCTTTTTCCGATTTTTCAATAATATTAATAATTTCCTTTAATTCATTAATTAAAATTGGTTTTTTAGATTTCTGAAATACGCCCTTTTTTCTTTGTATCCCCATTAAATTTTCAATAATAAGTGGGTGCTTAATATCTATATAGTGCCCTTTAACCTTGTGAATTACACTAATAGAAGCCAGTCTACGTTTTAACGTGCTTACTTTTGAATTTGATGACAGGTGAGTAATATAGAAAGAAACGACTTTTGGCTGAGCTGGCAACGCACTAAAATTGTTTTTTTTGCAAAAATCAACAAAATGGTTAAAGTCAGATTTGTAAGCTCTAATTGTATTGGCTGATTTGGAGGATTTAATATTGTCTAATGTCTCAATCTCAATAGAACTTAAATCTTTTACTAAATTTGACATAAATTTCCGATAACCATTAATTATCGGAACTATTAATACAACCATAAATTGATGTCAATATCTAACAAAAGAGTTATTTATCATTATAATGCATCTAAAATTCGATAACTTTGAACTTAAGCTTAATCTAGATAACTCTCAAACAGCACTCAAATTAGCCAAATTAAGCTCATTTAAAGCCCAAATAAACACTTGGGGCGAAGAGATATACTTCGAGACCACTAATCTAGGCATTAAACCAGATAAAAACGCTAGAGATATAGTCACTTTTGGTGAAGTTGCTTATTGGTGTGAAGGCAATTCAATAGCAATTGGCTTTGGAAAAACACCAGTTTCTATAGAAAACGAAATAAGACTAGTCTCAAAAGTTAATATTTTCGCAACTTTTATCACATCTTCAAAAGTACTTAATAATCTCAAAAAGCTTAATAATAATGATAAAATAAGTATCATAATTTAAATAGTTAAGTTTATATAAAAAGCTATTTAAAACATGTATTTAGTTATAATACTTAAAGTATCACTTTATGTTATAGTAACTATTTAAATACAGTTAATAATAATGTCTTTTTGGCTTTTGAATCCTCCATTCTTGAGTACTGCCTAATCTGCCCTTATTGATAGGCTCAAAAGGGTTAACCCAACCTCCATAAATAGACCAATCTTTCTTAGGCGTTGTAAAGTTGAATTTAATCTCTTTCTTCTTTAACTTTTCACGCTCCTTTTCAAGTTGAGCCTCACGTTCAGCTTCACGTTTCTTTTGGTAAGCATATAAATCATCATAAGAAGTATCGATCTTTTTAACTTCTTCCTTTGAATCGGAAACTTCAATGGCGGGTTTTTTAGCTTTTTTACCAGTCATTGATTCATATAAAGATGGATCATTAACTTCCATATAAGGTCCCCATTTTTCAATTAATTGATTATGAGTATCTTTTATGAGCTGATTAAAAGTTGGCTTTGTTTTGACACGGCACATGCTTTTGTAACGAGGATTTGATAAAAAAACCCTTTTATTACGAGCATAATAACCGATTTTGGATGGATGTATTTTTTTCATTTTCTACCTCCTTTTTTTCTTTTTTTCTGAGCTTTTAAAAGAAGTTCCTCATACAATTGAACTCTGCCAATTAATCTTCCCTCGATGGTATTCAATTTCAATAAAGAGCTTCCGGCATTGGAATCTCTTGTGAATGCCACACCAATTAAAGATTGATTTTTTAGAACTTTATTCTGATCACCTTCTTTAAAATCAGAATGAGTTATTTTATCAGAGGCTTTAGGTTTGTAAGAGTCTGCATCAAATTCTAGAATTTCATTTCCATAAATTCCGGTTTCTATGACACCAACCCTTCTCAATCTCCATAATAACTCTATAAGTTTTATAAAGATTTCCTCTTCATACGCCCCAAATGGTTTGTACACTTTAAACATGCTACTTTTGAAAGTATTAAATTCTTCAATACTTTCTCCAATAATCACATGTTTTTCTGCTGTTAGGCCATGAGTTAAAGCATTGCCACTCACCTTCTCTTTTCCAGATACAGTTCTAGGGCCAGTGCTTTTCTTGGCGTTTTGTCTATTAGCTCTAACCTTGTTGTTAGAGACTACTTTTAGTTTAGTCATAATTGCTCCATAATAATTTGATCCAAACGCGCAACCCACATGGCTAACGCTTTCGCGATCAAAAAGTTTAGTAATTTAAGGGCCACCAGAGACTGGTAAAAATTTAAGGCCGCATAGTTTGGAGTAACTATGTAACTAAAGCTAAAAATAATTTAGCAATACATACATGATAAGCTACCGACTGACTCCGTGTCAACACCATCAAAAATCTTTCATTTTCAATGGTTTTTTCAATTTCTTATGGGAGGATATAGGATGAGTTTGAAGGTTATGGCGACTGGATTAAGACTTTTTAAATTTGTTTTTAAATATTTTTGTATAATTCTGACCTCTTTGCAAACCTGTTCCTAAAAAGTCACCCCATCCAACCCATGATTTAGAGTAAAATCTTGATGGGCTTTTGGGTATATCATTAGGAAAATTTTTATCTTTACTGAATAGAGAATATTCTAATTTTGATTTGATATTAAAATTTTTTATTTTGTTTTTTGCTTTATTGTATGAAAGATAATTACATCCCAAAAATGTCGATAAGCCTTCCCACTTCTCTCTATAATATTTTTCTGGACTTACTGGAATATTGGGAGGAAAATTATTAGACTTACTAAAAAGATACCATTCTTTTTGGTTCTTTAATTTAAATTTTTGAATAATATTTTTTGCATTTTCATAAGGTAAAAAATCTTTTTTATGTACATTGCCAGTTCCTAAAAAATCGCCCCAATTTGTCCACTCTTTAATATAAATTCTATGTGGAATACTTGAAACGTCTTTTGGTAATAATTTTTTTTTTGAATAATTCATCCACTCTTCATAACTTTTTATTTTTAAAGATTGAGCATATTTTTTTGCTTCCTCATAAGATCTCCAGTTTCCAAATGCTACTCTGTCCCAAACTTTTAATTGAATTGACTTGTTAAATTCTTCTTCATTAACTTTTGTAAGAACGTTTATTTTTGTAATACCATCTACTGGCGATCCGCCTTTAGGTATTGTTCCACTGCTTACAGCTCTTAAATATTCTATAATTCTTGTATCTTGTGTCGCTAAAGCTCTAATCGTTGCTACAATTTCTTCAAACGCTGTATCTTTTGCAGCTTCAGTTGCGTTTTCATTTTCAGGAATAATTAATGGAATAAGAATGTAACCAAACTTTTTTCCAGGTGATAATCTTAAAGCACGTCCTGCTGCTTGCACAATATCTACTTTTGATTTCTTTGGATCTGTAAAGACCACACAATCTATTGCTGGAAGATCAACTCCTTCTGTAAGACATCTTGAATTTGTCATTAAACCTTTTGACTCTGCAAACTCTCTCATTTGTGATGATCTTTGATTAGTTGGCATATCTCCACTCACATGGAATGCTTTTAAATTTCCATACTCTGGATAAACCTTTGAGATTAGTTCTTGTTGAGCTTTAAAGTTATTGGCACGTCTTATTGATGAGTGAAATGAAATTGCATTTCTTATTCCAAGTTTTTTAATTGCTTTTCTTAACGCTAAAGCAGTTGCAAATTCTCTTGCCTTTATGTCATCAATTTCTTTTTTTATTTGTATGAATTTATTGTCGGTATAGATCGCCTCTATTTCAGGTTCACTAATTCCAAACGTTATTATCTTGTAATCTGAAATGATGGGCGGTTTTGCTTCAATAGCTTCTTTAAAACTTAGTTGATAAATAAGATCGCCATAGTCTCTAGGGTCATCCATTGAAAGATATTCTTCCTTATCACCTCTAAATAATCTCTCCGTTGCCGTCATAAACAGTCGATGCTTGATCTTAATATTCTTTTGATGAATTAAATGCGCCATTGGTTTTGAACCAAGCCCAACTGTCTTATGAGCTTCATCCATGATGCCAAGATCAAATGTAAAACCTTTAGATCCAGCTGCAGTTACTTTTCCAGATTGATATGTTGTAAATACTATCTTTGTATTTGCTTTAGATTTTAGAAACTTCTTAATTTCATTCTTATCTGTAGTTACATCAATTCCAAGTTCGTAAATATTGCTTACAAAATCATCCTGATCATCGCTAACTGTTTGATCTGAACATACACATAACCAATCGGGTTTTATTCCAGCAATTAAATATTCACGTGTCCAAACTTTTAATGTTTGTTGAAGTAGCGCTAGAGATGGTACGGCAATTAAAACTGATTTAGCTTTAAGTCTATTTGCAATCCAGAAAGCTGTTAAAGATTTCCCTGTTCCGCAAGGCATGATGACCTTGCCACGTTCTTTGGTTTTAAAGTATTCAATAGTTTTATTAATTGCTTTTACTTGATGAGGTCTTGGGGAAAGAGCTTTAGGTATAATTACTTTACCTTCGGTCTTTGCTTTAATTAAATTCCAACGTTCAAGATTATTATCATCTAATTCAAGAAAACTTTCTAAAGTTACAAAGCTTACGCCTTTTAATAATTTTGTTTTTAATGGTGGTTTATCAGCTGTGGTCATAACAAGACCAAGTGAAATATTTTTACAATTATTGAATGTTAAATTTGCAAAAGTTGCTAGATCACCTTTGATAGTAAGAGTATCTTTTGGATCTGATCTGTATTTAGATTGAATGGCCCAGTACTTATTATCAAAGGTTTCTGCAATTAAATCTATTCCTTCATCAGTGTTTGGTAGATTGAGTTTTCTTTTTAAATCTTCTTTAACTTCCTTTAATAGCCAAACATTCTTTAATTTAGTCTGATATTCTGGAGTTGTTTGAAGAAAGTATTTACAAACGTTTTCAAATATATCGCCTGCAAATTTTGCCTGCCCTGATTTAGTAAGTTCTTCTAGCTTCTTATTTAAATCACTCCAGCTATTTGAGCTGGATATGAGTTTTAGGGATTGCATTTATTTTTTTACACAAGGAAATGTTATATATTCAAGATTGTCTATTTTATCCAATTCACCTTTTGAATTTTTTACATAAAAATCGTTGGATTTAAATAGACCGATTAATCTTCCGATTTCACTTTTAGATTTTAAATTTATCCAACACCTTTTATCTTTTTCTTTGTATTCATCAACATTCGCATAAGACATTGCTAGAGAATAAAGTTTACCATCTTGACCTTTTACAGCATCAACTTTCGTAATAGTTAGTGCAAAACCAAAATATTTTGAACTGCCACCAGTTATATCTCCTGTCACATAATAGTCCGCTCTCGCTCCACTACTCATCAACAACATTCCAGATACTAGGAAGATGATTGTACGGGTCATTTATCCTTTGTACTTAATTTTAAAAGTTTCAGGATATCGTTTTCTTTGATCCTCACAGTAAGAGTAGCTATCAATATATGATTTCATTTTTGTTTTGATTTTTAAATTTTTATTACCTAGATCCTTAATCATTTGTGCCTCTGTATAGTTTAAATCGCGATTATATCTTTCTGCAAATATATGATCAGCACATTTTTCTAAAGCATCTTTTTCGGAACTAGAAAAAAATTGTAAATATACAAACAGCGTAAGTAGCAAAATTAATAAAAACCACCTATACTTCATAAATCTGGATCCTAATTTATAATAAATATTTTTATTCATTCTATAATCTCAATCAAGGTTCTGGTCATTAGAAACAGCTCAACATATTTGCATGATATTGGCAATTCATTGGTGCTCTTGTAGCAGGTCTTTGCGGTGACATCATTCTCAGTCCACTTTCCATTAGTGCCAAACTATCTGCTGTGTTAGCAGCTATAGCTTGTTGTTGTGCTGCATACGCTTGCATAATTGCTGCATTGGTTTGAGCATTAGCTAACTTTTCTCTTGAGGCGGCATTTACTTTAGCCAAATCAGCATTTGCTTTTGCTAATTGTTTTTGAAGCTCAAGTTTTTCTAATTCAATCTCTGCAGTATAGATTTTAAATATACAATCTTTAAAATTATCAGATCCTTTTCTAAAGCCATATTTCTCATTACAAATATAAGCTCTTCGATCGTCAGGTGACATTTTGGCTATTTTATCAGCTGCCTGTTTTGCTTCAGTTTCTAATTTCTTTTTACTAGCTTCAACTAAATCTTGTTTCTTTTTTTGCTCCGCTAGATCTTTCTTTTCTTGTTCTAATAAGCAATTATTGTATTTTTCAGTTCCCTTTGTATATCCCCAATTACATTTTCCTGCATAAAGTTTTTCTAGTTCATTAGTTCTTAATTGTTTTTTTTTGTTTATTTCATCTTTTAATTCTTTATCTAATTCAACTTGAAATAACCTAATTTCATTTTTAGACTCAAGGTAAACTTTTTCAACTGCTTCTTCTCTTTCTTTAATAAACTTTGGATTAGCGCTTAATGACTTTTTTCTCCCAAAAAAAGATTGGTTTTCGGGATCATCTTGCATTCCTTTGTTATAGTATGTTGACTCAACATTTTCTATTTTTTGGTAAACTGATCTTGGTATTAAAATGCCATTATTACCACATCCAGCATTTTTTTCGTGCATGTCGGCAAAATGCTTATCAGTATAATAACAGTACATATATTGTGTTTCAGAAAATGAAGGTTTACTAAACACCAAAAACAATAATCCTAATCCCCAAAATATCTTCTTCATTCTAGATTCAGTTTACCAAAATCTAGGTGTGGAGATATGTAAAAAAAAGAGACTTAATTAGATCATTTTCTTAGCAAAAAACTTAATTATATAATAAAGGACTATTAAATTAATAATAATGTCCATTTTAAATAGCATTAGCATCGTAATAATTTTTAGCATCACTTGGTCCAGTGCCTTTATTGTGGGAAAAATAGGCTTATTTTACATAAATGAATACGCTTTACTCTCATCTCGTTTCTTTATTGCATCTCTAATACTACTGCCAATCTGGCTTATTAAGAGAAATATTAAAAATAAAAAAAAGATAATAAAAGACGGAATAATATTGGGGTTGTTAAATAATGTGATTTATTTAGGGCTTATTTTTTCTTCTTTAAATTATATTTCTCCAGAACTAGTGACAATAATTGCAAGTTGCTCCCCTTTTATAACATGCATTATTGTATGGATTACAAAAGTTGAAAAATTTAGTTACACAGTTTTGCTTGGAATAATATTAGGTTTTCTTGGGGTTTTATTAATAACTACTTATCGCCCTATTGGAAGCATTGAACCTATTGGGATTTTGCAAGCATTTATAGGAACTATAGGGTTTTCATTTGGAACCATATATTATAAAAAAAATTCCGTAACTCATAATCCTCAGCTTATAAATTTTTGGCAATCGCTTACTGCTGCTGTGGTCTTGCTACCGTTTGCCTTGTATTTCACTAAAGCAAACACGATGATTACAAAAGAATTAATTTTAGCAATTTTATATTTAGTCTTCGTAGTAACTATTGGAAGTATGTGGTTGTGGTTAATTATTATTAAAAACTTAGGGGCGTCCGTAGCCTCTAGCGCGCATCTTTTAAATCCAGCTATTGGGTTAATATTAGCCTATATTTTCTTTCAAAAAGAATTTTTGCTTACAGATTGGATTGGAATTTTAGTAATAACCGCTGGACTTTTTATAGTCACACGTTTTAAAAAAAAATAATAGAAATATCTATTTAAGCTCCCCTATTGCTCCAACAGAAATAATAAATTTCATAGCATCTTCAAAATTCATATTTAAATAAATAATATCTTTTTTTGGAATTAAAACTAAAAAACCACTAGTTGGATTTGGAGTTGTTGGAATAAAAACATTCACTAAGGTGTCATTAATTTTTGATGATATTTGTTTACTATTCTCATTTGTGGCAAATCCTACAGCCCAAGATCCAGATCTTGGAAACTCAATAAGAACTACTTTTTTATTGCTAGAGCCATCTTCAGCGGATTGAAAACTTTTAGTAAATTGAGTTGCTCCTGAATAAACTGAACGCAATACGGGCACTTTTTGTAATAATTGTTCACCTAATATCAAAATTTTTTTTCCAAAATAACTCAATGAAACAAAGCCTATAAGCACTGTGATTAAAACAGCTATCAAAATTTCTAATCCTGGAATTCTAAAAGGAAGATACTTGTTAGGATTAATTGCATCCGGAACAATACGAGAAAAAACGTCTATAACTAAAAATGTTAGATATACCGTTATAAATATTGGTATTAATGTTATTATACCTGCTAAAAAATAGTTTCTAATTTTTGTTATTAAAGATGATTTCATGATAACTTTTAAAATATTAACATTTTATTATTAAAATTTATAACTAAAATTTAAAAAAAATGAATAGAAGAGATTTTTTATCTATATCAAGCTGTTGCTGTGGTGGTTTTTTATTAGCTGGATGTGCCACTGCTCCTCTCACAGGAAGGCAACAATTAACAATATTGCCTGAGTCTATGATTAATAGTCAAGCAATTGGCGCTTACAAGCAAGTAAAATCTAAAGCACGATTAATTACTGATAAAGATAAATTGGATCCAATAATAGCTGTTGGAAATAAAATTGAAAAAGCAATTAAACATTATTTCAAAAGCAAAAGTTTAAAAGATCCTACAGAAAATTATGAGTGGGAGTATATTTTAATTGATGAGCCAAAAACACTTAATGCCTGGTGTATGCCTGGAGGAAAAATTGCAGTTTATACAGGAATTCTTGAAATCACAAAAGATGACGATGGTCTTGCTATTGTTATGGGGCATGAAATTGGACATGCTGTTGCTAGACACTCACTAGAAAGAGCCAGTGCAGCTTTAGCAGTGAACGTTGGCGCTATTGCTGCAGACATATTTACTGGTGGAGCAGTCAGTAGAACTATGAACACTGTCGGGCAAACGGGTTTTGATCCAATAAGTATCGGTATTTTTAATCCTTTTAGTCGTCAACAAGAGTCTGAGGCTGATTATCTTGGAATAATTTTTGCAAATCTTTGTGGCTACGATATTTCAGCGTCCATTAAAGTTTGGGAACGTATGCAGGAAAAAATGAAAGGAAAAGAAATTCCTCAATTTTTAAGTACCCACCCTTCTTCCGGAACAAGAATTAATGATTTAAGATTTTTGATTCCTAAAGTTAAAATTGAATACCCTAAAATTGAAAATCTCTAGATTACTAATTAAATAGTAATTTTTATTATCAGATTTATGGTGAGCCCGACAGGATTTGAACCTGTGACCCATTCCTTAAAAGGGAATTGCTCTACCAACTGAGCTACGGGCCCATAAAGAGAGATCTATATAGATTACCCTTGATTTGAAAGCAATAATTTAATCATTCCAAGCAAATAATTCAAAATGTTTTTTATAAAACTCATCAAATTTATTTTCTTTAATTGAAATACGAATTTTTTTCATCAAATCTTGGTAAAAAGCAATGTTATGCCAAGTTAACAACATTGAACCCAATATCTCATTTGAATTGACCAAATGATTTAAATAATTTCTAGAATAAGAATTGGATGCTGGGCAATCTATTGATTTATCCAAAGGATTTTCGTCTTTAGCATATTTTGCATTTCTAATATTAATCTTTCCTTGCCATGTAAATGCAAGACCGGTTCTTCCTGATCTTGTAGGTAGAACACAATCAAACATATCTATACCACGTTTAACAGCTCCTAAGATATCTTGGGGCATTCCTACACCCATCAAATAATGAGGTTTTTCTTTTGGAAGAATATCACTAACCGCATCTACAGCATCAAACATTTCTGATTGATTTTCTCCAACAGCTAATCCACCAAGAGCATATCCATCAAAATCTATATCTATTAATCTCATTAAACATTCTCTTCTTAAATCTTTAAAAATTCCACCTTGGGTAATTCCAAACAACCATTTAGACTCTTGATTACCAAATTTCTTTTTACATCTATCAGCCCATCTTAATGAAAGATTCATAGAATTTTTTATCTTTTCTTTATCAGAGGAATATTTAGGGCACTCATCTAAAACCATTACAATATCAGAATTTAAATCAAGTTGAATTTGTATGCTTTCTTCAGGAGTTAAAAAAAATTTCTTACCGTCTATATGAGAATTAAAAGTCACTCCTTCCTCTGTAACTTTAGAAATTTTAGACAAAGACATAACCTGAAATCCACCAGAATCTGTAAGGATTGGAATATCACAATTCATGAACTCATGAAGACCTCCAGCTTGTTTTATCCTGTCAATTCCAGGCCTTAACATTAAATGATATGTGTTTCCTAAAATGATTTGTGATCCAGTTTTTTTGACTTGATCAACATACATTGCCTTTACAGTGGCAGCCGTACCAACGGGCATAAAAGCAGGCGTGTCTATTACTCCTCTACTAGTAGTAATTTTTCCAAGGCGAGCACCACTATTTTCATTTAATAAATTAAATGAAATTGATTTCATTACGATTTTTATTTTATTTCTCTGATCTAAAACTTATTATGATATCTGGATTACTAACGGCACCTGATCCGGGAACACCTCTTTTTATTTTATCAACAAATTCCATTCCAGATACAACTTTTCCAAACACAGTATAATTTCTGTCCAAGAAAGGATGTGAATCAAAACAAATAAAAAACTGACTATTAGCGCTATCTGGACTTTGCGATCTTGCCATAGATAAAGTTCCTCTTTGATGAGGAATGTTATTAAATTCGGCTTTTAAATCTGGAAAGTCAGAGCCACCTGTTCCAACCATTTGAGAATTAAATTCAGCTTTTGTATTTCCAAATTTAACATCTCCTGTTTGAGCCATAAAACCATCTATTACTCTATGAAAAGCAACACCGTCATATTTTCCAGAATCAGCCAGTTCTTTAATTCTTTTAACGTGGTTTGGAGAGATCTCATCATAAAGTTCAATTTTAACTTCACCGTGTTTTAATTTCATTATCATAAAAGTTCTTTCTTTAGATTTAACATTGTTTGAAAATACAAATAAAAATAAGGTTAAAGTGTAAATGATTTTTTTAAACATTATTTAAATTTAGATTTTAGAGATTTAATAACAATGTTCGGTACAAATTGCACCAAATCTCCTTTTAAAGATGCAATTTCTTTGACAAAATTTGAAGAAATAATTTGGTTTTTAATGTCAGCCATTAAAAAAACGGTCTGTAAACTATCATTTAATTTATAATTCATACCCGCTAACTGAAATTCATATTCAAAGTCAGAGGCAACTCTTAACCCTCTAAAAATAACATTAGCAGAAATTTTTTTACAAAAATTTGTTGTTAATCCAGAAAATGACACAACTTTAATTTTATTTTTAACGTTAAGGGGAAAATCAGCTAAAACTTTTTTAATTAAATTAATTCTTTCTGAGGTAGAAAAAATTGTTTTTTTATTATTGCTTAATGGAACACCTATATATAATTGATCCACCATACTGCTAGCTCTTTTAATAATATCAATATGACCAAAGGTTATTGGATCAAATGTTCCAGGATATAAACCTATTCTTTTCATTTTTATATGGTCGGGGCAGCAAGATTCGAACTTGCGACCCTCTGGTCCCAAACCAGATGCGCTACCAGGCTGCGCTATGCCCCGAAACTGTGCTGTTATACAACTTAATTAATTTATTTAAAAGAAATACTAATCAATAAAACTTTAGATTAATTGAGTAATACTTTAGTTTTCTATAGAAAAATTTAAGATTTATAATAATATTTTTTATATTACCTTATATGGAAAAAAAACTTTCAAAACACGCTAGTAATCTTAAAAATTACGGAAAATTAAAAAAATTTACACATAAATGTATTTATAAAAATCATACTTGTGGTGATAAAATTAAAATTTATTTAAAAATTAAGGAAAGCATTGTTAAAAAGATTTCTTACAAAACAGAATGTTGCTTAATATGTAGTGCCTCTTCAAGTATTTTTAGTAATTGCATAAAAAATAAAGATATTAACAAAGTATTAATTTTCTCAAAAAAATTTATTAAATTAATTTTTAGCAAAAATTTTAATTTAAATGGAAAATGGAAAGAGTTTAATTTTTTATTAAAAAAAAGTTATTTTAATAGAAAGAACTGTATTTTAGTACCTTTTAATGCTTTAATAAAAATTAAATAACTAATGAAAAAAAATATTATTTATTTTATCATAATATCAATGATTTTTTTTACAAAAAATATAAACGCCGAAAATACAAAAACTCTGTATGATTTTTCATTTAATAACATAGATGGTAAAAAATATTTACTATCACAGCATAAAAATAAAGTTGTTTTAATTGTAAATGTTGCGAGTCAATGTGGGTTTACTAAGCAATATGCAGATTTACAGATTTTGTGGGATAAATATAAAAATAAAAATTTTGTAATTATTGGCGTTCCTTCAAATGATTTTGGAAATCAAGAGCCTGGAACAAATAGTGAAATAAAAAATTTCTGTGAAACAAACTTCAATATATCATTTCCAATAATGGAAAAAGCAGTTGTTAAGGGAAAAGATGCTCATCCTTTTTATAAATGGGCTAAAGAAACTTACGGTAGCGCAGCAGAGCCAAAATGGAATTTTCATAAAATTTTAATTGATAAGAATGGTAAAATTATTGATACTTTCATCTCGACCACTAATCCTCAGAGTGATAAAGTTATTAAGGCTATAGAAAAAAATCTTAACTAGTAGTTTCGTTGTGGCGGTCCCTAGGGGAATCGAACCCCTCTTTCATGGATGAAAACCACGTGTCCTAACCGATAGACGAAGGGACCTTGAGAATGAAGTTATTTAGATTGTTTAATAATAATAATCAACAATTATGTGAAAATTGTATTTAACTTGATATTTTTTAATGCGTTAAAGAAATATCTTCAATAACAAATTCGATAACTCTTTGTTTATTCCAATCATTGCAACTAAGTTTTCCAGCTATATGAAATTTATGGTTTTTAAAATTTTTAAGATAATCAATTACTTTTTCTTTATTATTTTTAAAACAAATTCCATGCAAATAAAGACTACTACTATTTTTAAATAAAACTTTTAATAAAAAATCATTTTCAAAATTAATTTTAATCATTGTTAAATCTTCAACAATAAATTTAGGCTCAGAATTCCCCGAACCAAAAGGTCCTAATTTACTTACTTCTTCATAGGTTTTTTCGTTAACGGCATTAGCTGATAAAATACTATCTATCTCTATAAAGTTATTTTGAACAAAGTTAGGTTTTGATGACTTAAATTTAGATATTAAAAAATTTTTAAGATCTTCAATCTTATTTTCTTCAATGCTGAATCCAGCAGCCATCTTATGACCCCCTCCTTTTATTACAATTCCATTTTGTTTAGCTGCTAAAATAGTAAGACCAATATCAAATCCAAAAATAGATCTGCATGAGCCTTTTGCAATATTATTAGTAGATGAAATTACTATAGTGGGTTTAAGAAATCTTTCTTTAATTCTACTAGCAATAATACCTATCAATCCTTCGTGCCAAAACTTATTGGCTATTAATATTATTTCGTTAGTATTTTCTTTTTCAGCTAATAAATAAGCTTCGTTTAAAATATCTTCTTCGATTGATTTTCTTTTTTTATTCAAAGAATCTAATGTTGTTGCTATTTCGTAACTTTTTTTGGGGTCGTTCGTTGTAAGTAAATTAGCTCCAAGATCAGACTGCCCTATTCTTCCACCCGCATTGATCCTAGGGCCTAATAAAAAACCAATATGATAAGTATCTGGGCTTTCCTTTAGGTCAGAGACATCCATTAGAGTTTTAATGCCTAAATTTTTTCTCTTCTTTAATATTTGTATTCCTTGATAAACAAATGCTCTATTTAGATCTATTAATGGCACAACGTCGCAAATTGTGCCTAAAGCAACCAAATCTAAAAAATCATATAAATCTGGTTCATTAATTTTTTTGTCATTATAAAATTTACTTTCTCTAAGTGAGCGATTTAAAGCGACAATAAATAAAAAAGAAACTCCTGCTGCGCATAAATAACCAAGGTTAGATTTATCTTCTAATTGATTTGGATTTACTAAGGCTTTGCATTTAGGAAGTTTAATTTCTGCTTGGTGATGATCAATAACTAAAACGTCAATATTATTTTGATTAGCATAGTCAAGAGCTTCGAATGATGATGTTCCGCAATCAACTGTTATTAAGAATTGACCTTTTTTATCAATAATATTTTTTAATGAACTAACGGATGGCCCATAGCCATCAATTTGTCGGTCTGGAATATAAATAAAAAAATTTGAGTATATATTTTTTAAAAAATTAACAATAATTGCTGTTGAAGATGCTCCATCCACATCATAGTCACCTAAAATACAAATTCTCTTATTCTCTTTAATAGCTTTTACAAGAGTTTCAACTGCAAGATCCATATCTTTTAAGACACTTGGATTTGGCATGAATTCTTTAATCTTTGGATTTAAATAGGACTGGCAGTTCTCAGGTGCAATTTTTCTTATAGACAAAAGTTTAGATAAAAAATTATCAATTCCTAATTTTTGAGAAATTTCTAAAGCTAAATTTTCGTTATAATTAGATAATATCCATTCTTTACCAGTTACCGACTGGTATTTCATATTTTAAATTTATTTATAATTTTTTTATTAAGTTTAGATGCATGGTGTAAAACATAGGTTTCGGATTGATAAAAACCATTATCTAAAATATTAATACCTTGAAGCAAATCTCCACCTGTAACTCCTGTTGCGCAAAATAAAACATCATCTCTAACTATGTCGTTAATATAGTATTTTTTTTTAAGATCCTTTATTCCCATTTTTTTTGCCTTTTCAATTTCATGGTCATTACTTAGAACTAATCTTGCCTGAAATTGACCACCTAAACATTTAATAGCAGCAGCAGCAAGAACACCTTCAGGCGCTCCTCCTATGCCTAAATATATATCTACATTAAATTCTTCTATACCTGCATAAATAGCACCCGCTACATCACCATCTGAAATAAATTTAATTTTAGTCCCAAGCTTCTTGGCATCATTAACTATATGATCATGCCTTTCTCTTTCTAAAAGACATATTGTTAACTTATCTGGTGTTGTATTTTTAAAATCAGCTAAATTTTTGAGATTTTTTGTTATTCCAAAATCAAGATCTATAACCCCTTCTTTAATATTTTTTCCAACCGCTATCTTCTCCATATAAGTATCTGGTGCATGTAATAAATTGTCCTTCTTTGATACTGCAAGAACTGACATTGCGTTTGGTAAATTTTTTGCAGTTAAATTTGTACCCTCTAGTGGATCAACGGCTATATCCAATTCTTCTCCAACTCCTGTTCCTACTAATTCATTAATATAAAGCATTGGTGCTTCGTCCATCTCTCCTTCTCCTATGACAATTTTTCCTTTCATGGGAATATTATTGAGAAACAGTCTCATTTTATCGACAGCTGCTTGATCGGCTGCAATTTTGTCGCCTTTGCCTTTTAATAATGATGATGCGTAAGCAGCTTCGCTAGTGGTTTTTACAAATAAATCTACAAATCCATTGTTGATAATCATAATTTCTTTTCATTTCTAATTCTGATCATCGTAATTTTTTTGCTAATAAATTTTTCCTTTGAAATTTTCTTTAAAGCTAATTTCATATCTTTCTCTTTAGCGTTATGAGTAATAATAACTAAATTAGCATATTTAGGATTGTTTAAAGGCTTTTGTAATATGCTTTGAATTGAAATCTTATATGTAGATAAAATAGAAGTAATTTTAGATAAAACTCCAGGCTTATCTTTTACAACTATCCTTAAATAAAACTTACAAATGTGATTATCGAAATCACACATTTTAAACTCTTTTGCATCAGAGTAATTAAATCCAAATGGTAAACTTACATTTCCTTTAAGAATTGCATTTAAATCTGAAACAACAGAGGAAGTTGTCGGTCCTTTTCCAGCACCCAGTCCTTGATAAACTATTTTGCCAATTGGATTTCCTTCGATCATAATTGCATTATTTGCACCATTGATCTTAGCAAGATCAGAATCTTTTGAAATTAAACAAGGATGGACTCTTTGTTTAATTTTGCCATCAATAATTTCAGAAATTCCAAGAAGTTTGATTTTATATTTAAACTTATGGGCATACTCAACATCTTCTAAATCAATCTGTTCAATTCCTTCTGTTAAAAAACTCTTATTAATTATTTTAGTTTTAAAACACAGAGCGCTTAATATGGATATTTTTGATTTTACATCATCGCCATTAAGATCAAGCCTTGGATTAGTTTCAGCATAACCAAGTCTTTGTGCATTTAATAAAATCTCTTTAAAACTTTTTTTAGTTCTTTCAATTTCAGTTAAAATAAAATTCGTCGTTCCGTTTAATATTCCATAAATATGAAATAATTTATTACCAACTAAGCTTTCTTTTATTGATTTAATAATGGGTATTCCACCACCAACCGAGGCTTCAAATAGTAGATTAACTGAATTATTCTCAGCAATTTTTGCAAGCTCATTACCATGTTTAAATATTAAAGCTTTATTCGCTGTAATAAAATGTTTGTTATTTTTTAATGCAGCAAATGCTAATTTTTTTGCAATTCCATCGGGTCCACCTATTAACTCAATAATAATATCTACATCGTTTTTTTTAACTAAAGATAAAGGATTCTTAACCCACATCTTTTTTGGAATGCTAAATCCTCTTTTTTTATTAATTGCTCTAGCGGAAATATATTTTACTTGATAAGTCGAATTTGTATTTTTCTCGATAACTTTCTTGTTCTTAAGTAAATGTCGATAAACTTCTGAACCAATGTTTCCAAGACCAACAATTGCAATATTATAATTATCTTTAAAATTCATTATTCTAATCCTACAGTTTCTTTCAAACCTAATCTTATATTCATATTTTGAACTGCCTGCCCTGCAGCTCCTTTAACTAAATTATCAATAGAACTTACAATAATTAATTGATTTTTATTTCTTCCAGAGAAAACATTAATATTACAATTATTAGTATTATTAACATTGTTTGTGTTTACAAATTTTCCGTATGGTAAAACTTTTACAAAATTGCTTTTTTTGTAAAATTTACTCAAATATTGATGAACTTTTTTCACGCTAATATTTTTTTTAAGATCGGCGTATATTGTCGTCACTATACCTCTAAAAGTTGGAATTAAATGAGGAGTAAATTCAACTTTTAAATCGCTAGAAACTTTTCCAAACAATTTTAAACCCTGATCAATTTCAGGCATGTGTCTATGATTACCCACACCATAAGCTGCAATATTTTTATTAATATTAGGATAGAGTTTTTTATCAGCAGTTTTTTTGCCAGCTCCAGAATAACCAGATTTAGAATCTATAATTATTTTTGAAGTTTTAATTGTTTTATTTAACAATAAAGGAATAAGGGCTAGTTGAGCTGATGTTGGATAGCACCCTGGACAAGAAATTATATTACTTTTTTCAATATCTTTTCTTGCAAATTCAGAAAGTCCATAAACAGAATATTTTTGATTATCGACCGCATAATGTTTTAGTCCGTACCATTTTTCATAAACCTTAACATCTGAAAATCTAAAATCAGCTGATAAATCAATTAAAATTTGATGAGGAGAAATATTATTAGACAATAATTGCGCTTCTCCATGTGGCAATGCAGAAAAAATTATATCAACGTCACTTAAATCTACTTTTTTAACATCAGATATTAAAGGTAATTTTTTTTTAATCTTATTTTTTAAAAAAGAATTAACTGATTTTCCAATAGATCCTCTTGAGCACAAGTATTTAAGATTAATAAATTTATGATTACTTAATATTTTAGTAAGTTCTAAACCAACAAATCCTGAGGCTCCATTAATTAAAACGTTATATTTTTCAGACATGATCTGTATTTATAAGAAGTTGTAAATGACTTAAAGAATAAAATTAGTCTATGTAGACTAACGTTTAGAGAACTGGAATCTTCTTCTAGCTTTTTTCTGACCGTATTTTTTTCTTTCAACTTTTCTTGAATCTCTTGTTAATAACTTTTCTTTTTTTAATGTCTTTCTTAATGTTCCATCTAAAACAAACAAAGCTTTAGATATACCTAAAGACACAGCTCCAGCTTGACCAGTTAAACCACCACCTTTAACAGTGCAATTAACATCGTATCCATTATTTTTATTTATTACATTAAATGGCTTTTCAATACTAAGTTGTAAAACTGGGCGTTTAAAATATTCATTATATTTTTTTCCGTTTACTATGATAGTTCCAGAACCTGCTTTTAACCAAACTCTAGCTATAGAGCTTTTTCTTTTTCCAGTTGCGTAAAATCTATTGTCTGAAACAGCTAAACTTTGAACCATATAATTAATTTAAAGAATTTTTTTTATTTCTAGATTTAAAATCAAAGTCTACAGCCTTTTGCGTTTCATGAGGATGTTTATCATCATTATAAACTTTTAAATTTCCTAATTGTTTTCTACCTAGTGGTCCTCTTGGCAACATTCTCTTAACAGCTAGTTTAATAATTCTAGATGGATCTTTTTGAAGAATTTTATCAGGAGTAGTTTCTTTAATACCACCTGGAAAGCCAGTGTGCTTATAATAAATCTTTTTAGAAAATTTTTTACCTGTAAATTTAATTTTTCTTGCATTAGTTACAATCACAAAATCACCATCATCCATATTTGGAGTAAAGCTAGTTTTTTTTGTTCCTCTTAAAATCTTAGTAATTTCAGAAGCTAATCTGCCAACAATTAAGTTTGTTGCATCAATCTTGTACCAGTTTTTTTTAACTTCTTTTTTTTTTATAAATTCAGTCATAAAGGAACGGAATAAATATATTTTGCCTATAATTATGTCAAATAGATTAAGGTAATTTTTATTATTTTTTGGAGATTGATACTTGATAAAATAGATAAATTATCGAAAAAAGTAAAAAAATTGAACCTAGTTGATGAAGACTGGCAATATATATTTTATGACCACTAATTAAAACCAGAATACCAAGAAGTGCTTGAAAGATTATTGCTGATAAGACAATTAACAAATACTTTAAATTAATAATTTTTTTTTTCTCCAAGTAAAAGAAAATAAAAATAAAAAATAATATTATAAAATAAGCAACAATCCTGTGTAAGAATTGAACATGGGAAGGACTAGAATAAGATTTTGAATTTAAAAATTCTTTAATCAAAACATCATCTGGTACAAAATTTCCATTCATTAACGGCCAGGTTTGGTATATTTTTGCAGCATCAAGTCCAGAAACAAAAGCTCCAATTGCGATTTGAAAAAAAACAATAATTAGAAAAGAAAGAATTAAATAAGAATAAAAATTTAGATTAATTTTTTTAATATCTCTAAATAAAATAGAAAAAAATAGTAATGATAAAATAATTTGAGCTCCTAATAAATGAGCTGACAATCTAAAATGGCTAACATCCGTATTTGTGATTAAACCGCTTTTAACCATATACCAACCTAAAAAACCCTGAAAAAAAAATAATGAAGAGATTATTGAATAAAATAAAATTTGTTTAAAATTAAAAATTTTTTTTATAAGAAAATATATGAAGGGTAGAATAAATACTAAAGAAGCTAATCTTGCTAATAATCGATGAATATATTCCCACCAAAAAATATATTTAAATTCAGCCAAGGACATTCCAAAATTAATTTTTTTGTATTGAGGAATCTCTTTGTATAAAGCAAAATAATATTGCCATTTCTTATCTGTTAGTGGAGGTAAAATTCCACTAAACAATTCCCAATTAGTTATTGAAAGTCCAGATTCTGTTAATCGTGTAAGGCCACCAACAAAGATAAGTGATGAAACTAAAAATAAAGATAAATACAACCAAATAGTAACATGAGTATTATTTTTATTTAGATTATTTGTATTTAACATTATAAATTAGTACTTAACTTATCTTTATTTTAAAACAGTTTTAATGTCGCAAAGAAAAATTATAAAAATTCGTTCTACTATTGATGCTATTGATAAGCAAATTGTTAAACTGCTTGGTCTAAGAAAGAAGCAAGTTTTGAAAATTGCTAAGTATAAGAATAAAAAAACTATCGTTGATAAAAAAAGAATTAATCAAGTAATGAAAAAAATTAAAGCTGAAGCCAAAAAAAATAAAGTTGATTTTTCGTTAGTAAAAGATTTTTGGGATAAATTAATTAAATATTCTATAAAATTAGAAAAAAAAATAGTTAAGTAAGAGCTACTTGCTATGTGGAGGAAGTTTTTTTTCTACAAACCATTCATGTTTACGTGTTGAGGGATTGTATTTCTTAACTCTTAATTTTATTTTAGCCTTTTCACCTGCTGTAGGTTTTTTTACATAATAATTAAAAGCGCTATTTGGTTTTAATTCAGGAACTAATCTTACTTTTATCGATGTTTTTTTAGCCATTTAAGAGAGATTTTTTAATTCAGTAATAATTTTTTTAATTCTAATTAGCTTTTCTTTTTTATCAAATAAATTGTTAGTGCTTATATCTTTTCTCTCAAAATCGTCAACTTCAATATCATTTATATTATTTTCTATTATTTTTTTAGCACCCTTTATGGTCAAGCCTTTATCTTTTAAAAGATAATGAATTTTTTTTAAAAGCTTAATATTTTCTTGCGTATAATATCTTCTACCTTTAGCTCTTAATTTCGGTCTTAATTGTGGAAACTCTTTCTCCCAAAATCTTAAAATATAAGTCTTTGCCTTGCCCGTTTCTAACTCAATAAGATTTAGTTCTTTGGCTACCTCGCCTATCGTTTTTAAAGCTTCAGCTGACTTCTCCGACATTTATATTTTTATTAATTTTATTTTTTAAAATTTTAGAAGGCTTAAAAGTGACTACAACCCTGCTTGATATAACCTTTTTTTCTTTAGTTTTTGGATTTCTTCCTATTCTTTCATTTTTATAACGAATATTAAACGAACCAAAATTAGCTATTTTGACTTTATTCTTTTTTTCAAGCTGCAAAGAAATAAACTCAAAAATATCATCAATAAAATTTGAAGCTTCTACTTTTGAAATACCCAGTTCTTTATAAACTAGATCAGATAAATATTGTCTTGTGATTGCAGTTGTCACAAATTTTTATTTATAAATTTTTTTGTATTTGATCCTGTAAATTACCATCTAAAATATCATAGCACAATTTAATAGAATGATAAAAACCAATATAATCTGTGCTCCCGTGACTTTTTACAACCGGTGATGTAAGTCCTAAAAATATTCCTCCATTATATTTTCTTGGATCTAGATCGTTTTTAATGCTGTTAAAAATTTTAAATGACAATAAATAAATAAATTTTGAATACCAAGTTTTAACAAATTTTTCTTTAACAAGAGCTGCAATATATTTAGCAGTACCTTCTGCTGTCTTTAAAGCTATATTACCTGAAAATCCATCCGTAACTATTACGTCTACATTGCCATCTTTTATATGATTTCCTTCTATGAAGCCGGTAAATGAAAAACTATCACTATTAATCTGTTTTAATTCGTGCAAACTTTTCTTTAATAGATCGCTTCCTTTGCTTTCTTCACTTCCAATATTTAATAATGCAACAGTTGGTTTATCTTTTTTGAAAACTGCCCTATACAAAGCTGCTCCTAATTTGGAAAAATCTACTAAATTTTTTATACTACAGTCAATATTTGCGCCTAAATCTAGAACAACACTTAATCCTTTGTGTGATGGCCACATAGACGCTAAAGCAGGTTTGTCTATACCTTCTATTTTATCCAAAATTAATCTGGACATTACAAGCAATGCCGCAGTATTGCCTGCTGATATTGCTATGTCGGCATTTTTGTTTTTTAAAGCTGTCAAAGCTAACCACATGCTAGAATTTTTTCCATTTTTAACAGCCTCTAAAGGAGACTCGTGGTCTAAAACTTTTTCATTTGTATGAACAATAGTACTTGCAGTACCAACTAAAGGATATTTTTCTAAAATAGGATTTATCAGGTCTCTATTTCCAAATACTAGAAATTTTAAATCTTGATTACCTTGTAGGAATAAATCTAAACCTTTAATAACTTTTAAGGGAGATTCATCTCCACCCATTGCATCAACTGCAACTGTAAATTTCATTTAAATAATTAAATATTTATTGATTTAAGCTTTAGGCTTAAAAATTTGTTTACCATTATAGATTCCGGTTTTTTCATCTACGTGATGCGGAAGTCTATATTCACCACTTTTTTTATCTTCTATAACGTTTGCAAAATTTACAGCGTGATGAGATCTTCTTAAATTTCTTCTAGCTTTCGACGTTTTGCGCTTAGGTACAGCCATTTAAATAATAATAATGTTAAAACAAGGCATCTCAATATCATTTGTAAGCAATAAATCAACATTGTTAATAATCATTGATTAGATAGTAAAATTTTATAAATAAATTCTAATTTAGTAAAATTAACTAATTATGATAGTGTTTTTTAGCAATGAAAATTTCATTATATAAATATATTTCAATATTTTTATTTTTATATTCCTGCAACACAATTGATGAACTTCATGGAATTGATAATTTAAAACTTCAATCAGAATCTCTTAAAATAAACACCACAAATTCTAATGATGTATTAAATTTAATTGGCCCCCCACAAAGCATAGGACTTAAAAATGAAAATATTTGGTATTATAACGAAGTTCATCAAACCAGAAGTAAGTTTGGTGAAAAAATTATCACTGAAAGTAACACCCTAAGATTAGAGTTTGATAATCTTGGCATACTTAGAAAGCTTAATTTTTTAGATAAAAATGCTCTAAGCAAAAATACATTCAACGAAGAGCAAACTTTAAGCCTTGGAAAAGACTCAAGTTTTTTATCTAGTTTTTTAGCAAGTATGAGACAACGAGCTAAAAACTATGGAAAAGCTAACGAGCAATAATCGCAAGCAATAATAAAGCTACAATATTTGTAATCTTAATCATTGGATTAACTGCCGGACCAGCTGTATCTTTATAAGGATCTCCAACTGTATCTCCTGTTACCGCAGCTTTGTGAGCATCGGAACCTTTTCCACCATGATGTCCGTCTTCAATATATTTCTTTGCATTATCCCATGCACCGCCGCCAGCTGTCATTGATACTGCTAAGAAAAATCCAGTAACAATTACTCCAAGCAACATAGCTCCTAAAGCGGATAAAGCTGAAGAAGTTCCTGCAATTTTATAAATTATAATATAAAGAACTATTGGAGACAAAACCGGTAACAAAGAAGGAATAATCATTTCTTTGATTGCAGCTTTAGTTAAAATATCTACAGCATTTCTGTAATCTGGTTTCTGTTTATTTTTCATAATACCAGGCCATTTTTTAAACTGTCTTCTAACTTCAATAACTACAGCTCCTCCTGCTCTTCCAACTGCTTGCATTCCCATAGAAGCAAATAGATATGGAAGTAAACCTCCAATTAACAAACCGATAACAACGTATGGATTTGATAAATCAAAATTTACAACAATTCCCTTTAATGCTGACCCTTGAGTTAAAGAAAAATGTTTAATGTCTTCTGTGTAAGCAGCAAATAAAACTAAAGCTCCAAGACCAGCAGAACCGATTGCATATCCTTTTGTTATAGCTTTTGTAGTATTTCCAACTGCATCAAGAGCGTCAGTAACTTTTCTAACATTAGCAGGTAAGTTACTCATTTGTGCTATTCCTCCAGCATTATCTGTAACTGGTCCATACGCATCTAAAGCAACTACCATTCCTGTTAATGCTAACATTGTAGTAACGGCAATTGCAATTCCATACAAGCCAGCGATCAAATAAGTTGATAAAATTCCAGCTACAATAATTAAAGCTGGTAATGCTGTTGCTTCCATTGATACAGCCAAACCTTGAATTACGTTTGTACCATGTCCTGTTGTTGAAGACTTCGCGATTGATTTAACAGGGTTATAAGCTGTGCTAGTGTAATATTCCGTAACCCAAATTAACAATCCTGTAATCACTAGACCAATTACTCCGCAATAATACAATTTAAGTCCAGTAAAACTAAGAGTTCCTACTTTATATACTTTAGTTAATCCAATAACATGCTGAGTAACCGGATATAAAACTATCAAAGATAAAATCGCTGAAACGATAAAACCTTTGTATAAAGCACCCATAATACTTTTATTAGATCCTAATCTTACAAAGTAAGTTCCAATAATAGATGTAATTAAACAGCTACCCGCAATTGATAATGGGTAAATAAGCATGCTTAAATTTCCAGAGAAAAATATTGATGCCAAAACCATAGTAGCAACAATTGTAACGGCATAAGTTTCAAATAAATCTGCAGCCATTCCAGCGCAATCTCCTACGTTATCACCCACATTGTCAGCTATAACCGCTGGATTTCTAGGATCATCCTCAGGGATTCCGGCTTCAACTTTTCCAACTAAGTCAGCACCAACGTCTGCTCCTTTAGTAAAAATTCCCCCACCTAATCTTGCGAAAATTGAAATTAATGAAGCACCAAATCCTAATGCTACAAGAGCATTTGAAATTTCTCTTTCATTAATTTTTAATTCTAAAAGTATCCAGTAATAAACAGCGATGGCAAGTAAAGCTAAACCAGCAACTAACATTCCTGTTAAAGCACCTGACTTGAAAGATATTCTTAAACCTTCTGCTAAACTTTTTCTTGAAGCCTCAGCAGTTCTTACGTTAGCTTGTACTGAAATTAACATTCCAGCATAGCCTGCTATTCCTGATAAAAAAGCTCCAATAAAATAACCAAGTCCAACCCAAGCACTAAATAAATAAATTACAACAACAAGAACTACCGCACCAACAATTGCTATAGTTGTGTACTGACGATTTAAATATGCTCTAGCTCCTATTTGAATAGCACCAGCAATTTCTTTCATTCTTGCATTTCCTGAACTTGCTGACAAAATTTGAACGCCAGTTATATAAGCAAAAATAATTGATATAATTCCACTAAGGATTATTAAATTTAATACGAAACTTGGATTAAGCATAATTATAGACTTTTAGTTGGTTAGGTTAACGAGAACCATGTAATTGCCAAATTACATCAATAAAATCAATCTTTTTTATTCAAAAATCTTTAAATTAAATAGAAAACTTTGCGTAATTAAACGCTTTTTGCAATTTTATCTAGAACTGCATTAATAATGTTCTTTTGTTTGTCATTGAGAAACATTTTAGTAATTTTTAAATACTCATCAATCACAACCTTGAATGGTGTCTTTTTGTAAAAGAAAATTTCATAAATTGCAGATTTTAATATTATAGAAAATATTATTTCAAAGTTCTTAAGATCAAATTTTTTATCTAAAAAATTTATTAGTTTTTCCTCTAATAAAGAATTATTTTCTATTACTCCATTGCAGATTTTTTTTATGAATCTTTTGTAAGGATTCTTAAAATCAAATAATAATTTTTCTTGGTTTATATAATGACTATACAGAAGTTGTACTATTATTAATCTTGAAGTATTTTTAACGTTAGTCATTAATGTTTATAAATAGAATTATAAACACTCAATGCAGCGTGGGTAGCTTCTCCACCTTTATTTTTTAATTTAGGATCGCACCTAACTTCTGCTTGTTTTGGGGTATTACAATTTAATACACCGTTAGAAACTGGAACATTATATTTTATAGAAATTTCTAACAATTTATCTGATACGGACTGACTAATAATATCAAAGTGTGGAGTTTCGCCTTTAATTATACATCCAAGAGCTATGCAAAAAGCGTATTTCTTATCTTTTAACAATATATTTAATAGTTGTGGTATCTCATAAGCTCCTGTCACTGAATAATGTCTAACATCAAATAATTTTTTATCTAATTTTTTTAAGGCACCAGCTAAAAGTTGTTTTTCAAAATTTTTATAGAATGATGAACTAATTATTAATACTTTTTTTTTCATTTAATAAACTCTTGTTTGACGATTTTTATACCAAAGCCATCTAAGCCTATTATATTTTTTTTAGACTTAGATATTAAAATCATTTTTCTAATATTTAAACTTCTCAAAATTTGAGCACCAATACCGTAATTTCTTAAACTGCTTTCTTTCTTTTTATTAAGATTATTTTTAACTAATTCATCTCTTATTATAATCAAAATACAATTCTTGTATTTTTTATAATAATTAAGTGTTTTGTTAATAGATAGATTTTCTTTATTTTTTGATAAAAAACTAGTTACAATATTTGAAGAAATAACTCTAACTCTAGGTACAATTTTTTTATCTTGAGCTTTGATTAAAGCAATGTGCTCTTTGCCATCTAATTTATTCTCATAAATTTTGACTTGATAAGTATCCTTTTTTCCAATTTTTACTTGTTCAATTCTTTTTAGTTTTATTAAACTTTCTTTTTTTAACCTGTAAGCAATTAAATCTTCAATTCTTGCTATATTTAAATTAAATTTTTTAGCATAGTTAAAAAGGTGTCTTCCTTTTGCCATTGAACCGTCTGTGTTCATTATTTCGCAAATGACTCCGCTTGAACCGCAACCTGAAAGTTTTGCTATGTCAACAGATGCCTCCGTGTGCCCTGCTCTTTCAAGTACTCCTCCATCTTTAGCTATTAGAGGAAAAATATGTCCAGGCGTAGATATGTCTTTTTTTTTAACATTTTTTTTAATTGCTGTTTTAATTGTATGAGCTCTGTCTTTTGCAGATATACCTGTTGTGACTCCTTTTCGTGCTTCTATAGAAATAGTAAATGCAGTTTGTAATCTAGAAGAATTTCTACTTGGCATCAGAGATAAATTTAGTGCTTTCGCTTTATTCTTATCAATTGCTAGACAAATTAAACCTCTACCGTGCGTTGCCATAAAATTTATCTTTTTATGATCAATCTTTGACGCTGGAATAACTAGATCACCTTCGTTTTCTCTATTTTTATCATCCATTAAAATAAAAATTTTTCCTTTTTTTGCATCCTGAATAATTTTTTTAATTGAAGAAAACATATTTATTTTTTTAATAAAGTTTTAGCTATTAAATCAATCTCAACATTAACGTAATTATTTTTTTTTAATTTTAATAAATTTGTATTTTGAAGTGTATGAGGAATAATCACAACTTTAAATTTATTAGGAAAAATTTTAGCAATGGTTAAAGACACTCCATTAATTGCTATAGACCCCTTTTCAATTAGAAATTTTTTAAATTTTTTAGGTATATTAAAAATTATAATCCAACTTTTCTTATTGTTAGAATTAATACTTAAAACTTTTATTGTTGTATCTACGTGTCCTTGAACAAAATGACCTGCAAACTCATCACCATATTTCAATGATTTTTCTAGATTTATTACATCACCAGATTTTAAATGCTTAAAAGCGGATGTGATAACCGTATGATTTGATAAATAAAAAAATAATTCATTCCTTTTCTTATTTTTAATAATTTTTGTTAAAGTTAAACAAACTCCAGAACATGCAATGGAAGTTCCAATATCTTTTTTAGTAAAACTTAGATTTGAAATAACCGATAAATAGTAACCATTATTTTTTTTTTGTAATTCTTTAATAATACCAATATTTTTTATTATGCCAGTAAACATAAATTTAATTATTTTTGAAATACAGTTAAATTGTTATTTTTTAAATAAATCTGCTGCATTATTTTATTGTTCTTAAATCTCTTCATTAAAATCATATAAATATTTTTAAAAGAGTGTGATGATTTCTTATTTGTAATTTCATCATTTTTAAAAAAATAAAAAATATCTATAAGATTTAAGTCGATAAATTTTTTTATAGTATTAAGGCCCCCTTCTATTAAGACATTCTTGTAACCCAATAAACCAATGGTAACTAGGATTTCTTTGCAGTCTATTTGTTTATTTTTATTTAGTGGCAAATAAATTAAGTAAATATTTTTATTTTTAAGGTAATTAATTTTATTATTATTTTTATTCGAATAAAAAATATAAGTTTTAATTTTTTTAGCAGATAATATTAATTTTGAATTTCTATTAATTTTAAGATTTGGATCAATTATAAATCGGGAAGGATTAGATTGAGTAAGTCCGCTAATACGACAATTTAATAATGGATTATCCTTATTGTGCGTATTAACTCCAATTAGTATAGCATTGATTTCAGAGCGCAAAACATGAGTTAATTTTTTTGAATAAATGTTTGTTATTTGCCGTCTATTTTTAATAAAAGAATAATAATTTTTTGAAGTTGCAACTTTTGCATAAACTTTTGGTAAAAAATTTTTATTAAAATCATTGTAAATTTTATAGAAATTATTTTTATAAATATTATTAATTTTATTAATTTTTATTTTATTATTCTGCAAAAATTCAAGACCTTTTCCTTGTACTCTTGGATCATTATCTGTTTCGGAATAGTAAAGATTCTTTACATTTTTATTAACTATAAACTTTGTACAAGGTGGATTTTTTCCTTGATGATGACAAGGTTCTAAAGAAACGTAACAATCTAAATTATTATTTTTTTTTAAATTAACCAGAGCTGAATATTCACCGTGTGGACTCCCTCCAATACCCGTTACGCCGTAAGATATAATTTTATCTTTTTTACAAACTAGACAACCAACTGAAGGATTGATGCCTGTCATATTATTATGAACATTGGCTAAATTAAAAGCCAAGTTCATATAATAAGACTTAATAAACTTAGTTTTATTTTTTTGAAGGGACATTAAGTTGGTCTACAAATTGCTCAAAATCTTTCGCCTCTTTAAAATTAGTATATACAGAAGCAAAACGAACATAGGCAACAGGATCTAGTTCTTTGAGACCTTCCATTACATATTTTCCAATCGTGCTAGATAATATTTCGGCCTGACCTAAATCTTCTAAATTTCTGTAAATCTTGGAAATAAATTTTTCTATTGTATCGCTATCAACGGGTCTTTTTCTTAGTGCAATATTAATAGATTTAGCTAATTTTTCTCTATCAAAAGTAGATTTTCTTCCATTTTTTTTAACAACAATTAATTCTCTAAGCTGAACTCTTTCAAAAGTAGTAAATCTTTGCTTACAGCTACACTCTCTTCTTCTTCTAATAACAGTTCCATCTTCTGTAGGTCTTGAGTCAATGACTGAAGTTTCTTTATCTTTGCAAAATGGACAAATCATAAAAATTAAAAGTTATAGATTGGAAAATTAGCACACAATTTTTTTACTTTTTCTTGAACTTCTTTTTCAACTTCATTACTTTTGTTATTAATTAGACCTTTCAAAACTTGATCTATCAGGTTTCCAACTGTTTTAAATTCATTTGTAGAAAATCCTCTTGTAGTGCACGCTGGAGTTCCAAGTCTTATTCCTGAGGTAATCCAAGGTTTTTGATCATCATAAGGAATACCATTTTTATTGCATGTTATGTTCGCTCTTCCTAAAGAATCTGAGGCATCTTTTCCGGTAAGTTTAAAAGGTCTTAAATCTATGAGTATTAAATGTGTATCAGTTCCTCCTGAGAAAATTGTATAACCTAAATTTTTTAAAGTTTCTGAAAGTGCTTGAGCATTAGCTACTACTGATTTTGTGTAGGATTTAAAATTCTCTGATAAAGCTTCTTTAAAACAGACAGCTTTAGCGGCTATTACATGCATTAGTGGTCCGCCTTGTAGACCAGGAAAAACCGCTGAATTCATTTTTTTTGCCAACTCTTCATTATTAGTAAGTATCAAACCTCCTCGTGGCCCCCTCAAAACTTTATGTGTGGTAGAAGTGACTACATCGGCATATTCAATTGGATTTGGATATGCTCCTCCGGCAACTAAGCCTGAAAAATGAGCCATATCAACTAGTAGATAAGCACCAACTTCTTTTGCAATATCTTTAAAAATTTTAAAATCGATAATTCTTGAATAGGCGCTTCCTCCTGCAATAATTAATTTTGGCTTATGTTTAATTGCCAGTTCTTTAACTGAATTGTAATCAATTAAACCGTTATCTTTTCTGACTCCATACGCAATAGCATTAAACCACTTTCCAGACATAGCAGGCGCTGCTCCATGGGTTAAATGACCTCCTTGATCAATACCCATTCCTAAAATTGTATCTCCTGGCTTAATCAATGCTAAAAATACAGCTGCATTTGCTTGTGCACCTGAATGGGGCTGAACATTTGCAAAATTACAATTAAATAATTTTTTTACTCTCTCAATAGCTAAGTCTTCAGCAATATCAACGAATTCGCAACCTCCATAATATCTTTTACCGCTATAACCTTCGGCATACTTATTTGTTAATACGGATCCTTGCGCCTCTAAAACTGCTCTTGAAACAATATTTTCAGAAGCAATTAACTCAATGTGATTTTGCTGGCGTGAGAATTCTTTTTGAATTGAATTGTAAATATCTGGATCTGAATTTTTTAAATTAGAATTAAAAAAATCTTCAATATATTTTTTGTCAATTTTATTATCCAAGCTCATATTTATTTATCTAATTTTTTTACTCTTGCTGTATGTCTGCCACCTTCAAATTTTGTACTAATAAAAGTATTTATAATTTTTTGCGCGTTTTTAAAATGAATTAATCTAGCGCCAAGACATAATACATTAGCATTATTATGCTTTCTAGCTAAAGATGCTGATATTTGATTATAACAAACAGCTGCTCTTATTTTCTTAAACCTATTTGCCGCAATAGAAACTCCTATACCTGAACCACAAATTAATATTCCAAAAGAAGATTTTTTTCTTACCAATAACGCAAGTTTTTTTGCGTAATCTGGGTAATCAACTCTTTCGTCTGAGAAGGTACCAAGATCTAATGATTTGATTTTAGATTTATTTAGAAAAATTTTAACTTTTTCTTTCATTAAAAAACCAGCGTGATCTGAGGCTATAACGATGGATTTAGTTAAAGATTTGGACACACCAGTTAATTACCAACTTCAAAATAGCTTGTATATTAAAAAGATAATTAATAATTTTATATATTAAGCCGCTCTTGAAAGTTTCAATTCTCTCCAAATTTCATTGAGCGCATTAACAAGAAATTCTAACTTAGAATCATCATGCAAAGGAGTTGGAGTAAACCTAAGTCTCTCTAGTCCCCTAGGAACAGTTGGATAATTAATTGGCTGAACATATATTGAATAATCGTTAAGCAAAATATCAGAGATTTCCTTACATCTAACAGGGTCCTTTACTAATAAAGGAACTATGTGACTATTATTTTTAATAATTGGCAAATTATGAGCCAACATCAATTTTTTTAATTTGTTTGCTCTTTCATAAAGAGCTTCTCTTAAACTATGATTATTTTTTACATAACGAATGCTTGCGACTGCGGCAGCAGCTAAACTTGGTGGCAAAGAAGTTGTAAAAATAAAACCTGGAGCAAAAGATCTTATTACATCAATAATATTAGATTTTGCTGTAATATATCCTCCCATTAGTCCAAAGCCTTTTGCAAGTGTACCTTCAATAATATCAATCTCAGATGTTAGGCCTAGCTGTTCTGATAAACCTCCTCCATTATTTCCATAAAGTCCTACTCCATGAACCTCATCTAGATAAGTTAGTGCATTATATTTTTTTGAAATTTCAATTATTTTTTTTATTGGTGCAAAATCACCATCCATTGAATAAACAGATTCAAATGCAACAATTTTTGGATGTTCTTTATTAGAATTTTTTAAAAGATATTCAAGATGGTCAACGTCATTATGTTTCCAGATAAATTTATCAGAATTACCTTTTCTAATACCTTCAATCATTGATGCGTGATTATTTTCATCTGAGAAAATAATACATTTAGGTAAAAATTTAGCTAACGTACTTAGTGCGCACTCATTTGCAATGTAACCGGAAGTAAAAATTAAAGCTCCATCTTTATTATGAAATCTTGCTAGCTCATTTTCTAATTCAACATGATAATTTGAAGTACCAGAAATATTTCTTGTTCCTCCAGCACCAGCACCTACTAAATTTACAGCATTTACAAATGCATCAACAACTAATGGGTTCTGCCCCATTCCTAAATAATCATTGCTACACCAGATAGTTACATCTGATTTAATGCCGTATTGATTATTATAAACTGCTTTAGGAAACTCACCTTTTTTTCGAGTAATGTTATTAAAAACTCTATAACGACCTTCTTGTCTTAGATCTTTCAATGCGCTGTTAAAAATAAGATCGTAATCTATGCTCATAACTAATATTATCCTATAGAAAATACTTTTTTCAAATATATACTTTTGCTGTATTGTCGCATTAAATATTAAATTCTCATGAAGTTTCCTAGTACTAGATTAAGAAGAAATAGAAAGTCAGAATGGTCTAGACGACTAATAAATGACACCTACCTTGATAAATCTGATTTTATATTACCTATTTTTGTTTGCGAAGGTAAAAACCAGAAGCAAGAAATCAGATCGATGCCTGGGATTTTTAGATATTCCATAGATAGACTAGATGAAATAATTTCAAGAGCTTCAAAAAATGAAATACCTGCTGTTGCTATTTTTCCACTAATTGAAAGCTCTAAAAAAAATAATAAAGGAACTGAGGCTTTAAATAAAAATAATGTAATTTGTAATGCAATATACCAAGTAAAAAAAATAAATAAAAATATCGGCGTTATGTGTGATGTAGCGTTAGATCCTTACACTTCTCATGGTCACGATGGTCTTATTATCAATAATGAAATTGATAATGATGAAACCAACAAAATTTTAATTAAACAAGCTTTAGTACAGGCCCAGGCAGGTTGCGATATTATTGCTCCATCCGACATGATGGATGGAAGAATTGGTTTAATAAGAGATGCTCTAGAAAAAAATAAATTTTTTAATGTTCAAATATTATCTTATGCCGTTAAATATGCTTCTAATTTCTACTCCCCCTTTAGAGAAGCTGTAGGCACATCTTCAACTCTTAAATCTGATAAAAAAACTTATCAAATGGATTATAAAAATTCAGAGGAAGCTCTATTAGAAGTTAAATTAGATCTAGATGAAGGAGCTGATTTTGTAATGGTTAAACCAGCTTTAGCATATCTTGATATTATTTATAAAATTAAACAAAAATTTAATGTACCAGTTTTTGCTTACAATGTTTCTGGTGAATATAGCTTGATCAAAAATGGCATTAAATCATCATTGGTAACTGAAGATATTATTCTTGAAGTAATTTATAGTTTCAAAAGAGCCGGAGCGAATGCAATTGTTTCATACTTTGCAAACGAAGTAATAGAAAAATACCTATCAAGATAATTTTTTATATTTGCTCGCAAAATAGATTAAAGGTTTTTCTACTTTTTTTAATTTAAATTTTAAAACTTTTGCAACAAAGAATAAATGATCACCAATATTTATTTTCTTAATTGTTTTACAATTAAGCTCAGCAAGATTATTTTTTAATAAATTTTTTACTATAATTGAATTTTTTTTTACTTCATTTTTTGATGAAAAATAATTTGAAACTTCAATTTGTTTTTCCGATAAAATATAGATATTAAAAAATTTTAAATTACTAAATTTTTTAAAACTAGAAGTTGTTTTGTCCAAACTCCAGGAAATATAAGTAGGCTTTAAAGATATTGAGACAAAAGAATTAACCGTAATTCCTTTAACAAAATTATTTTTGTCATGTTTAGCAACAACTGTAATTCCAGTTGCGTATTTTGATAAAACTTTTTTATATTTAGAAATATTCATAGCATTACAAATGACATCTAATATTATTTTCAAAATTTCTATTCATAATCTGATTTTTATAACTCTTAATAACTTTTCCTGACTGAGCTCTTTTTCCGTAATTATTCTCAATTGTAGATTTATCAAACAAAGTTTTGTCCATTTGATCTTTGATAACTGACTTTGAATTAAATGCTGTGGCATTAATAACTTTTAGAGATTTGCCTTTTACTAGAATAACGCCTCTACCCTTATCTAACTTTGGAAGTTCATTAATATCAAAGGCTAACATCTTATTTTTTCCATCTGAGTCACAAATAATTGCAACAGAATCTGAATCTTTAACCACTTTAGAAATTCCAATAACAATGTCTTCACCTTTTACATTTACTACTTTTTTTCCAGTCTTTTTATTAGTTTCAAGACTTTTCTCTAAGGCAATAAAACCGTATCCACTTTTAGTATAAATAAAAATTTCACTCTCGCTATCAAATTTAAAACTATCAATAATTTTTTCATTATCAGCAAGTGATAAATAGGAAGAGATAGGCCTTCCCGTTGAAGATCCTGTTAAAATATTATCTGCTTCGATTGTGTAAAATTTACCAAAATTTGATGCAAATATGATTTTATCATTAGATCGCGCATGAATTAATAATGCGCTATTTTGATTTCCAATTTGGTCTTCGAGATTTTTGACAAAAGATTTTTGTGATTTAATAAAACCATTTTTAAGTACAGTAATTGTAAGAGGATCATCAGATTTGATCTCATTATCAAAGGCTTCTTCGTTCACACTGCCAAATTTATCTAATTTGGTTCTTCTTTTGCCTAATAAGGGATCGTCTTTAAATTTTTTGATCAAAAAATCTATTTCATTATCTATCTCTTTTTTTTGCAAAGATTTAGAAGATAGTAATTTTGTCAAAAAGTTTTTTTCAGATAATAAATCTTTATATTCCTGCTTAATTTCTTTTTCTTCTAATTTCCTAAGATTTCTTAAGCGCATATCTAAAATTGCATTTACTTGATTTTGGGTAAATTTAAATTTTTTTATTAATTGCAATTTTGGATCTTCTGCATTTCTAATAAT
>AQUH01000005.1 GCA_000371745.1 alpha proteobacterium SCGC AAA280-B11
CTGATATTTCAAAGAAGATTATAAAATTATTAGAAGAAAAAAATATAAAAGCTAAAGTTACAGGTAGAGAAAAAACACCATTTTCTATTTGGAGAAAAATTCAGAATAAAAGAATTTCTTTAGAGCAGATCACAGATATCGTTAGAGATTAGTAAATCACTGCAATACAAAAGATTAAAAGAACATAATATTAAAACTCCAAGATCGATTTTTTGTTCAGGGGTTGAAGGGATTTTAGAAGCTGCAGATAATTTTACAAAACCATTTATTACAAAACACAATAGAGCAGGGCGTGGTCTTGGCGTTAAGTTGTTTCAAAATAAAGCAGAATTAGAAATTTATGTTAAAGGCAAAAACTTTGAAGATTCAATTGATGGCATTACAATTTTGCAAGAATATATTGAAGCCGATCCTAAAGTCATTACTCGTTTAGAATTTATTAATTCAAAATTTTATTATGCAGTGCAAGTGGATGCGAGCGATAGCTTTGAATTGTGTCCCGCGGATGCTTGTAATATCGAAGAACAATTTTGTCCAACCAACCCAGATGGTAGTAAATTTATGATCGTTAAAGATTATAAAGATCCCATCATTGAAAAGTGCGAAAAGTTTTTAAAAGCAAATAACGTAGAAGTTGCAGGGATTGAATATATTAAAGATAAAAACGGAGTTAGTTACACGTACGATGTGAATACGAATACAAATTATAATTCTCTTGCAGAGAAGAAAACGACTTTATCTGGAATGAGAATGATTGCGGAATTTCTTAAATCGGAACTTAATAAATTGAAAGCAAACCTTAATTAAGGTCCTCTTAAATTAAGAGGAACTTAACTTAGATTTCGTCTCTTCCTGAGATTGCTAAAAAGTCTCTTCTTTCGCTAACGCTTAAACCTCTTGGCATAACATTAGTTGCTTCTTTTTTGTTTGAAGACTTGAAAAGTTTAGCAATAAACCCTTCTTTTTTTACGTTAGAATTTGTTTTATTAACAAATGCTAACTCTGTGTTTGTATATATCATGCGCACTATATAGAGACCAATTGGGACAAGATTGCGTCCACAATGTGAAATTTTTGTTACAATTCAATAATTTTTTAACTTAAAATTAGATAAATAGTTCTCGATGAAAAGAAGACGATTATTGATGCTACAAGAAAAATAATGATTTGAGGTTTAACTTTAGAAGAAAGTTTGGCTGCTATTGGAGACATAACGATTCCGCTTAAAATAAGTCCAGCAATAGCCTCCCATTGAATAAATTGTATTAAAAAAGCAAGGGAAACGCCTGTTACAGCGCTCAGTAAAAATTGCGCGGTATTAACTGCAGCAACCACTTTTTTAGGTTCATAACCAAATTTAAGCAGTGTTGAAGTTAAAATTGAACCCCAACCGCCACCTGCAATTACATCTAGACAACCCGCAATTCCTGCAATGGGTGATATTCTTTTAATCTTATAAATATGACTAAAGTTAATTTTATCAAATACTTTATCAAACAAGACGATACCAATAATTAATAAGTAAATAGAGATCCACAACGAAAGATATGGAATCTTTATTTTACTAATCAAATAAATTCCAAGGATTGCACCAATAATACCTGGCAAAAATATTCTTCTAAATAACTTAAAATCAAGATTGCCAATCTTCCAGTGATTTAGAGCTGAGGAGCCGCTGGTAAAGATTTCTGCAATATGCACATAAGCAGAGGAGACAATGGGAGGAATACCATATCCAAGCAAGAAAGAAGATACCGAAGGACCATAACCAACTCCTAAACTACTTTTAACAAAACTTGCAAAAGCACCAAATAATAAACACCAAAAAAATGTTTTAATATCCACTTCATCAATACTTGTATTGTAAAGATTGAGAACAAAAAAAACTCCACCAACAATAAATAGTAGGGATAGAAAACGAAAGACGTTATTTTTCATTAAGTATTTAATTATTTTGGTTTAATATTGAGATAAAATCAGCACTATAGTTACACCGATAACAAGCATTTTGATTTACTGATATTATAACTAACCAGGGTAATATACGAGCAAAAAAAACCCTTGCAATGTTCTGACATTTAGTCAAAAAAGAGCACAAACAATAAAAATAACATATGAATTTAAAAAGAATTTTTAAAAATCTCATCCTTATCGACACAGCTTTATTTACGCTATCTCTTATTATTACTTTTTTCTTTCAACCTAAAATAATTGAAAGAACTTATCAGCATTTGCATTATTACGATTCAGAACTATTCCAATTAATCGTTGGCATGGGCGCACTTCTAATTATTGCACTGTTTTACGTTGCAGCGTTGATGCTTTATAAATTTAATCGCTTTGGTAAGATTATTTTTCTAAGCTACTTTATTCTAACTTTATTATTGCAATTGATTGCAGGTATTAATGTGAGCGACGGCTTAAGTAATTCTATTGATTATCTTCAGTCTGCAACGGACGGAGCTATTTTAGTGACCCTATATTTTACTGCTATTTCGAAGGAATTTTCCAAGTCGAAAAAATAAACCTATGTAAATGTGGGGTTTTGATTCTGAAAAAAAAGTACCGTGTCATAATACTAAAATGAGACCAAAGTAAAACAAGTTTAAATAATTGATTTTTCATCAATTTTTTTTTCAAAGTTAAAAGCAGTTTTTATGACCCTGTAATTGAAGTCTTTTTGCAAATTAACTTTTTAAACCTCGCCTTAATTTACAACTAACATTCTCATCTATAACACTTATTTTTTTAATTAAGATTTATTTTGTAGATTTGACTTTAAAGGCTGAGAGGCACATATTTTTAATCGGAGGCGGTAAATATGTTTATGCCAATACCTGATACTTGAATTAAAAAGTATCAACACTGAATAAGAGCTTACGGACCTCTGCTCTTCCAAAAAAGGTCCACACTACATAAATTTTATAGGTTATTTAAAACCTGATAAAAGGGGGAAAAATCCCCCTTTGAGTTAATAATAATTATTAAATTATGATTACAGTCCGAGAGTTCATAGAGCAGACAAAAAGACCAGTGTGGTCACTCAGTTCAAATAATACCGTAAGACAAGCCTTGCAATTAATGGCAGATAAAAATATCGGCGCTATTGTTATTAAGGATCAAGATAATCTTACAGGAATTTTTTCAGAAAGAGATTACGCGAGAAAAGTAGTGTTAAAGGGAAAAAATAGTAATGATACAAAACTTGCAGAGGTCATGAGCAAAGATGTAATAACCATATCTTCTGACATGCAAATAGATGCTTGCATGCAATTAATGACGGATAAACGTATTAGACATTTGCCGGTAGTAGATAATGGTAAATCTTTAGGAATTATCTCAATCGGCGATGTGGTGCGTCTTATGATTGATGAACAGAAGTATTTAATAGAACAATTGCAAAAATTTGTAACTAGCTAGACCCCCTTTTTATTTAAAACCTGGTAAAAGGATGAAAGGTCTCCATTTTAGGTTTTATAAAATTAAAATCTGTTATAACTAATTTTTAATGAAATTATTAAATTCAATTAAATTAGCTTTAGTTGCGGTATTTGTTTTAAGCTTATCGCTACAAACCTTTGCACAAGAAAAACCCGAGGAGGTTTTATATCTTGATCTAAGCCGTTATAAGCCTGAGCTTATTTTGCCACCTGCACCAAAGGAAGATTCACTTGAGCGACAAATGGAAATTCAAACTATTAAGAACTCCATTGCAAAACTGGATCAAAGACAAAAGGATCTTGCCGTAAGAGACGCTAAAGTTTTAAGTGTTAGTATATTTGCAGATGTTATTCCAGGTTTTGACATTGAAAAGCTTCCTTTAACTAAAGCGTTATTTGATAAAGTAAATTACAACAGAACTCAGGCTAAGGATTTAGCTAAAGATTATTTTACTATCAAACGACCTTACCAAACGGATGCTACTATTATTCCATGTCAGGAACCGGTTAAGTCAGATTTAAACAGAACTTATCCAAGCGGACATACTACCTTTGGCTATGCTGCAGCAGTAGTCCTTGCAAATTTAATTCCAGAAAAAGCAAATGTGATCATGGATAGAGCAAGGCTTTATGGGAATAATCGAATATTTTGCGGCGCTCATTATCCCTCAGATGTTGCAGCAGGCGAGGTGATTGGCGTCATGGTTGGAAACGATCTTGCTCATAATAAAAAATTTAAAACTTTAATGAAAAAAGCTAAGGAAGAACTTATTCAGGCAGGCCTTACCAGCTCTCCTCTTAAAAAAGATTCCAAAGAGTAATGTTTAAAGTCGTAAAGGATGAGGCGAAAGAAAATCTTAATAAAATAACACCTCGAAAAGTGCTCGCGCTTTGGCTTATTCTTGCAATCGTTCTTTATTTAATTGTGCCAAGAGTGATTAATTTAAAAGAATATAAAGATGATTACATTCTTTTTGCAATGATCATCTTAAGTTTTGTGATCATGGCCTCTGTTGTAATCATTGGCAAACTGATAAAGAAAAGTAAATGAAACGTATTATTCTAATTTTATTCATCGTATTCAACGTTCAAGTCGTTGCAGCAGAACCCACTCAAAAGGAACCATTAGAAAATTGTGCGGATGTTCAGTTTATGTATGTTTGGGGTGAGGCGGATGATGTTAAAAAATTCATAGCTCAGCCCATAGATGTTAAAATGAAAGATCTAAAATTCATGGAAAACTTTCCCTATTTTAGGTTTGTTAAAATCTGTGAGAGAGAACGATTAGGAAGAGAAGAAGAGTTTGATGAGGAGTGGACAGGGATTTGAAACCTTACATCATCATTGCTTATGATCAATTTAAAAAGCACAAAAAGATTGTAATCTTTGCCGCGATAATAAAAGCGATTGTTTTTTATTATATTTTTTTTAAAGTATAGCCATGAAATATATTATCGTTTTTATTCTTTTATTTTCTGCAATCACAACTAGAGTTAATGCACAAATGGTTACTTATCTTTGTAATTTTAAAGAGGGTGGTCAAATGGAAGGTGGCAAAGAATATGCTGCAAAAAAGATGCCAGTTTTAAAAATTCTTTTAGATAAAGATAAAAAAGTAGTCAAAGACATTAAACGCCAATTTGATCCTTACACTGAAGAAAAAGACATCATGAATTGGACTCATAACTGGGATGCTTGGTCTGATAAATATTCATTAAATCTTGCAAATGGACATCTTGAGATGAATGGTCAAAACAAAACATCCGCAGACTGGACCAAAAGTTACAAATACGTTTGTACTAAATTTGAAAAGAAACCTAAGGCTTCATAGGATTTTTGTTAATGATTAAAGATAATTTAATTAAGATACTGGATTACCTTATAAGTAGACCGAAGACAGTGGTGATCATATTAGTGTTGCTTGCTTTATCGCCTTTATTTATAAATTTAATAAAGTTTTAAAATTTTATGAAAAAAGTATTTTTAGTTTATGGTCACTATAGCGATAAATCCTTTAATGCAGCTATTCGCGACACTTTTACTGAAACAGCAAGACAACTGGGACATTCCGTTGATTGTGTAGATTTATATAAAGAAAATTTTGATCCAGTTTTTAGAGGAGAAGAACCTGATGCAACAACTCTTTCTCATAGAGAGCGAATAAAGAAATCAGATACGATTGTATTAATAGGTCCCATTTGGAATTTTAGAATGCCTGCCATCTTAGAAGGTTGGATTGATAAAGTCCTAGCGCCTCCGTTTGCTTTTACTTTTAAAAAATTATGGGGAAATTATGGTTACCCCATTGGTGGACTTAAAGATAAAAATGCAATTATTTTTTGCACCTATGGTTCTCCAAGACTTGCAATCACGACATTTTTTTTAAATTTACCAATTCGAAGATTAAAACGCGGTGTGTTTCATATTTGCGGAATAAGAGACATTAAATATAGAAGATATTTTGCTGTGCCCTTTGTAAGCCCTGAAGAACGAGCTGAATTTTTAGAAGATGTTAAGAAGACAGCACAAAGTTTATAACTTAGCTAAAAGTTAGTTCTAATTAAAAAATTTAGTTATAATTTTAGGAATTTGCTCTTTGAAAGCAAAGAAGCCTTTATTTGCAAATGGAAAACAAAATTGATCATATTCTCTTACTAAATATGAAATATTAGTTTTAGCCTTTATTTCACCAATGTAATCATTCTCATATCCGCAGGTTAGATAAGGCATAATGACGTTTTTAATGTTTTTATCGGCTATTATTTTTAACAGATCATCTTTATTTTTAATGATGAGATTAGTGCCATAGTTATTTTGTATTTCAGTTAAAAGCTCAAGATTGATAGCTGATTTAAAATCTAATACTTTTTTTGAAAAATTATTTTCCAAAACAGTATTAAAATCCATAAGTGCATAGTGATTAAATTGAAATTTATTTTTATATTTCTGTAAAAATACACTATCTAAATTATGAATAAGCAGTAATGAATTATTAAAATCAACTTTATCAAAATGTAAGGGCTGAATGGTAAAGTTTTCACTTTCTAAAATAGGTGCTGCATTTTCATTAAGCTTCAAATTATTATATTTTTTCTTTGAAAACTTATTAATATTCCAACTAGTAGCCAGATAATTTTTACCCTTCGTTTGTAATCCTGCAACCCAGCGCCAACTTAAAGTGTTGGATGCCGCATCGCCATCTAGTAAGTGCCTTAAAAAGAAATCAGCACCTAATTGCCATGGTAATTTTAAAGTAAAAATCCAAATACTTGCAAACCACATTCTTGCGTGATTGTGCAAATAGCCCGTCTCCTTTAATTCTTTGACCCAATCATTAAAGCACTCAATGGATGTCGCTGCATTAATTGCATTTTGGTAATTTATATTTTTTGTTTCTTGCTCTAATTTTATCAGATCCTGTTTATATATTTGCCAAACTTTAGGTCTAAGTTCTAACCAACCTTTCCAATAGGTTCGCCAAAAAACCTCTTGAACGAATTTTTCAATTTTTACATATGAGTATTTCGAATGTGCCGAGAGAATAACTTCCTGCTCATCAATAATTCTATGCGTGATATATTTTGACAAACAACTGGTATTGCTTCTTTGCGCTGCACCGTTATCAAAATTCCTGTCTTTCGCATAATTACTTAAAGAATTTTCTGAAAAATCATTAAGACTTTTAAGTGCCTGCTCTCTAATTTTCATATTTATTTAAAGTATTATCTTTGTTTACAAAGCAAAATCAAACACTTCGCCACAGTATCAATAAATGATTAAATTGTTATAAATACACCAGATGCAAATAGGTTTAATCGTTGGCAGGGCGTCGGATACAGTTAGAATAAAATCTATATGATATTAATGAATAACAATTTAAATAAATTTTGTGGCAGATAAAAAAATCAAACTTCACTGGTTCCTAGTTAAAGCAAAACCTAGAATTTTCTATTCTATAGCTATTGGAGTATTAGTATTTTTTTCATTACATGGTTATCAACCCTCCACTCGTTTTTTAATGGGATGGAGTGCAGCATCTGCAACCTATCTTGTGCTTGTTTTTTTGATGATGCACTTTGTTGGCAATAAAAACATTTCCCACTTTAGTGCGCTCGAAGATGATGGAAAGCTTGCAATTTATATTATCTCACTACTTTCAGGGGGCGTTAGTTTACTTGCAATATTTATTCATATTGGTGGCATGAAAGATGTGCCACGTAATTTAAAAGAATTTGCAGTATTAATGACGGGAGTGACTTTCTTTACCTCATGGTTGGTGTTGCATACCGCCTATTGTTTGCATTACGCCCATATTTATTACTTAGAACAAAATAAAAATAAGAAACTTAACCCTCTACTTTTTTCAGGTTCTAAAAATCCAAGTTATGCAGATTTTTTTCACTTTTCAGTGGTGATTGGAATGACTTGTCAGACAGCAGATGTTGTTATTCAAAGTTCAAAAATTAGATCCCTTGTCACAGTACACAGCATGATCTCCTTTGCTTTTAATGCAACCTTACTAGCACTCACAATGAGTTTAGTTGCAGGACTGATGTCTTAAAATAAATTACATTTTTATTTAATTATTGTGAGAATAGTATTTTTTTATTCTTTCTGGAAACATTTTGTAAATTCTCATCTCAATCTCTTTTAAATATTCCTTACTATCCTCAATATAGTTGTTTGCGAGTAATTCGTCCCTAATGTCAAACACGTGAAGAAGTAAAAATCTATCTGTTAAAAACCATGGATTTGATTTTAACCATTTTTGTATTTTAGTGTCATTTTTGTGTTGCTCTAACATCATATTTCAAGGTTATGTTAATATTCGTTTAATAACGATGTATGGAGAGGAAATAGAAATATGAACTCAAACTCATAAGACAAAATCACACTACATTACAAGATTATGCAAACGTCTTAATGTGACTATATTTGTATTTGGGTAATTAAGGCAACTATTATTTATGTATAATCTTTATATGCAATTTAAGATCTTAATTTTGATAGCTTCGATATAAATAGTACATAAAAATGTTTAAATCAGAATTTATAACAATATCTATTATTTTAAGTTTTTTAATAATTTATCCTTTAACACAACTTCACAAAGTAGGTCCCGACAAAACCTTACCTCAAGATAAAATAATATTATTAATTATCAGAATAAGTGTAATTATTACATTTGCCAACTCGATATATATATTTCTGGCTGGAATATATTTAATTACTGATTGGCATCCATTTATAAATGCGTCATCAGCAGATCTTGCAATACAGTCAGTCAAAGGAGGAGGCAAAGGAGGTATTTTTATTATTATTATAAAGTTTTTACCTTATTTAATGATAGCTTGGAGTTTGTTAAATTTATTTACTAGTTCAATGGGAATCGGTTATTATTTTTTTCACAAATCTTGGACTAAATAAAATGAAAAAAATAATCTCAATATTACTAGTTCTATTTTTTACACAAACTTTCGCTATTGCGGNCGACAATTCAGTTAAAAAGGAGGATAATGTTATTAAGAAATCTAGCAGCGGAATTTGTCATGATAAGAAATCATCTTACTATGAAAAAACTAAAAAGTTTAAGCCATTCAAAACAATGAAGGAATGCTTAGATAGTGGTGGAAGGTTACCGAAGAAATAAATGGAATTGACAGTTTTTTTATCACTAATTTTAATAATCTCAGCTATTGTTTGGATAATTTTTATAGATTCAGCAAATAGAATTGACCCAAAAACTGGAAAAAAGTTAACTAGAAAAGAAGTTTTTAACATTCCACAAGACGATGATGATTATAAAAATGAATTAAATAAAGAAAATAAAGAAAAATTAGATCCAGACAGACACTCAGTAAAAATTGCTAAAATAGTTAAAAAAGAAATTGATGATCAAAAATATGAAGAAGTTACGTGGTTAAGAGCTTTTAAAAAAGCAAAAGGCAATAAGGAAGAAGCCCAGGCATTGTATGCAGAATATAGAGCTGAAGAATTAGAAAGAATTTATTACAAAAAAGAAAATAAAGAAGAAAAAAAATTAAGCAAAATAGCTTCACATAAAGACAGTTACTCTTCTGAAGAAAATAAATTTTTAGCAGGCCGAGAAAGTTTAGCCACAGCTTTTTGGCTTTATTTTTTTTTAGGAAATCTTGTAATAGGCATTATAGTTGGGGCTTTGTCAGTATTTGTTGGTATTTGGATAACAGTTTTCTTATTAGGTTATTTGCTTTTTTCAAGTGTAGGTCTTTGGAAAACCGCAGATAAATACACTCAAGATAAACTAAGAAAAAAAGAGACGTATAACTGGGCTATTGCAGCAAGAGTATACGTCGTTCTAAATATAGTGGTTGTTTTAATGCAGACTATTTTATCAATAGGTAAATAAATGAAAGACAGTTGGTTTCACCCCGATCGTACAGGCACTTACAAAGGTGAGATGAAAAACGGCCTTGCTCATGGAAAAGGTATTTACACAAGTAGTCACAGAGGAAAAACTGGAAAATATAAATATTTTTATAAAGGAAGTTTTGTAAACGGTTTAAAGCATGGCAAAGCTTTGCAAATATTTCATCTACCAACATACTTTATTAAATATCAAGGAGGTTTTAAAAATGATCTAGCGGATGGCCGTGGAGTTTTAACAATGATTTACAAAGGTAAATTAGAGCAAAAGTATATTGGAGAATTCAAAAAAGGTTACAGAGAAGGTAAAGGAAAGCTAATTGATTACTTTCAAAAGACTACTAAGAAAGGAAGGTTTGTGAAAGGTGGGTTTAAGAAATGATTTCTTCATGGGAGCTAATTGCAATACCATTCACTATAATTTTTTTTGGAATATTATATTTAGGTTTACCATCTCATATTAGAGTTCCTTTTGAAAAAAATATTAAATCAAAAGTTAATTTTAAAATTTTATATACTATTATAGGAATATTTTTCTCCTTATCTTTACTACTTTTAATTACTGACAGAAGAATTTTAATTTATGAAACAATTAATAATAATCAGCTTTCCTGCACATATTTTACAGGCAGAAAATTTGTGACTATATATTTTAATTACTCAGCAAATAATTTTGGGGGTAAAGATTCCTGCCCATTCTTACAAAAACAATATTAATAATATGAACGATAACGAATTAAAAAAAACAGCAGAGAAACAAACTGCACAAATTATTAAACGAGAGCTTGATAAAAAATCTTATGAAGAAACAATTTGGCTAAAAGCTTTTAAAAAAGCTAAAGGCAATGAAGAACAAGCCAGAGCTATATATGCTGAAATTCGAGAAAGTATTTTATTAGAAGAATTATATAAATCCTTGAGAGATAAAGTGGATCAACAAATTGCAGAAGTTGAATGGTATCGTCGCGAACAAAACAAAAGAAAAGAAGAAAGAAAATTAAGTTACGAAAATTACGCAAAAAGAAATAACTATAGTGAAGCTGAAAAGAAAAAATTATTAGAGAAGCATTTCGGTAAAGAGGATGACGCAAATACTAAAAATTTGCATAAAAAAGAACCACCATTAACTGACTACGAAAAACAGCAAATAAAAAATAAATATTTAAAGAATATAGAATCTAACACCTCAACAAAATCTGACATTTCAGAAAAATCTTTTATAGGCAGATTTATAGATGGAGAAGTTCCGTTAGTAATTAGCTATTGGATTGTTGCTGTGCTTATTCCAACAATTATTTATGGAGCAGACATTGGGATTAATGGCGATACAAGTCTAGTCGTTGCATTCATATTGCTCGTCTATTATGTTTTTGCTTTTATTGGAACGTGGAAAAGTGCAGGTAATTACATTCGACAAAATGATCCACCATTTTGGGGCTACACTGCGAGAGTTGTTTTAGTTCTTGGTCTTGTAAAGCTTGCAGTAAATTTAATTACTGGTCGTTAAATGAAAAATAATCTTAAATATATAATTATAGGTTCTACAATAATAATTTCCATTTCAATCTACGTATATTTTAGTCCTTACCATTCGTGTATGAGATCAATTGGTAATTTGGAGCATAGTTCTGACAAGACAATAACTTGCGCAAAACATAAATATTAATGCGCTTAATCATCTTCATAGTATCTGGAATATTGCTTCTGAGCAGTGGAGCGAGAGCGGAAATAACTTATATGAACTGTAAATTTAATGAAGGTTGGCACAAGAAAGATGCAATGAGAGCAGATGTAAACAAGATGCCAGATTTATCTATATCATGGGAGAAAGATAAAAAAGTTATAAAGGTTACGGACAGAAAGTTTGAACCATATAGTATTTTTAAAGACTCAATTCGTTGGTCACACAAATGGTCTGATTGGAATGATGATTACACATTGAATACAATTAATGGAAATTTATATATGGGTGGATTTAATAAAAAAGAGAATTGGGAAAATTCATTCTATTACACCTGCGATAAAATACAGAAGAAGTTTTAGATGAAAAAGAAATTAATAAACTTTGACAGCATTGACGCAAAAATTGTTGTGGCAGCGTCTATTCTTTTATTAATTTCTTTATGGTTTTTGTGGAATGATAAAATTAACTTAATTTGTTATTTAGATGAATCTTTAGGTAACAAGGTTACAAGTAAGAATAGTTCAAATGAAAAAATAATTCATTTTTATAAATATCAAAAAAAAGTAACAGTTTTTGATGTGAGAGGAGAAAGTAAATTTACGAATTTAGAGGTATTACGCGGACAACAGGTTATAAAATCTAGCCATGTCAGTTATAATGACAATACTTTATATTGGGGAATAAACCAATTTATAGAAAATGTTGGTAGTTCATACGCCTATATCGAAAATAATGAAGTAAACAGAGCCACAGGTTATCTAACTCAATCCATCTTTACTAATAAGCCAACAGCTCAATTTGTCTGGTCTTGCTCAGAAAAGAAAAAATTATTTTAATGAGTAAAGTAGTTATTCTCAAAGATTATCTTAAAAAACTTGAAAAAAATGGACCTTATACTTCAGATACTGCAACATACGATTTAGTTTCTTTTAAAAGATATAAAGTTGATCCTTCTATTTCCAGTTTATTTGTAAAGCTCTTAACCCAAAAAAAAACCTATAATGAGTTTTTAGAAGCCTTACCTAAACTTGAACCAGAACTAATGTATTACGTTGTGTCTTCTTATTACTTGGCATGGCATAAACGCTACTGCCAATTATTGAAAACAGTGCATCTCTTTAAAAATCTTAAAATAGCTTATAAAAAATACTACTCAAAAGAAAACTATAAGAGAATATTTTATTATATTTGTTACCCTAAATTGAAAATCACTAACGATTCAATGACAGTTAAGAAATAGTACATATAATTGATGCTTTAACTCCTTATTAGTTCTTTTACATTCACCCTATAAAGTATAGGGTCTAGATATGTATAAACTAATTATAATCATGTTTTTATCAGCAATGATGTACATGATTGTTCCTACTTCCAAAAGTGAAGCTGGATCGGAGTGTTATAGAAACACTAATGGAAATATAACTTGCGTAGACGATTACGGCAAAAAATCTGAAAGATATAAAGATAACGACGGAAATGATAAAACACGTTATCCAAATGGAAGTACACAAACATGTTATTGGAGTACCAACGGTACGTATGTTTGTCGTTAATATTTATTTAAGCTAACTTTGGATAACTTTCAACGTAACTTAACGTAACTTAATTTTTTAATAATTTTTATAAAAAATACTGGACATTTAATATTTAATATTATATGTTTGTAATTCAGGGAGTCACCCTGCGGCCTATGTGCCACCAAAGTTTAGTACTTCGGATCTGCTTAATTAATTAGGAAATCAGAAATCCTTGCATTTGTTTCATATGAAACATTAGCGATGCTAATTTTCATTTGAAGAATCCAAAGGAGGATTCAATGACAAAACAGAAAAAGAAAAATGGAGTTACAAAAGTAATTTCATTGAAAAAAGTATTAGCAAATCGAGCTAATGCTAAAAAAAGTACAGGCCCTGTAACATTTAAAGGAAAATCAAAAGTTGCAGGTAACGCAATCACCCACGGTTTATCAGCTGAAAAACACGTTATTGTTGGTGAAAGTCTTGAAGAATTTAAGATTTTTAAAGACAGTATGTTTCAAATCTATGAGCCAGAAGGGGCTTATGAAGAGGAGATCTTTATTAAGATTGTAGATCTTAAATGGAGACTTCGACGAGTATCATCAATTGAAACTGGAATCTTCGGTAATGAGATTCTCGAGTTTGATGCTGATAGTTATAAGGCTAAATCTTCAGATAAAATAATCAGTTCTGATTTTACTGAAGAACATCAGAAAACTGTTAAAAAAAATCAGTCATTAATAGGCGTTGCATTTACAAGAGATTCCAATGCTGGAAGCTCCTTGTTAAAGCTTAATACTATGGAAGGAAGATTAATTAGCAGATGCCAAATCTTCGAAGATCAATATTGGAAGATTAAGAAAAAAAATAAAAAGGGGGTAAAAAAATGAGTGATTTACACCCTTCAAAAGTTAGCTATTACGGGCGGAATAAAAGGACTTTTCTTTCAAATCCTCGCTATAAAAGTGCTAGCAGTGTCAAAACAAAGCCAAACTTTAATTTACTTATCAAACAGGAAACAACTCGGTTTATTGAGGCATGTGGCCCTTTGATAAAAATTAAGGATCCAGCTTTATATAGTTCGATTACAGGTAAAAAAGCTAAACAAGCACCTTTGGTTTCAGAGAAAACCAATCAAGAAGAAGTTAAAGAAAAAACTTCTTATGATGAGTTAGATGCCTATCAGAAAATGAGAGATGCTGAACGTAAAGCTGAACTTGAAAAAGCTAGAGCAAAGTTAAAAAAGAATGAAGTTAAATTTAACTTTGAAAATCAAAAGACAGATTGGTCTGTATATGGTTATTGGGTTAATGCTCATTTACCTGTGACCGTAGGTAAATTAGGCAGTACTCAAGCGTGGAGGATAGAAAAGGAAACACCGGAATATTATTGAGCACTTAAGAGAATCAGACTAGAGTAACACTTACTAATAAAGTGAACTTTGTAATGGGTAGCTGTATTTAGTGAGTGTTCTCTATCTCTCTTTTTCATTTCCCCAATTTTTTTATGACTGAAATAGTAATTATTATTACCTGTATAGTTGTTGTTGCATTTATTGCTTATAATTTTTTTAAAGGCAAAAATGGTAGCGATAATAATTTATTAAGTTCTCAGCTTGCAGATTTAATTGTTAGATTCTCTAAAGTTGAGGAAGCGACAAAGAATATTTCAAGCACGCAAGCCTCAATTGATAATACCTTTAAAAGCTTTGAAGGTATGTTGAATGACCGTCAAGAACGAGGGGCTTTTTCTGAAATGGAACTTGAGAAGCTATTAAAAGATAGACTTCCTTCTCAGTATTTAAAATTTCAACATACTTTAAGCAATAATAAGCGAGTGGATTGCTTAATTGATTTAGGGGAAAATTCTCAGAAGATTGGAATCGATTCAAAGTTTGTTTTAGATAATTATAAATATCTAAGGTCTGCAAAGACTGAAGAAGAGATTAAGAAATATAAGAAATTATTTGAAGATGATGTTGTCAATAACATTAAAAAGATCTCAAGCGATTACATCATAAGCGGTGAGACCACTCCTCATGCCATTATGTTTATTAGATCGGAAGCTGTTTACCGCGAGATCAGCGAAAGTAATTTAATTACTAAAGGACTAGAGAAAAATGTTCTTATTGTTTCTCCAAGTTTACTTTGGGGATTGTTAAATACTCTTCGAATGTTCTTAAAAGACTCTGAGATGAGTAAGAAGGCTCAAGTTGTTATTAAAGAAATTGGCGTTATTGGTAAAGATATTGGCCGTTTAGCAGAGAGAGTTGCTGATGTTGAGAATAGATTTAATCAAGTAAGTGAACAGTTCAGAGGCATTAAAGTTTCAGCAGATAAAATTCAAAGTAGAGCTGAAAAGATTCAGGAATTAGAATCCAAAGAGGAGATCTCCAAATGAACATGGTTGTGTATGACTTCGAAACGAGCGGGAGATCCAGTAGCTGGGACCAAATTATTGAGGTGGGTGCTGTTTTAGTTAATGATGATTTTCAAGTTTTAGCAGAGCCTTTAAATATTCGCTGTTCATTAAAGCCAGGTCTTGTTCCAGAGCCTTATGCTTTGATCGTTAATAATACGACACCACAAATTCTAAGGAAAACAAATTTATCACATTATGGAATGATGTCGCAAATGGTCGAGCAATTTAATAAATGGTCGCCTGCAGTATTTGTTGGTTATAATTCAATTAGTTTTGATGAAGAATTTCTTAGAAAAAGTTTATTTAAAACTTTGAATGAACCTTATCTAACTCAGTATAGTGGGAACAAACGGGGTGACATATTAGGTCTTATTCGAACTGCCCATTTGTATTATCCAAATTGCATTAAAACTCCAATGAGTGACAAGGGGAATGCAGTATTTAAATTGGCAGAACTCACTGAAATGAATGGTATCAAACATGACAATGCGCACAGCGCTTTATCAGATGTGATGGCAACCATTAGCATTGCACAAATTATAAAAGATAAAGCTCCATCTGTTTGGAAGGCTTCATTAATGACAACTAGTAAGACGGAAGTGAATGCCATTGTTGAGAAAGAGAAAATATTTTGCGTGAATGAATATTTTTATGGAAAGGCTCGTCCTTTTGCTGTGACGTTTGTTTGTTTCCATCCAAAATATAACTGGCCACAGTGTTTTGATTTAAAATCTGATCCTAGTATTTATATAAATATGCCTTACGCACAGTTGAAGGAGGAATTAAAGAAGAGCCCTAAAGTTATTAGAAGTATTAAGAATAATAAACATCCTGTGATCATGAGTCCAAATTATGCAACTAATTTTGAAGGTTACAAACAACTGGGTGCTGCTAAATTATTAGAGCGAGCAAATATGATTCAATCTAATAAAGAGTTTAAAGATAAAGTTATTAAAATTTTAACTGAGGAAGCTGATGATAAAGAAGCTTTAGATTCACAACTTGGACTCATGGCGGAAGAATCTATTTATGCAGGAGGATTTGCAAAACCAGAAGATCAAAAGATGATGTTAGATTTTCATAAATCAGACTGGAAAGGAAAGCTTGGTTTAAGTGAAAAGTTTAAGGATGAGCGTTTTAGTTATTTTGCAAAACGTTTAATTTATGAAGAAAATCCTGAGGTTTTAGGCAAAGACGAATATAAGAAAATACACCGAGCCATTGCAGGACAAATCTTAAGTACTAATGATGAAAAGTGGAATACCGTTCCAAAAGCTTTTAAAGATATTGATGATCTTAGAGTTAAGTATGAAGAACTTAAAGATGAAAAGACTTTGAAAATGCTAGATGATTTAAGCGAGTACATAGAAGAGATTCAGACTAAATTTGAAAATGCGTAATTTAACAGATGGTATTTAAAGATCTTAAAATTAAGAGCAGAGATATCACCCCTCAAAATATATTTGAGAGACGTCGTCAATTATTAAAAACAGCAACATTTGGTTTTGTGGCCGCTGGCTTAAGTACTTTGAGTTTAGGGGATGCTTTTGCAGCGACTGAAGATAATAAAAAAAAGTTATCTTCTAAATTAAATGAGCAATACTCTGTAAAAGATAAACTCACTTCTTATAAAGATATTACAAATTATAATAATTTTTATGAGTTTGGCATGGACAAGGAAGATCCTGCAAAATATGCAAAAAGTTTAATTACCAGACCTTGGACTATAAGTGTGGAAGGTTTAGTTCAAAAACCTGGGACATTTGATATCGACAGTTTAATGAAACTTTCAGCCATGGAAGAGAGAATTTATCGCATGCGTTGTGTGGAAGGTTGGTCTATGGTTATTCCTTGGAATGGTTTTGCATTATCTCATCTTTTAAATAAAGTTGAGCCACTTGGTTCTGCAAAATATGTTGAGTTCATAAGTTTAGCTGATCCAAAACAAATGCCAGGTTTAAAATCAACGGTACTACCTTGGCCTTATCAAGAAGGACTTAGGTTGGATGAAGCTTTTAATCCATTAACACTTTTAACTTTTGGACTATACGGGGAAGTTTTGCCAAAACAAAATGGCGCACCTGTTAGAGTGGTTATTCCTTGGAAGTATGGATTTAAAAGTGCAAAGTCCATTGTTAAAATAAGATTAACCGATAAACAACCTGCAACAAGTTGGAGTGGAGTTGCTACAAAAGAATATGGCTTTTATTCAAACGTAAATCCAAATGTAAGTCATCCACGTTGGAGTCAGAGCATGGAACACCGAATTGATGGACGTAGTATTTTATCGCCTAAAATTAAAACTGAAATTTTTAATGGTTATGGCGAACATGTTGCAAAATTATATGCAGGCATGGATCTGCAAAAGTTTTATTAAATAATCATGAATATCATTTTAATTAAGCGCATTGTTTTTGTGCTGGCATTAATTCCATTAGTTCGGTTATTTGTATTAGGATTTTTTGGAAATTTAACTGCAAATCCAATTGAATTTATCACTCGCTCAACTGGTACTTGGACAATTACTTTTTTATCGATGACACTTGCTATGAGCCCGCTTCGTTTCATTACAGGTTGGCCACAGTGGGTGCAATTTAGAAAAATGTTAGGTTTGTTTTGTTTTTTTTATGCATTTTTGCATTTTACAATTTGGTATTGGCTAGATCACAATTTGAATTTCACTTTTATGATTAATGATGTGATCAAAAGACCATTTATTACCATGGGTTTTATAGCTTTTGTTATTATGAGTTTACTTGCTTTAACCTCAAATCAAATTGCGATGCGTTTCCTTGGGGTTAAGTGGAAAATGCTACACCGATTTATATATTTAATCGGTATTTTAGGTTTAATTCATTATTACTGGCACAAGCAAGGCAAGAATGATTTTGCAGTTGTATACATTTATGCTGCTATTATTTTTTCACTACTAATTATTCGCATTCCATTTGTAAAAAAATTAATAAAAAGTTGAAGCTACGTAGTTGACAATTATTATAAGGTAATTATGGTATTATTTTATTAACCAAAGAGATTCTATGGCAACAATTACAATTACAGACGAAAATTTTGACGAAAAAGTTTTAAAAAGTGAACTACCTTTTGTTCAGAGATTTACAGCTGAATGGTGTCAGCCATGTAAAATGATAGCTCCTATGTTAGAAGAGTTATCAGTTGAACTAGGTGATAAAGTTTTGTTTGGTGCTCACAACATTGACGACAATCCAAATACACCAACTCGTTTTGGTGTTCGTGGAATTCCAACAATGATTTTGTTTAAAGGTGGAAAAGCAGTTGATACAAAAGTTGGCGCTTCATCTAAACAACAAATTAAAGATTGGATCTTATCTAAGATCTAATTCAAATTTAGAACTTCACCCATTAAGTAAAGAGATCCTGTAATTATTATTACAGCGTTAGAATCTTCATTTGCAATCTCATGAAGAGCTTCAGTGATGCCTTGCGATTGATCTGCTTTAATTCCAAATTCATTTGCAACTTTTGCTAAGATCTTTGGATCTTGAGAGTTGTCTTGATGTGGAATGTGAATAGTCTTTAGTGCTGTGATTGTAGATGAAAAATGTTTTAGAAATACTTTTGCATCTTTAGTATTTAACATACCAAGAACCATATAAATCTTTTTATTCTTTATCGTTTCTAAAAATTTACTTACCGCTTCTGCTGCAGCTTCATTGTGCGCACCATCTAAATAAAGTTGATTGTTTGGGTTGATGTATTCTAATAATTTTCCCTTTGTAATTCTTTCTAATCTTGCTCTGTGTTTAGTGTGAGTGATTGCTTTATTAACTTTTTGTGGATCTAATTTCTTTAATATCTTTTGTGCTGCTGCAATTGCAGTTCCAGCATTTATTAGTTGATGGTCACCATTTAAAGAGGGAAGATCTAAATCAAATAATGATTGATCGTCCTGATAAATAAATCTGCCATTTTCTTTACTGACCTGAAAATCTTCACCAAAGATAAATTTAGCTGAACTATTCTTTGCAGTTTCTTTATCAATTTGTTTTAAAACTGTTGGCGATTGTTTTCCAATGATGATCTGTGTGTCTTGTTTTAAAATTCCACATTTTTCATGGGTAATTTTTTCTAAAGTATCGCCTAAAAACTCCATGTGATCATAACTTATTGGGGTTATGATTTGTGCAATGGGCTCATTAACAACTGCTGTGGTGTCTAATCTTCCCCCAAGTCCGCACTCTAATATTGTGTAATCTGCAGGACTTTTTTCAAAGGCTAAGTACATAGCTGTACTAGTTGCCTCAAAAAAAGTGACTGTTATTTTGCTTTTTTCTATCTGATCCATGGTTTTGGTTAACACTTCATTTAACAGTTGATCGCTAATTTCTTTGTCTTTTAAGATAATTCTCTCATTAAAGGTTTGAAGATGAGGAGAGACGTACATGTTTACAGTTTTACCATGATGCTCAAGTATGGATTTTAAAAAGGCACAAGTTGAGCCTTTTCCTTTAGTGCCAACACAATTGATTACATTTTTAATTTTATCTTGTGGATTGTTAAGTTCTTTTAAGAGAACTTTAATTCGCTCAAGCGATAGATCTATTTTTTTAGGATGTAAAGTCAGCAGACGATCCAAGAGGATTTTGTTGCTGGCTGAAGATATTTGTTGATTCACTTAAGAAAGTTTTGTTTGGGTTAGTTAATTGTAATATTAGAGTACTGATGGTTTTTGGCAAATCCTTTCGCTCAACAACTATATCAATTTGACCTTTTTCTAATAAATATTCTGCAGTTTGAAATTCAGGTGGTAATTCTTCTCTAACTGTTTCTTTAATAACTCTAGCTCCTGCAAATGCAATAAGTGCTTTTGGTTCTGCAATATTAATGTCTCCTAACAATGCAACGGATGCTGTGGTTCCACCTGTTGTTGGGTCTAGACAAACCGAGATAAATGGAAGGTTTGCTCTTTTTAATTCATTGATTGCTGCAATCATTCTAGGCATTTGCATTAATGAAAACATCGACTCTTGCATTCGCATTCCGCCAGAACATGAAAAGAATACGAAAGGCAATCTATTAGTAAGAGCAAATTCGGCACCCGTCACAAAAGCCTCACCTGCAGCTCGACCAACAGAGCCACCAATAAAATTAAAGTTCATTGCGCCTGATACAAGGTAAACATTATTTACTTTTCCAGTTGCAAGTAAAACAGAGTCGTGTTGTCCCGTTTCTTCTCGTGCAGTCTCTAATCGTTTTGTATAACTTTTTGAATCTGTAAAATGTAAAGGATCATCCATGGGAAGCAAGGGTGATATTTCTTGATACTGACCTTCATCAAATAAAATAGCAAAACGTTCTCTTGGATTAATACGGTGATGTTTTTGACAGGCAGTACAGACGTATAGATTTTCTTTTAAATCTTGTTTATAAAGAACGGCACCACACGAACAATTTTCCCATAACTTTCCTTCAGGACCTATTTTAACACGGAATAGGTTTTTAAGTTTTGGTTTAAAACGTTTAAACTTTTCTGTTATCCAATTCATTGAATCTTAGATCTTAGCGATTTTACTATTTTGTTTAGTGTTATTGTAGGATTTTTATGAGCCTTTAAAGAGTCGCCAATTGCTTTACATAATTGACTACCCACCACTAGTCCATCGGCCGCCTTTAAAGATTTAATCGTTTTTTCTGTAATACCAAAACCAATCACAATATTTTTATTTTTACCTAATCTTTTTATTTTAAAATAATTTTTAAGTATTTTTTTTGAAGATACTTTTAGTTTTCCACCCGTTGTCGACAACATGGAGATATAATAGATCATGTCGTGCGAATTTTTGATGATCTGTTTTAATCTTTCATTGGATGTTGTAGGCGCAACTAATTGCACGAAGTTAATTGAATTTTTTTTGCACTTATCAGAGAATAATTTGTTTTCAGGGAAGGGTAGATCCACCACAATAAGCCCATCCACACCAATGCTTTTGCATGTTTGTAAGAATTTATTCTCACCAAATTGTAGGATCTGATTAAAGTAGCCCATTAATATTACAGGCTTAGTGCTATCTGTTTTTTTAAATTTCTTAACTATTTCAAAAACATCTTGAAGTTTAGTATGAGCCTTTAGCGCTCTGTAAGAACTGTTTTGAATTTGTTTTCCATCTGCAACGGAAGTGTTGTGAGGCATACCGATCTCACAGATATCTACATAAGGTGCAATTGAATTTAGAATTTTTAATGTTGTATTTTTATTAGGATCTCCTCCTACAATGTAAGTTAAAAGCGCTGGTCTTTTTTCTAATTTACAATTTTCAAAGGCTAGCGTGATGTTTGAATTAATCATGATTTTTACCAAGTCTTTTATCTAAAATTAATTTATCCTTTTTTGCATCGCCACAAGAGTTAACAACAATAATAGTGTCTTTGCTTAATTTTGGTGCAATTCTTATAGCTTCTGCAAATGCATGTGAGGGTTCTAATGATGGTCTAATCTCTTCAAGTTTAGCTACTAATTTATAAGCATCCAACGCCTGTTCATCAGTTGCAGAAATATAGCGTGCTCTTTTTACATCTTTTAAGAAGCAATGAATAGGAGACACACCAGGATAATCAAGTCCTGCACTAATAGAATGAGTTTCTTTAATTTGTCCTTCTTTATCTTGAACGACATATTGTGCAGCACCATGCAAGATTCCAATTTTAGATTTATTACTTAGTGGTGCAGCATGCAGTTTACTTTTTTTAGGTCCACCTGCTTCAACACCAATAAATTCAACCTGATTTTTGTTGTAATCCATAAATGAATTCCAAAAACCAATTGCAGAGGAACCACCGCCGACACAATTAATTAATTTTAATTTCTTTGGAACTTTTCCAAATTCTTCATTAATTTGCACAATAAGTTCCCTTGAAATCTGCGCTGTACTCCATGCACAAATTTTAACGAATATATTAGGACCAACCGTTGAACCAACGCACATATGCGTAGTGTCGCAATTGGCAACCCAGTAACGCATGCATTCTGAAACGGCATCTACTAATGTTTTGCTGCCAGAATCTACAGGAATTATTTCAGCTCCATTTGCTCTGATCGCATCACAATTTGGTTTTTGTCTTGCCATGTCTTTTGTGCCCATAAATATTTTGCACTTAAGACCAAATTTCTTTGCAGCCATTGAAAGCATTTTTCCAGCGTAACCTGCACCCGTATCACCAATGATATATTTTTTACCTGCGTGTTTACAAATCAGAGCATGAACGATGGCGTTATATATCTTATGTGCACCGCCGTTTGCTTCACTAACTACTTTTGCATAAATCTGCGCGCCACCTAAATGTTCTGTTAAATTGTAAAGTTTGATGAATGAAGTAGGGGAGCCTACATAGTTTTTAAAATAATAGTCTCTCTCTTTGATAAATTTTTTATCTCTTCTTAGTTTGTTGAAAAGTTTTGTAAGATCTTCGATGGGTTTTTTAAGAGTTTCAGGAATGAAATTTCCACCGAATTTACCACCATACATATAGCTTTTGTCATGTTGGTCGATAATGGGTTTTCCTTTTAATAACTTCATCATGCTTTTACTTTGTCTAAAAATTCTATAATTTTTGTTTTACTTTTAACGCCAAGATTACTTTCTAATCCGGCAGATACATCAATACCATATGGATTGTATTTTAAAACCTCATCGACATTATCAATACTAATAGAACCTGCGACTAAATAAGGTTTTTTGATTTTAAGTTTTGTTAAAATGTTCCAATCAAATTTTGCAGTATTCTCCATGGCAGGACTGTCGAACAATAGCATATCCACTTCATCTTCAAACTGCGTGTAAGTTTTAGCGCTTCTCTCATCAGTTACTTTAATTGCTTTAATAATTTCTTTATTAAACTTTTGTTTTAATTCTCTAATGCGTTTTACATCTTCATGACCATGCAGTTGGAAGCAGTCGAAATAATCTTTAATTTGTTCTATAAATTCATCCTTTGCATTCACTAAAACTGCAACTCTTTTAACGTGAGGCGGGATATTTTTTGTAAGTTCTCTTGCCTGATCTGGTGTTAAATTTCTTGGAGATTTTGCATAAAACACGAAACCTAAATAATCTACTTTGTGTTCAATTGCAGTTTGAATAGTTTCTTTTTCAGTCATGCCGCAGATTTTAACTTTTGGCATTTAAATTAAAGCTTTTAAAACTTTCTGAATGTTATTTTTTGGATTTCCTTGAGTGATATCTCGGCCAATAACTAAGTGTGTGGCTCCTAATTTTAGAGCCTTTTTGGGTGTCATTATTCTCTTTTGATCAGCTACATTTTTATTTGAAATTCTAATTCCAGGCACAACAATTTCAAATGATTTAGAAACTTTTCTAACTTTTTGTATTTCATGAGCTGAACAAACGATGCCATGAATTTTTGCAAGTTTTGCAGTTCGCGCTAACTTTTGCACCTGCGTTTCAACACTTGTATTTGATCCCATTTGTTTTAGATCCTTGTTTGTAAGTGAAGTTAGGATCGTTACTGCTAATATTTTTAATTTCTTATTAGTTTCACTTTGCGCTTTCTTTGCAGCTTTCATCATCTCTAAGCCACCACTTGCATGAATAGTTAGATAATCAACTCTTAAGTCTTTAAGACTTCTAATGGCTTTATAAACGGTGTTTGGGATATCTTTTAGTTTTAGATCTAGAAATATTTTAACGTCTTTGTTTTGAAATTGTTTGATTGCAAGTCGCCCTTGTTTTGAGCAAAAGAATTCAAGACCAAATTTTACACCATAAATATATTTATTTGTTGCATTAACAATTTGTTTTGCTCGTTTAATATTGTTTGTGTCGACCGCAACAAAGATAGGTTGTTTTCTCATTGTTTTTTATTGTCATACATCTTTTCAATTTTTTTATCGACGTCAGCTGGAGATGTATCGTTGTTAATTCTATTTTTTAAATCCTTTGCCATTCTAAAGCCGATATTCTTCTTAATTCCAACTTGTACTTTTTCACCGGTTCTTGGATTTCTTGCAAGTCTTGGCTCTCTTGTTTTTACAGCCCAAGTGCCAATGCCTCTGATTTCAATTCTTTGACCTTGAACTAGCGCTTGTCCTAAATGTTTAAATACAAGCTCAACCATTCGCTCCACTTGAGGATGATTTAAATATTTGTATCGGATAGCTAGATCGTGAATGAGAGTAGATCTTTTCATTACCCTTTAACTTTATGGGTAAGTGATTGAACTTACAATCTTTTTATAGTTGTGGAGATTATTCTTCTTTTTTAGATTTTTTAGGCTTCTTCTCAGCTTTAAGAGCAGGTCCCAAGATATCAGCCAATTGAGATCCTGAATCGATTTTGCCGTATTTTTTAATTGCCTCTTTAGTTTGTTTCTCTTCTAATTTTTTAACTGATAATTCAACTTTACGTTCTTTCTCATCAAGGTGAACAATCATCGCATCTAAAGCATCACCCACTGCAAATCTATTTGTTCTTTGATCTGCTTTTTCAACTGCAATTTCTGCTTTTTTAATAATAATTGGGAAACGTTTTTCTCCCACATTTACTCTAATATAATTATCTAAAATTTCAGCAACTTTAGCAGTTACAACGTCGCCCTTTTTCTTGCCTTTGAAAATATCAAACGGATCTTCAAGAAGTGCTCTTACAGATCCATTTACTTTGTCATCTTTAATATCGATGATTTTAAATTTAACTGTATCACCTTTTTTATAAGCGTTTAAAGCATCTGAACTTTCAGAATAATCTAATTGTTTGTAATGAATAAAAATGTCGATTTCAGAGTCACCTGTATTTAAGAATAAACCAAATTCTTTTTTGTTTACGATTTTAGCTTCCAATACTGTGTTAATTGGATAACGTTTTTTGAAATCTTCAATTGGGTTTTCTTGTGTGTCTTTATAGGAAAGAACAATTTTTTTTTTCTCTAAATCTAATTCTTTTAACTTCACTTTAACAACATCACCTACTTTAAATACTGTTCTTGGATTTACGTTTTTGTTTAAGTGTTTAATTTCTGATGTATGGATTAATCCTGCAACACCTGAATCTAATTCAGCGAATGCGCCAAAGTCTGTAAGTTTTGAAATTTTTACTTCATAAATTTCACCAACTTTATATTTATTTTCAATTCCAATATACGGATCTGGTGACATTGCTTTGATTGAAAGCGACATTCTCTTTTGTACATTATCAATCTCAATAATTTGCGCAGTTACTTCTTCACCCACTTGGAAAATTTCTTCAGGTGAATTTACTCTTAAGTGAGAAATTTCAGATGTGTGAAGTAGACAATCCAAAGAATCAACTGATACGAATGCACCGTAGGATTGGATTGCTTTAATTTTTCCTTTTACGATATCGCCCACTTTAAATTTAGCGATCACTTCATCTTTACTTTGATTTTTAGATTCTTCTAATAGAACTCTTCGTGATGCAATCACGTTCATTCTAATGTTGTCGATTTTGATAATTAAAAATTCTAATGGTTTATTAATAAAGTCGTTTGGATTTCTGATTGGAGCATCAGCAAGTTGTGATGATGGAACGAATGCTTGAATTCCAAATATCTCACAAGCAAATCCACCTTTAACGCTGCTCTTAATAGTTCCTGTAACTTTTGTTTGATCGTCAAATGCTTTTTGAATTCTGTTCCAAGATTTTACTCGTTTTGCTTTTTCACGAGATAAAATAACTTCACCGTGTTTTGATTCTAATCTTTCGATAAATACTTCAAGCTCATCTCCAACTTTTAAAGTTTCAAGCTCGTCACTTGTAAGTTCACTCTTATTAATTACGCCTTCAGATTTTAAACCAACATCGATTAGAATAATTTTTTCTTCAATACGAGATACGATCCCGTTCACTAAAGAACTTTCTGCTGTAACTCTTTTGTCTAGATCTGATTTAAGTAAAGCTGCGAATTCGTTGCTCGAAGAGTCGTCGTTGTAGGCTTTTATGTTATGTTGCATTCAGTAGTTTAATTCTTTTCCTTATCACTTCGTCTATTTCGACAAAGGCGGTTCTTGTATTATAAAAAGAACTATCTAGCAATACAGCATCTTTTGCTGGTTTTAAGCTAGAAATCTTACGGTGCGTGTCTTCGTAGTCTCTCTTTTTAATGTCACTTTTAACTTTGTTTAAAGTCGTCTTAACACCCATCTTTTTGTACTCTTTATATCTACGCGCCGCTCTCACATTTAAGCTTGCAGTTAAATAAACTTTAACATGTGCATCGGGCATAATCACTGTGCCAATGTCACGTCCATCTAAAATAGATCCTTTAAATTTGTTTGGAGGATTATAAGCAAGATCATGCTGAACTTTTTTTAGCATTTGTCTTATTTTTTTTATCTTTGAAATAATGGATGCAATTTTTGTAACAGGTTCACTAGTAAGTCTTTTATCCTTTAGTTTTTTAAGAGTTAATTTTTTTAATGCTTGTTTTAGTTTTGTGTAATTAACTTTTTGACCTTTAGTTTGATACACTTGTAAGGCAAAATACCTATAAAGTTTTCCTGAATCTAAATGTAAAAGTTTATATTTTTTTGCAATTTGTCTAGCGAGAGTATGTTTGCCCGAAGCTGCTGGCCCGTCCACTGCAATTCGCAATCTTTGTTGTTTTTTGTTCTTCAATTTTGTCTCAGCTTGTTAATTGTTTTAGTAAAACTTGGAAAACTAGTTTTTACATAATTAAAATCTTTAATCTTGAATGATTTATTAAGTACTTGTGAAAGCACATAAAATGACATTGCTATTCTATGATCACCTTTTGCATCAATTTTAATTTTTTTATTTAATTTAAAAGATTGAACCCCTGTAATTTTAACAGAACTTTTAGTTGATGTTATTTTAGCGCCCAGCGGTTTTAATCCATCTTCCATAGATTTAATTCTATCTGATTCTTTTACGCGGAGTTCTTCTATGCCTTTGAAGTTCGAAGTTCCCTTTGCAAAACATGCAGCAATGAAAAGAATAGGGTATTCATCAATTAAACGTGGTGCCATCTTTTCAGTAACCGTTGTTGCTTTTAAATTTGAGCTTTGAACTTCAAGATCACCTACGATCTCACCACATATAATTTTTTTATTTTTTATTTTGATTTTAGCTCTCATCTTCTTGAAGACATCTAAAATTCCAGTTCGCGTTGGATTAAGTAAAACATTTTTAATAGTTACTTTTGAATTCTTGGAAATAAGTGCAAGTACCATCATAAATGCTGCAGATGAAATATCCCCTGGCACGGAGATATCTTTTGCATCCATTGGGTGTTTTCCAAATATTGAGATAATCTTTTTATTCTTTTTTTTTTTCACTGTTATATTAGCGCCTAGATATTTAAGCATGATCTCAGTGTGATCTCTCGTTTCAAAGGGCTCTTCTAATGTTGAAATTCCTTTTGTATTTAATGCCGCAAGACACCAAGCCGACTTTAATTGTGCACTTGGAACTTTTAGTTTCTGGTCATTTTGCAGACCAACGTAAGAGCCTAAAAAAGTAAACGGCATAGTGTTTTTGTTTTCAGGCAATGCATTTGCTCCAAATTCTCTAAGCAAATTAATCACTCGCTGCATTGGTCTTTTTGATAAAGATTTATCGCCAGTAAACTTTATCTTTACAGGGTAGGTTGAGATTAAGCCCATCATTAATCTTGCTGTAGTTCCTGAATTCCCACAGTTTAAAGTCCCGTTATATTCTTTAAGTCCTCCTACAACTAAACCGTAAACGTAATAATCTTTTCCTTTTTTAAAAATATTTACACCAAATTTTCTAAGTGCATTCATAGTGCTGAATACATCTGCAGATTCTAAAAGGTTTGAAACTTTGACAATGCCAGTTGCTTGAGAGCCAATAATGAGAGACCTATGTGAAATAGACTTATCGCCAGGTAAACTGATTACACCCTTAAATTTTGGCAATTTTTTATCCATTTTGCTGAGGTTAATTAGTGTTGTTTAATGCGATTAAAATTTATATACAAGCAAAAATTAATCGTACAAATTTAACAATTTTAGAGGCTACATTGGATAAAAAAAACTGGGGAACTAAAAGAATTTGCGAGTGTGGTAAAAAGTTTTACGACTTTAACAAAAGTCCAATTACTTGTCCTTGTGGAAAGGTTCAAAACATCGAAGATAAATTTGCAAAACTTGCAGCTGTAAAACAAGCCGAGAAAAAACCAGCTAAAGAGATCGATCCAGATGCAATAGCAGATGGCGATGATTTCGTAGCAAAAGAAGACCAAGCTGAAGAAATGGTTATTTCTTTAGATGATCAAAAAGAAATCGAAGAGACTTTAGAAAAAGATTCTCAAGAATAGTTTTTAAACTAATTCAGAGTTAATTATTATTTGATTACTTAGCGCCTTATGAATAGGGCATTTATTTGAGATTTCAAATAAACGTTGTCTTTGTTCTTCTGTTAAATTTCCAATTAATTCAATTTCTCTAATAATTTCTCCACTTGCTTTTCTATCTAATCTTACAATAATTTTCTCTAACGGTATTTTTTTTAAACGTGCATATAAACGAAGCGTCATTGATGTGCATGATCCTAAAGACGATAATAAAAAATCCGTTGGACTTAAGCCTTTATCATTCCCACCTGGAAAAGACTTAGGTTCATCTGCCAGTATTTTGTGTCCTCGAACCTCAATATTTTGTACAAGTGAATCTGGATCTACGTCTGAAATTTTAACGAAATGCTCTCTATTTGGATCGATCATTGTTTAGATATTTTAAATGACTCATAAGCAGAGTCTAAAAATCCTTTAACACTTCTTAAAAATTCAGGCTCATCTAAAAGAAAAGCGTCATGACCGTTATTTGTTACAACTTCAACAAAGCTTACATCAGCACCAACAGAGTTTAATGCAATCAACACTTTTTTGCTTTCAGCGGTTGGGTAAAGCCAATCGGTTGAGAAAGAAATAAGACAATACTTAATCTTTGTGAATTTAAATGCATTAGCCAATACTCCATCGTTCTCACGATACAGATCAAAATAATCCATTGCGCGAGTTAAATATAAATAACTATTTGCATCAAAGCGATCTACAAATGCATTACCTTGATATTTTAAATAACTTTCAACTTGAAAGTCGGCGTCAAAAGAAAATTTAAAATCACCTTTCTTTTGAAGTTTTCTACCAAATCTTTCCTGAAGTCCTTCCTCAGATAAATAACTAATGTGACCGGCCATACGTGCAATGGATAAACCGTTACGTGGATTTTTCTTAAGTTTTACGTACTCTCCATTACTCCAGTCAGGATCTGCCATGATGGCCTGACGAGCTAATTCATTAAATGCAATATTTTGCGCAGAATGACTTGCTGTACAAGCAACCGGAATTGCAGAATAAGTTCGGTCTGGATAGGTTGAACAAAACTGCAGTACCTGCATTCCACCCATAGATCCACCCAAAACACATAAAGTTTTTTCGATATTTAAATGATCAAGTAATAACACTTGAGCATTCACCATATCTTTTATGGTTACTAACGGAAAAGTCGTCCCATACAGTTCATTTGTTTTAGAATTAATAGAAGTAGGCCCTGATGTTCCCATGCAGCCACCTAAAACGTTAGCGCAAATTATAAAATATTTATTGGTATCAACTGCTTTATCAGGCCCAATTGCAGTAACCCACCAACCTTCTTTGTTAGTGATTGGATTAATGCCTGTTGCAAATTGATCTCCGCTTAAAGCATGGAATACTAAAATCGCATTGTCTTTATTTTTATTTAAAGCTCCAAAAGTTTCGTAAGCAATTGTAAAACCATCGAGAGTTTGTCCAGATTCTAATTGTAGTGGTTTTTTAAAATCGACTATTTTAATTTTATTTTTATCAATAATCATTTGATCCAATCTGGACAGGGTAATCCTTTAGATTTTAAAAACTCACGGTTAAATAATCTGCTTTTATAACGTGTGCCCACATCACATAAAATTGTTACGATTATTTTATTTGGACCCATTTTTTTTCCAAGTTCAATTGCGCCTGCAACATTTATTCCGGATGAACTTCCAAGACATAATCCATCATCATGCAATAAATCAAATACAATATTTACAGCATCCGTATCATTGATCTGAAAGGCTTTATCTAATAGAGCGCCTTTATAATTTTCTGTAATTCTAGAAGTTCCAATTCCTTCTGTTATTGAGCTTCCTGTCATTGTTAATTTTCCAGTTTTGAAATGACTATAAAGAGCAGAACCAAAAGGATCACTTACTGCAATTTTAATATTTTTATTATGTTTCTTTAATCCAATTGAAACGCCAGAAATAGTCCCGCCTGTTCCAGATGAACAAACAAAGCCATCTACTTCTCCATTAGTTTGCGTCCAAATTTCTTCAGCAGTTGTTTCAATGTGAGCTTGTTGATTAATAGTGTTATCGAATTGATTTCCCCAATATCCACCAATTTCCTCTGCAACTTTTTTTGCATACTTTACGTAGTTGTTTGGATTGTCATAAGGAACTGCAGGGACTTCAATTAGTTCGGCCCCTAATTGTCTTAAGGTATCCTTTTTTTCTTGTGATTGAGTATCTGGAATAACAATGACAGTTTTAATGCCAAGTTCTTTTGCAATGAGTGCAATCCCTATACCCGTGTTGCCAGCAGTCCCCTCAACAATGGTACCACCTTTTTTTAATTTATTTTTTTTAATGGCGTCGTTTAAAATATAAAGAGCCGCTCTATCTTTTACAGATTCTCCAGGATTTAAAAATTCTGCCTTACCGTAAATCTTACAGCCTGAAAGTTCTGAGGCTTTCTTTAAATAAATTAAAGGAGTGTTGCCGATGCTATTAATAATTTTACTCTGGTTCATTTAATTTATTTAATTGTATTTATTGCTTTATTTTAAATTAAATAAAAAAAATCACAACCAACTCTCTTTAAAGAGCTGGGTATGATTTTATTAATTAGCTAAAATTTCTTACTTAGAAACTGGCTGTTTTACAGTTCGAAGATATGGTTTTACCGTCTTCCAACCTTGAGGGAATAATTTCTTAGCATCCTCATCAGAAACTGTTCCTGAGATAATAACATCTTCACCACGTTTCCAGTTAGCAGGAGTTGCAACTTTATAATTTGCAGTTAACTGTAATGAATCGATTACTCTTAAAATCTCATCAAAGTTTCTTCCAGCGCTAGCAGGATAAGTTAATGTCAGTTTAATTTTTTTGTCAGGTCCAATAACAAACACCGATCTAACAGTTAAAGTGTCATTTGCTTTTGGATGTATCATTCCATACAGATCAGAAACTTTTCTGTCTTGATCTGCTATGATTGGAAAGTTTGGTTTGTAACCTTGTGTTTCTTTAATGTCATCCGACCACTTTTCGTGGTTGCTTAGACCATCAACTGATAATCCAATAACTTTAACATTACGTTTATCAAATTCAGGTTTTAGTTTTGCAACCGCACCAAGTTCAGTTGTACAAACTGGTGTGAAATCTTTCGGGTGAGAGAAAAGTATCGCCCAGCTATTTCCAAGCCATTCATAAAAATCAATTTTTCCTGCTGTGCTCTGAGCTATAAAATTTGGAGCATCATCATTTAATTGTAGTGCCATGTTTTTTTTCCTTAATTTATTATTGTGATGCTGATGTAGTAGTTTTTTCTATTTAATTCAATGTTCGCAGAAAAATAAGTCAAAAATAAGCTTTATGTAGCTTAAAACTGGTATTTTATTCTAAATATGGTATTAATTTTAGAATAAAATTTCATGAATGATATAGATAAAAAAATATTGTCCCAACTTCAAGAAGATGCGGATATTCCAATTGCTGAATTATCAAAGAAAGTAAACCTTTCGGCGACCCCATGTTGGGCTAGAATTAATAAATTATATAAAGAGGGATATATAAAGAAGAAGGTTGCTGTTGCAGATCGTAATAAACTTAACCTTAAAACCATAGCTTTTGTCTCCATTAGAACTAACAAACATAATATGGAATGGGCTAAGAAATTTATAAGTATTATAAATTCCATGCCTGAAGTGGTTGAATTTTATAGATTGAGCGGCAGTATTGATTATTTATTAAAAGTACTAGTTCCAACAATGGAAGAATACAACAAATTTTATACAAAACTTACAGATCAGATTGATATTTTTGCAGTATCAACCTCATTTTCAATGGAAGAGATTAAGCAGACCACAAGCCTTCCGCTTAATTACGTCTAAGAATTAAACAGTATGCTAATATTGCATAGTGTTACATGCAAACAACACATAGCTGTTATTTATATTGAACCCTATAAAGCGTTATAAAATTTATATAGATAAGCAGTTATTAAATTAATTTAATTAAAGGAAAAATAAAAATGAAAAAAATAGTTTTATCATTATTTGCTTCGTTATTACTTTTAACGCAAGCAGCTAATGCGGAAATAAAATTTGGAAATCCTAAAGATCCTAGCGCGACTTTATCTTTTAACGCTGGTTACAACAGCACGTACGTTTCAAGAGGTGTTGATTCAAACAGTGGATCAGGCGCTCCTTACATTGGCGCTGACTTTAATACTGCAATTGGATTGTATTTAGGAACTTGGACATCAGCAGCAGCAAATAATACAAGCACTCAAGAAGTTGATGTGTATGGTGGAATTAAGAAAACTTTTGGACCTGTAACAGGAGATATCGGTATCATCACATACCAATACCCAGGAAGCACTCCTAACTCTGCGACAAATTACACAGAAGGCTATGTAAAATTAACAGTTGCTCCAGACAAAGCTCCTTACTCTGTTGGTATTTCTTACTATAAAGAAGATACTAAAGGTGCAGTAATTACTTCAGGAAGAAGTATCTTAGCTTCTGGCATTGGAAAAACTTATCAAGAAGTTAACGCTACATATGACTTTGGACCTGTTCAAAGTTTAATTTCTTATGGTAAATATAAAAACCTTACAGACACAACTACAGTAACTCTTTCAAAATCAATTTCTGATATTGGTTTTGCAGTAAGCTACATTAATGCATCTACAAAGGGCGATACAACAAATACTATTGCTCCATCTAGAGATAGAGACTTTGTAGTGTTTAACATTTCAAAAACATTTTAATTAATTAGAATTTCTAATTAAAAATACTCAGCGTTTATAAGATTACCCTCTTATAAACGCTGGTATTATTGTTTTATTTTTTGTTACTGACCTCAATTTAATTTGATATTTAGAACCTGAAAAATATAGGTTTTAAAAAATTGAATAAAAAAATATTATCACTTTTCTTCGCATTATCTCTTTTAACAACGCAGACAGCTCAATCGCATACTGAAATTTTAGGTGGCGAACTTGAATTCAATGTTGGTATCGCAAGTAACTATGTAAATAGAGGAGTTGAACAAAACCAAGGACAACCCGCACCTTTTGCTGGAGCAGATTTTTCTTATCCTATCAAAGCGCTGGGGGCTAACGTTTATGTAGGAACTTGGATTTCAGCAAGTCACGGAGTGAATACTTCTGCTGGACAAGGTTATACAAAAGAGTGGGATAATTATATTGGAATTAAAAAAACGATTGATATCGTTACCTTAGATATAGGGTACGCAACTTTTTCTTATCCAGGACTTTATGATCACAATTTATCTTTAAACAATGCCGAGTATTATGCAAAAGTGACAATCGCCCCAGATAAAAAGCCATACACATTTGGAGCTGCTTACTCTTTAGATGACTCGCAAGGTGTGCTTAATGATAACGGACAAAGATCAGATAGATTTTACTATGAGTTCAATGCAACTTATGACTTTGGTCCCGTGCAAAGCAAAATAAGCTATGGTGTTTGGGATAGAGACACTAATACTTCAACAGTTACTTTGTCGAAAGAATTTGTTGGAATTAATTTTGACCTTTCTTACATTTACGCAGATAGAGCAAAAGAACAAACATCTCAGCTTACGCAAGGTAGCAAAGACTATCTTACGTTAGTTGCTACAAAAAGATTTTAATAAATAACATTTGGAGATTGCAAATCTCTTGATCTCAATATAGTTTTTAAACATATTAAGTTTTAGGGGTGCTTCAAAAGAGGCTGAGATTAAACCCTGGAACCTGGATTGGTAATTCAATTAGGGAAAAATGAACGGTTCTTTTATAAGCATAAATTCTGCTCTACTATTCGTAGTAATTATATCGTTAACTTTCTTATTTATTGGAACTTATTTTTCTAAAAAAACTTTAGATTTAAATAATTATTTAGTTTCAAATCGTAATGTTGGGGTTTTTAAATTAACAGGAACTTTAGTTGCCTCATCTCTGGGTTCTTGGATTTTATTTGGTCCACCCACTGCTGCAATAGATGGTGGGCTAGGGGCTATTATTGGTTATGCATTGGGCACAGCTTTTACCATGATTTTATTAATATTTTTTGGAAAAAAACTTAGAAAGATATTCCCAACAGGAAAATCCCTTACAGAAATTGTATTAAAAAAATTTGGATCTAACGTCTTTAAACTTATTTTTGGTTTGATGATTTTTTATTTATTTATTTTTTTATGCGCTGAAGTAACTGCTATTTCAGAATTAATTCATTATATGTCTGGTCTTTCAGTTTGGATATCTGCAGCGATTATCCTAATTTGCGTTGTAAGTTATGTGTTATTCGGTGGTCTTAACGCAACTATTAGAACAGATACCGTGCAATGCATTGCAATAGTTTTACTGTTTTTATATCTCCTGTATGTCGTTGTAGTTCAAAATAGCTTTCATCTTAATCTAAATCTTTTTCATAAAGACTTGCTGCAACTTGATAAAAAATCTTTAGTTAATTCTTTAGAATTTGGCTTTGTCTTTTTTGTAGCTGTTGCTGCAACTAATTTATTTCATCAGGGTAATTGGCAAAGAGTTTATGCCGCTAAAAATGATAAAGTTTTAGTGACGAGCTTATTAGTTTCCTTTGTAATTATTTATACCATTGTATTTTGCATGGGATTGACAGGCAGTATTGCAAAATTAAATGGATTAAAATTTAGCCAAGATCTTGCATTTTTTTCAATTATTTTAGATAAAAATAATACTTTAATTTCATTTGTTATATTATTATTTGCAGCTTGTCTTTGTATCAGCACCGTAGATACTCTTCTTAATTCCATTTCAAGTTTGACTATTGTTCACTCTAAAGATTTTTTTAATTTAAAGAAAATTACCAAACAAAAACAATTATCCAATATTACTTTAATTATTTCGGTACTTGTTTGTTTTTTAATAGTTCTTTTTCAATTTAGCGTTTTATATTTATTTTTATTTGCCATTGTAGGTGCGGAATACATTCTAAATTGGCTTCCAAAAGGAACGCATGACTGGAATAAGTTTTTAAAACCAGATGAAATTATATCAAATGCATTAAAATATAAATTAGATCCTTATGAAACAGTGGGCTTTAAATTTAATATTCTTTTAAGAGATTGGCAAAAAAGTAAAGATACTGACGTTAATTACGCAGTGAGTTTTAAAAAAAATTAAGCATCTTCTTTTGGCGCCCAAGGAATAGTTGCAACGTCAATCCCTTCTTCTTGTAACTCTTTAGTCTCTTCTAAAGTTGCATTACCGTAAATATTTCTTTTTTGCTTTTTATCGTAATGAATAGATCTCACTTCAGAGACAAACTTGTCACCTACATATTCAGCATTTTTGGCAACATAATCATTAAGCTCTCTGATTTTACTTTTTACATTTTTTAAAAATTCTGTTTTCTTCTCAACATCTTTCTCGACAGATGAAGTTTTAGATGTAGCAACACTTGGTGCCATTAAGCTTTTTTTAACAGTCTTTGACCTGCCGCAAACATAGCAATTAATTAAATTCTTTTTTAATAATTTTTCATACTCATTGGAATTTTGAAACCAACTTTCAAAAGTTTCGCCGCAGGAACATTCAAGATTATATTTAATCATATACTTAATATGATAACGTTTGTTTTAATTTCAATACGTTAGTTTTTATTAAAGAATAGAATAACTTTTCCAAGGGTTATTCCAAATTTTGACATGGTTGCAATGTTGACTAAATAGTTATTATCCTGCAAAAACATCCAATCATCAAAGCTTACCTTGTATTTGCTAGAGCCAATCGGAAGATCAAAATCATATTTCCAATTAAATGCATTTCCAGAAGTTGAACCTGAGGCAAGACCTATAACTCCATTTGCATAACCTTGGTATTGATTAGAGCCAATTTTTTCGAGTTTCCATTCTCTGTACTCTTTAGTCCCATCATCATAAATAAAATTCTCCTTCATGATTAAATATTTTCCGTCCCAAGTTCCATCGATATCAACTTTGAAACTTTTCTTAATATTACCAAAACGATCTTCGAATACTCCACGTGCAACTGTTTTGCCTTTAAAATACTCTTCTAATTTAAATTCAGGTTTATTATTTTGAAACTGTTCTAATTTCATAGTTGAACACTGTGTTACACTAAAAAAAAATAAAAAATATAAATAATATTCTCAACTTTTTATTTAAAAAATTTGTAATAGTTCCCATAAATTCTATCAAAAACAGTCTGGCTACCTGGTAAAAAATTAAACTGTTTAATTTGTTTATTAGTTATCCAGCTCAATTGTTGTTTTTCTTTAAGCTTAATATTTCCAGACCAATATTCTACCAGATAAATCATCATAATAATTATATTATTTTTATATCGATGCGTAATTAGATCTATATTATTCAAATTCTCTTTATTTATAGTAACTCCTATTTCCTCATATAACTCTCGAACAGCACAATCTTCGAAAGATTCATTATTAAAAACCTTTCCGCCTGGTATCTCCCAAAATCCACTTAAAAATTTTCCCTCTGGCCTACTAGTAATTAAAATCTTATTAGCTTTTTTAAGTAAGCATGATGAAACGTAGGTTATTTTCATAAAAAAATTTAATAAATATTTAATATAAACAAAATTGACAATCGTTTCTATGATACCTATATAACATCTCAATCTAACAGAAACATATGCCAACAATCTTTGACAATCTAAATTTAGGTAATTTAACACTTCCAAATAGAATTATTATGGCTCCGCTAACTCGAATGCGTAGCAAACAACCAGGTAATATTCCTTGGGAACTTAATGCAACTTATTATGCACAACGTGCATCAGCCGGATTTATTATCAGTGAAGCAACTCAAGTTTCTCAACAAGGTCAGGGTTATCCAGCAACGCCTGGCATTCATAGTAAAGAACAAATTCAAGGTTGGAAAATAGTTACCGATGCTGTTCATAAAAATGGTGGACATATTTTTTTACAATTATGGCATGTAGGTAGAATTTCTCATTCGTCACATCAGCCTAATAATGAATTACCTGTAGCTCCTTCTGCAATCGCCGCAAAAGATTCTGGAACTTATACTGCTGATTGGAAACCAACTGCTATTTTAACTCCAAGAGCATTAGAGGCGTCTGAGCTTCCTGGAATTGTCCAAGATTATGTAAATGCTTCAAAGAATGCAAAAGAAGCTGGCTTTGATGGTGTTGAGGTTCACATGGCTAATGGATATTTGCTTGATGAGTTTTTACAAGACGGAAGCAATAAAAGAACAGATGAATTTGGCGGATCTGCACAAAACAGAGCTAAATTTCCACTTCAAGTATTAGATGGTGTTATTAGTGTTTGGGGCAAAGATAGAGTTGGGGTGAGACTTTCTCCCTATGGAACTTTTAACGATATGAGCGACTCTAATCCTGTAGAATTGTTTAGTTACGTTATTGATCAATTAAATCAAAGACAGATTGCATTCCTTCATATGATTGAACCTAGAGCAACATCAGCTGGTGGTGGTGATGCTGTAAATACTAGCGCTCCTTCAACTACAAAACTATTTAGAAAAAAATTTAAAGGCGTATTTATTTCTGCTGGCGGCTACACTCCAGAAGATGCAAAAAAAGCAGTTGAAAATAATGATGTAGATGGAGTTGCATTTGGTAGAATTTTTATTGCAAATCCAGATTTACCAAAACGAATTAAAAAAAACGCAGCTTTAAATCCTTATAAACGAGAAACTTTTTACGGTGGTAATGAAAAAGGTTATACGGATTATCCTTCTTTAGACTAATTTTCTAAACTGGATCAATATGGGTCATCAGGTTTAAAACCCTGTGACGTTGCATAACTCTGTTTCTGGCCTCAACTGCAATTGCATGACCTTCAGTCACTGATAAAGTTCCTTTAACTTCGATGTGAACATCTGCAATAATGCTATCGCCTACCTTTCTTGTTCTAAGATCATGAACATTAACAACTCCCGGCGTTTCCAATATAGTTTTTCTAATATTATCAGCAGCATCCTTATCAACTGCTTTATCAGTTAGAGCATGAATTGCTTCATAACTAAAATCCCAACCCATTTTTAAAATCATAATTCCAACGATAATTGCTGCAATAATGTCGAAGGTTAAAAATCCTAAAAGATTAAAAGCAATTCCAACTGCAACAACTAACGAAGAAGCGGCATCTGAGCGTGCGTGCCAAGCATTTGCCATAAGCAGAGTAGATTCTGCCCGCTTTGCAACGCTCATTAAATAACGAAATAATAGTTCTTTAATAACAAGACAGCTAACTGCAGCAAATAAAGCTACTTTATGAACTGGTGCAATTAAACTTGGTTGTTCAAGTTTTATCGCAGCAGCCCAAATCATTGCAAGACCAACGCCTAATAACACAACTCCAAGAAACAAACTAACAGCATTCTCATATCTTTGATGGCCATAATTATGATCATCATCAGGAGGATTTAAAGATTTAGAACTTGCAATTAAAACAACTAGATCTGAGAGCATGTCGGCTAGAGTATGCAAACCATCTGCTATTAACGCTGAAGATTTGGAAAAAAAACCAACGATGATTTGAAATAGGACTAAAAAGAAATTTACTACAACGCTAACCCATGTGCTTTTGTTAGCTATTTTTCTTTTTCTTATATAATTCCTTAAAGAATCTGACATTATTTAAATTTAGATATTAGTACCTTATTTATTTATTTGATTAAATAAACTTTGCTTTATACGTTACTTCTTTATATTTAAAGCACATGTCATCAATTACAGATTATATCATACTTACAATAATCACTATCTTTCCAGTCATAGCTCTTGGAGTAATGATTTTTTTTTCATTTATAATCACGCCAACGATATTTAAATTTTTACCAGCAGTACAGGCTGGTCAATATGTAAGAAAAATATTTCCAATCTATTATATTTTTAACGGCAGCATAGTTTTGATATCTGGAATTGCAATTGCATGTCTTGGTGTTTTTAATCCAATTTTTTATTGCAATGTAATTATTTTTTTGCTTTTCATCGTAAGTTATTTTTATTTAATGCCAGAAATTAATAAGGCTAAAGGCAAGAATAATAAAAAATTTAAAATTCTGCACAACGCCTCGGTTGTGGTTAATATTATTCAAATACTTCTACTGGCTTACTTAACGTTTTTATTATTAGACTTTTAAGATTTTTATTTAGCTTTTCTATAAACAAGATCAAAAAATACCGGCGCTAGAGTTGAAAATAAGAAAGACCAAAAAAGCAAAGCTTTAGAAAACGTTTCGCTAAAAGTATCCCTACTAAACAAAATTCCAATTAATAAAGATTTAGAAAAATCTTCACTTGGAAATAATAACAAACCAGTCGTCAAGCCTACGCTAATTAAGACAATAGACCTACACTGAGAAACTTTCTTCTCATAAAGACCTTTGAAAACTACATACACACAAGCGCAGCATAATAAATCTGCAAATAAAAATAAATATAAAACGCTAAATTGAAAAAGAACTATTAAAAAACAAACAAGTACCGAAATAATTAAAGTAATATTGGATAATTGTTT
>AQUH01000006.1 GCA_000371745.1 alpha proteobacterium SCGC AAA280-B11
AAAAAATACATTAAAGCTGAGAATAAAACTATTGATATTAGAACAACCGCTTTTAATAAGGATTTTAATTCCAAATAATACGCAAAATATTTTAACAAAACGCAAAGGATTAAACCCATAACAATTGTAGAAAGAAGTGATTTTATCAATCTAATAAAAAATAATTTATCAAAAGAATGATAGCCCAATTTAATTAGATTTATTTGGTATATTAATACAGTAAACCATGCCGAAAAACTTGTCGCCAAAGGTATTATTAAAAATCCATATTTTTTAAAAAAGATAAGGCTAATAGAAATATTTAAAAACACAGAAACAAAAGATAAATAAAAAGGAAATTTTGTATTACTTCTTGCAAAATAAAAACTTGAATAAATTTTTATTAATCCAAAGGCTGGTAGACCCAGACTAAATAATAAGAGCGCTGAAGAAGTATTTGCAACGCTATCACCTGTAAACGACCCATAACCATAAAGCGCAGATATAACTTGGTTTGAAGCAAAAATAATTCCAGTCGTTGCTGGTAATGATAAAAATAATTCTAAAGAACGATTTTGAATAAAGTTAACTTTATTAAATTTTAAATTGAAAACTTCTTTGGATAACCTTGGAAGAATAACAGTTGCAATTGCAATACCTGTTAATGCGAGTGGTAACTGGTAAATTCGATCTGCATAATACAAATAAGAGACAGCTCCGCTTTGAAATGAGGCAATGATTGTTCCAGTTAAAATATTTATTTGATTTACCCCTGATGCAAAAACACTTGGAAGTAATTGATTAAAAAAAGACTTAACTTGATTATTAATTTTAACAGCAAAACTTAAATTAAGTTTAAAGAATTTTCTTGCAAAAAAAAATAAAAACAAAACCTGAATAATTCCAGCAATAGTTAATGCGTAAGATGATGTATAAACTGTTTGCATTTCATTATCGTGAAAAAAAAATAACGTTACGACCAATAAAATATTTAAAATGATGGGTGCGGCTGCAGTTACTAAAAATTTATCTTTTGAATTTAAAATAGCGGAAAGAAAAGAAGCGATAGAAATAAAAAATAAAAATGGAAAAGTAATTCTGCTTAAACTAACTGCTAAATCAAATTTACCGCTAATGTCTTGAAAACCTGGAGAAACAATAGATAAAAATTGAGGAGTAAATATTTCAATAACAAAAACTACAAACAAAATAAAAAAAATTAATAAATTTAAAACTTGATTTGCAAAATAATTTCTTTTTTTAACTCCTTTTTGTTTTGCATACGCTGGAATAAAAGCTGAATTAAAAGATCCCTCCGCAAATAAAGACCTAAAAGTATTTGGTATTCTAAAGGCAACAAACATTGCATCAGCGGCAGCTGAAGTTCCAAGAAATACTGCAATTAAAGTATCCCTCAAATAACCAAGAATTCTACTTAAAAAAGTCGAAAATCCAAAATAAGAGATATTTTTTAAAATATTCATTTGATATTTAGTTTCAACTTTGTTTTAATAATTTAAAATCTAAGAACTTAGTATAAGAAAAATAACTTCTTCTTACAGTTTTATTTATATTAAAAACCATATTATGGAAAAGTTTACAGATAAAGAGGCTTTAGACTATCATAGTCAGGGTAAGCCTGGAAAAATTGAAATAATAGCAAGCAAGCCAATGACGACGCAGAGAGATTTGGCTCTTGCATACTCTCCTGGTGTTGCCGTTCCTGTTGAGGCGATAGCAAAAGATCCTTCGAAAGCTTACGACTACACAAACAAAGGAAATACTGTTGCAGTTATTTCAAATGGATCTGCAATTTTAGGTCTTGGAAATTTAGGTGCTCTTGCTTCAAAACCAGTGATGGAAGGAAAGGCTGTTCTTTTTAAAAGATTTGCTGATATCGATTCAATTGATATCGAAGTTGACTCTAAAGATGCTAACGAAATTATTAATTGTGTAGCTGCAATTGGAAATAGTTTTGGAGGTATTAATTTAGAAGATATCGCATCTCCAGACTGTTTTATTATAGAACAAGAATTAAAAAATAGACTTTCAATCCCCGTGTTTCATGATGATCAGCATGGAACTGCTATCATTACAGTTGCTGGAATTTTAAATGCTTTAGATATTGTAAAAAAATCAATCAAAAATGTAAGGGTTGTTGCTAACGGTGCAGGAGCCGCTGGTCTTTCATGTATTTCATTACTAAAAGCGATGGGCCTTCCGGATAAAAACGCAGTGATGTTAGATAAAGAAGGAGTAATTTATAAAGGTCGCCCAAAAATAGATCAGTTTAAATCTGCTCATGCTGTAGATACAAAACTTAGAACCTTAGAAGAGGCTATGAAAGGTGCCGATGTTTTCTTAGGTTTGTCAGCAAAAAATACTGTAACCCCTGCAATGGTAAAATCTATGGCAAAAGATCCTATAATTTTTGCTTGTGCAAATCCTGATCCTGAAATTCTTCCTGAGATAATAGAAAAAACCAGAAGCGATGCAATTATAGCAACTGGAAGATCTGATTATCCAAATCAAGTAAATAATGTGTTAGGTTTTCCATATATTTTCAGAGGAGCTTTGGATTGTAGAGCAAAAACTATTAATGAAGAGATGAAGATTGCCGCTGCAAAAGCTATAGCAGCTCTTGCAAAAGAAGATGTGGCAGATGAAGTTGTTGATGCCTATGGTGGAGAAAGACCCAAATTTGGAAAAAATTATATTATTCCATCTCCTTTTGATCCAAGATTAATAAGAAATGTGTCTGCTGCAGTTGTACAAGCAGCGATGAAAAGTGGCGTTGCACAAAAGAAAATTGAAGATATTGCTGCATACAAAGATAGTCTTTCTGCGAGATTAGATCCTTCTGTTGGTTTTTTACAAAATATTTATTCAGTAATCAGAAAAAAACCAAAAAAAATTATTTTTGCTGAGGGCGAAGAAGAATCAATGCTTCGAGCTGCAATTGATTTTAAAAATAACGGATTAGGAACTCCTATTTTAATTGGAAGCGCTGAAAAGATTACACAACAACTTAGAGATCTTGGTTTAACTTTGGATAAATCAATTGAAATACATAATTCAAAAGATGAAAAGCAAAGAAAAAGGTATGCTGAGCATATATATAAAAGATTGCAAAGAGATGGTTTTTTAAAAAGAGACTGTGAGCGATTAATAAAAACCAATAGAGTTGTGTTTGGTTCTTGCATGGTAGATCTTGGTGATGCTGATGGAATGGTAACAGGAGTTACAAGAACTTTTAGCGATACATTAGAAAACATAAAATATGTTATAGATGAAAGGCCGGGAGAAATTGCTTTTGGGCTTACAATCGTTGTTGCTAAAAAAGGCACAGTATTTATTGCAGATACAAATGTTCACGAATATCCCAGTGCAGAAAATTTAGCAGACATAGCAACTTCTTCTGCCAGAGTTGCTAGACTTCTCGGTTTTACTCCTAGAGTTGCATTATTAGCTCATTCAACATTTGGAAAACCAATGTCTGAAAGAAGTGTTCATCTAAGAGAGGCAAGAGATATTTTAGAGAAAAGAAAAGTTGATTTTGAATTTGAAGGAGAAATGCAACCGGACGTAGCTTTAAATCCAAAATTTAAAACCATTTATCCATTCTCAAAATTATCAGCACCAGCAAATATTTTAATTATGCCAGCTATTCATAGCGCTGCAATCTCAACTAAATTACTTAAAGAATTGGGTGGGGCTACATTAGTGGGTCCACTATTAATTGGATTAAACAGACCTATTCAAATTGCAACTTTAAGATCAAAAGTTTCTGACATATTTAATATGGCTGCAATCGCCGCCTTCTCTTGTGAAGTAATTAAATATAATAAAAAAAATTAAAGATAATTTCTTCTAGATAGATTATCTGCAAGGATAATACTTGGAACAACTTCTGCTACATCTGGAATTGATTTGGCTTCTTTAAGAACTTCGTCTAATTCTTCTTTGTTCATCGCCATTCCATAAATATAAATCTTACCATTAATAGTATCTAAATTATAATTACGGGAATTAATTTTTTTATTAGCTAACAGCGCAACACTTAATTGCGATGAAATTAAAATGTCTTTTGCTCTCTGATGAAATGAGCCAGAATCTGCAACTATTATGTCATTTCTAACTGCTTTAATGCCAGCTGTCTCCCATGCAAACTTTGTAAGTTTTAATTTATCTTCTGCGTTTTCAACTCTACCACTTAAGATTGCTGTTCCATCAATAACTTTAACATTTAAAAATACCAATTTATAATTATGGGAAACAATTTTTTTAAGAATAATTTTTTCAGCTAGCGAATCGTCAAATAATAAACCTGGAGATCTTGGGTCTAAATTAATATTCACACCAACACCAAATATTGATGTGTTTAAACTTCCCATACAAGATGAGAGAAGAAAAGAAATTAAAATTATTTTTAAAAATTTCATTTTTTATTTTTTAAATTTAAAATCTGCCTATAAATATCTTTTTTAGATATATTTAATTTTTTTGAAAGATATTTTGAAATATCGGAAGTTGTCATTTTTTTTGATAAATCTAAAATTTCTTTATTTAAATCAATATTTTGTTCTTTATTTTTATTCGTTTCAGAAGACAAGACTATTGTGATCTCACCTTTTAATACCAGCAACTTAATTTTTTCAATAATGTTACTGAGATTTCCTTTAATTACAGTTTCATGAATTTTTGTTAATTCTTTTGCAATCAGAATATTTCTGTCACCAAGATATTTTTGCATTTCTTGAATTAACGATACTAAATTCCTAGCAGGCAAAAATAGAATAATTGAGCTATCTATTTTAGAAAATTGCCCATAAGCCTCTTTTCTTTCACCTAACTTTTTGGGAAGAAATCCATAAAAATAATAATGATCACTGTATCCCGACAAACTAAATGCAGTCGTTACAGCTGAGACGCCAGGTATTGGAATAATTTTAATATTATTTCTTTCAATCTCATTAATTAAAATTTTACCGGGATCAGAAATTAATGGAGTCCCAGCATCACATATTAAGGATACAATTTTATTATTCTTAAATATTTCTAATATTTTAGATACAGACTCTTTTTCATTAAATTTATGATATGAAAATAACTCAGCTTTAATATCATAATAATTTAGTAATTTTTTAGAAACTCGTTTATCTTCACATAAAATAACATCAGACTTTTTTAAAACATTCAAAGCTCTGATTGTAATATCAGCAAGGTTTCCAATAGGAGTTGAAACTACGTAAAGTCCTTTTTCTAAATCTTGCTCAAATTTATTTTGCATATCTAAAGAATCTTTTTATCTTACTGAATGCTTTATAACGATGACTTATCTTATCTTTTAAATCAGGGCTTATTTCGCCAAAAGTTTTTTTATAGCCTTGTGCAATAAATATTGGATCATAACCAAATCCTTTTTTTCCCTTTGAAATAAGTGAAATTTTGCCATTCACTGTACCACTAAAAGTTTTACATTTTCCATCAGGCCAAGCAATTGCAAGTGAGCAATAAAATCTAGCTTTATTACTTTTATTTAATTTCTTTTTCTTTTTTAATTCTAAAAAAACTTTTTTAATTGCTGTATCAAAATTCTTACTCTTTCCAGCCCATCTTGCTGAATAAATTCCAGGTCTTCCTTTTAGGGCTAATACTTCCAAGCCAGAGTCATCGGATAAAGATATTAACTTGCTTCTTTCAGCGCAATATCTTGCTTTAATAATCGCATTAGCTTCAAAGGTTTTTCCACTCTCAACGGGCTCTGCTAATTTAAAATCTTCAGGGCTATAGAAATTAATTGTATTAGGCAGTAATTTTTTTATTTCCAATAACTTTCCTTTATTATTGGTAGCAACTAATAAAGATTTAACTTTTTTTAAATCCTTTAACCTATTTTTCAAAGCAAGACTTTTGAAGTTGTATTATTTTTTTTATAGCTTCTTTCGAAGCTTTTAACATCTCATGCAAATCTTGATCTGAAAATGTTTTTCTCTCACCTGTTGCTTGGATTTCAACTAGCTGCATATTCTCAGTTATGACAAAATTTGCATCAATTTCTGCATTGCTATCTTCTGAGTAATCTAAATCTAGTAAAATTTTACCATTTAGGATTCCGCAGCTCACTGCGCCTATATATTGTTGTATTGGATTTGTTTTAATTTCTTTTTGTCTAAGCAAGTGATCAATGCAAGATTTTAAAGCCACAAATCCTCCAGTGATAGCAGCCGTTCTTGTTCCTCCATCTGCTGTTAATACGTCACAATCAATTGTAATTAATTTTTCATTCAAAAGTCCAAGATCAACAACTGATCTTAATGATCTTCCAATTAATCTTTGAATCTCAGATGTTCTTCCTCCAATTTTTCCAACCGCCGCTTCCCTTCTCATTCTTTCATGAGTAGATCTTGGTAACATTCCATATTCAGCTGTGACCCATCCTTTTTGTGAACCCATTAGCCATCTTGGAACTTTTGTATCAACGGACGCTGTGCAAACAACTTGTGTATCTCCAAATCTAACTAAACAAGAGCCTTCTGAATTTTTAATAAAATTTGGTATAATCTCAATTTTTCTTAAACTAAGATTGTCTCTGTTATCTTTTCTCATAATAAAGCTAGAAATATGAAATATAGTACCTATATATGTCAAAAAAATTATAAAGTATTGTTTTAAATATATAGATCTATGAATAATAACGACGAAACTCCTCCTAACGATAATCAAGAAGAAAAGATTAATAATGCGGAGGTAGAAACTGTTGCAGAAAATAATGTTGAAAAACAAATAGAAGAGTTAAATGACAAATTACTTCGCTCTTTAGCCGAAAACCAAAATCTTCGAAAAATACATGAAAAAGAAAAAGAAGATTTAATAAAATATAGCTCATCTTCTTTTGCAAGAGAAATTCTAAATCTTGCTGATAATTTAGAAAGAGCCTTTGGCTTATTTAAAGACAATCCTAAATTTAAATCAGAGGAATTTAAAGATATTGTGCTTGGTATAGAACTAATAGAAAAAGAATTAATTAATAGTTTTGATAAAAATGGAATTAAATCATTCGAGTCCGTTGGTAAAAAATTTGATCCAAATTTTCATCAAGCTTTGAATGAAGTTGAGAGCGAAGAGGAGAGCGGAACAGTTATAAATGAGATACAAAAAGGCTATATGCTAAATGACAGATTATTAAGACCTGCGTTAGTATCTATTTCTAAAAAAAAAGCTAATCTCAACAAATAGGACCTTAAAACCAAGCAAAATAAGCGTTTTTTAGCCAAAAAAATTTAGTCACAAAGGTTGTAATATTAAAATTAAGCACCACATACCTGTAACAAATTAATTAACAAAAAAATTTTATGTCAAAAATAATTGGAATCGATTTAGGAACTACAAATTCATGCGTTGCTATTATGGATGGCGCGCAGCCAAAAGTATTAGAAAATTCTGAAGGGGTTAGAACTACTCCATCTATTGTAGCCTTTACTGAATCTGGTGAAAAGTTAGTAGGTCTTCCTGCTAAAAGACAGGCCGTAACAAATCCTGAGAATACTTTCTTTTCAGTAAAAAGATTAATTGGAAAAAGTTTTGACGATTCAAATTTAAAAAAAGACATACAAGGACTTCCTTACAAAGTAATAAAATCTGACAATGGAACAGATGCATGGGTTCAGTCTCGTGATAAAAAATATTCTCCAAGTCAAATTTCAGCCTTTATTTTAATGAAAATGAAAGAGTCTGCTGAAAAATATCTTGGTAGCGAAGTTAAGCAGGCAGTTATAACTGTTCCTGCCTATTTTAATGACGCACAAAGACAGGCAACTAAAGATGCAGGAAAAATTGCTGGTCTTGAAGTTCTAAGAATTATTAACGAACCAACAGCTGCAGCTCTTGCATATGGGCTTGATAAGAAAAAAGCTAAAACAATAGCTGTTTACGATTTAGGTGGTGGTACTTTTGATATTTCAGTTCTTGAATTAGGTGATGGAGTATTCGAAGTTAAATCTACGAACGGAAATACTTCTTTAGGTGGAGATGACTTTGATGCAATATTGGCTGATTATATTATTGACGAATTTAAAAAAGAAAACGGAATAGATTTAAAATCTGACAAGCTTGCTTTGCAAAGAATAAGGGAAGCAGCTGAAAAAGTAAAAATAGAATTATCCTCTTCAACTCAAACTGAAGTAAATTTGCCTTTCATTACAGCGGATAAAACAGGTCCAAAACACGTTAATATGAAATTAACAAGAGCAAAACTTGAAGCTCTTACTGCAAAACTAATTGAAAAAACAATAGAGCCTTGCAAAATTGCTCTAAAAGATTCTGGCTATACTGCATCTGAAATTAACGAAGTTATTCTTGTGGGTGGAATGACAAGAATGCCAAAAGTTGTTGAGACAGTAAAAAGTTTCTTTGGAAAAGAACCAAATCAAAGTGTTAACCCTGATGAAGTAGTTGCTTTAGGTGCCGCTGTTCAAGCGGGTGTATTACAAGGTGATGTTAAAGACGTTCTTCTTTTAGATGTAACTCCATTGTCACTTGGTATTGAAACTTTAGGCGGAATATTCACAAGATTAATTGAAAAGAACACGACAATTCCAACTAAAAAAAGTCAAGTATTCTCAACTGCAGAGAATAACCAGCCTGCAGTTACTATAAGAGTTTTCCAAGGTGAAAGAGAAATGGCAAATGACAACAAATTACTAGGTAATTTTGAGCTTACAGGAATAGCTCCTGCTCCTAGAGGAGTTCCTCAAATTGAAGTAGCTTTTGATATTGATGCAAACGGTATTGTTAACGTTTCTGCAAAAGACAAGGGCACAGGCAAAGAACAAAAAATACAAATTCAAGCTTCTGGTGGATTAACAGATGAAGAAATACAAAAAATGGTGAAGGAAGCTGAAGCTAACAAAGAAGCAGATAAGAAAAAAAGAGATGAAGTGGATGCAAAAAATCATGCTGACTCTTTAATTGCTTCAACCGAGCAAAGTTTAAAAGAGCATGGAAGTAAAATTTCTGAAACTGATAAGAAAGCAATCGAAAAAGATATGGAAGATTTGAAAGAAGCTATTAAGTCTGACAAAACTGAAGATATTAAAACAAAAACACAACAGTTAATGACATCTTCGATGAAATTAGGTGAGGCTATTTACAAGGCTCAGCAAGAAACTGCTGGAGCTGCAAAATCGGATGCTAAACCTGATGACAAAAAAGATGTGGTTGATGCTGAATTTGAAGAAGTGAAAGACGATAACAAAAAAGGCAATTAATCAGATTAATTTGGTTGCTAGACAGATAAGTCATTATGTCCAAAAAAGACTATTATGATATTCTTGGTGTAACCAAAAGTTCAAGTCCCGAAGAAATAAAAAAAGCTTATAGAAAACTTGCAATGAAGTATCACCCTGATCGAAATCAGGGAGATAAAACTGCTGAAACAAAATTTAAAGAAGCTTCGGAAGCTTATCAAGTACTATCCGACCCAAAAAAAAAATCATCATACGATCAATTCGGTCATTCTGCTTTTGAAGGCGGACAAGGAGGTCCTGCTGGTGGATTCGATTTTGGTGGATTTGAATCAGGTGCTTTCTCGGACATATTCGATGATTTTTTTGGAGACTTTATGGGATCAGGAAGAGGTGGTGGTAGGTCAAAAAAATCAAGATCTAACCGTGGCTCCGATTTAAAAATTAATTTAGAAATTAGTCTTGAAGAAGCTTATCTTGGAAAAAAACAAACTATAAATTTATCTTCAAACGAAAAATGTGAAAAATGTTCTGGGAGTGGTGCAGAACCAGGATCAAAACCAAAAACATGCTCGACTTGTGAAGGTCATGGAAAAGTCAGAACAAGACAAGGTTTCTTTACATTACAACAAACGTGTCCTGATTGTGGAGGCGAAGGGGAGATGCTTTCGAATCCTTGTAAAGATTGCAAGGGATCAGGAGCGGTAAAAACTAAAAAAAATCTTTCTATTCAAATTCCAAAAGGGGTTGATGATGGAACACAAATAAGATTATCTGGAAAAGGAGATGCTGGATATAGAGGTGGATCTAATGGTGATCTTTATGTATTCATTACAGTACAAAAACATAAAATTTTTCAAAGATCTGAAGAGAATTTATATTTTAAATTACCTATATCCATGGTCGATGCTGCGCTTGGGGCGGAAATAGAGGTTCCAACTATTGATGGAGGCAAATCAAAAGTTAAAATTCCTGCCGGAACACAATCTGGAAAACAATTTAGACTTAAAGAAAAAGGCATGCCTATTCTAAGAGAAAGTAATTATGGGGATCTATATCTAGAAACAAATGTGATAATTCCAGATTCTTTATCAAAAGAACAAAAGGAATTACTTGAAAAATTCAAATCACTAGAAGACTCCAATAGTAATTCTGAAATAAAAAGCTTTATAAATAAAGCTAAAAAATTCTGGGAAAACATAAATTAATTATATAGTTTCATCTAATAGTTAAAATTATAGATGAACGAAATCTTAAATAAAGGACTGACCTTTCATAAAGCAGGTAAACTAGAAGAGGCAAAATTAATTTACGAAAAGCTTTTAACAAAAGATCAAAATAACTTTGAATTAATAAACTTACTTGGAGTAATATCTTTGCAGCAAAGAAATTTTAATGACGCAATTACTCAAATCAATAAAGCAATTAGTATAAACTCAAATCATCACGCTCTTTATAATAATTTAGGTGTCGCTTACAAAGAAATGGAGCAGTATGATAATGCAATTAAAAATTTCAAAAAAGCTACTGAATTAGAACCTAATTATGCAGAAGCCTATAACAATCTTGGAATAATATTTAAAAAAAAATATCAATATAAAGAGGCTTTTAATAATTACAAAACAGCAATTGAACTAAAGCCTAATTATGCAGAAGCCTATAACAATTTAGGACTGCTATTTGGAGATATAAAAAATTACAAAGAATCAATTATAAATTTTAGCAAAGCAATTGAAATAAATAATAATTATAATGATGCCTACAAGAATAGAGCAAATATATATTCATTAGATAAACAAAATTTACTCGCTATTAAGGATTATAATAAATTAAAAATATTAGAACCAGACAAAGAGAATATATACGAAAGCCTTATTTTTTTTAACAAAACTCAAATTTGCGATTGGAAAGACTATAAAAAAATCCTTCGTAAAATTGAAAATTACTTAATAAATAATCAAACCATAATTGATTATATAAATCCCTGGAAATTATTATCTTGGACAGATTCGCTGGAAATTATTAAAAATAACGTGAATAATTATAATAATAAAGAGTACAAAACTGAAGATAAAACCAAAAAAATCTTTAATCTTTTAAAAAAAAAAAAAATTCGCATAGCGTACTACTCTCCTGATTTCAGAAGGCATGCTGTATCCCATTTAATTGCCAATGTATTTGAATGTCATGACAAAAGTAGTTTTGAAACTATAGGTTTTCATTTTTGCAAATATCGTGATGACGATATGACTCAAAGAATATCGAAAACTTTCGATAAATTTTTTAATGTAAAAAATATTTCAGATGAAGATTTAATTTCCCAATCAAAAAATCTTGAAATTGACATAGCTATTGATTTGTCAGGACATACTGCGGATAATAGAGCAAATATTTTTTCAAAAAAAGTTGCTCCAATTCAAATAAATTTTTTAGGTTATCCAGGAACTGTGGGCTCTTACATGGATTATATTATTGCTGATAAAAATTTAATAGACGATAAAAATAAAAAATTTTATTTTGAAAAGATAATTTATATGCCAGATTCCTTTCAGCCTTATGACTCTAAAAGAAACACCTTGCATAACAATTTCGATCGTAAAAAATTTAATCTACCTGAAACAGGCTTTGTGTATTGCTGTTTTAATAGTATTTACAAAGTCAATCCTGCCATTTTTAACTCCTGGATGAGAATTCTTAAAAAAACCAAAAATACATTTCTTTGTCTCCTTGAAAGCAACAATTATTGCAAAGAAAACTTAATAGGTGAGGCTTTAAAAAGAGGGGTTGATGATAATAGAATATTATTCTCACCTTTTGTAGATTATGAGGATATTTTTCAAAGATTTAAATTTTGTGATCTTTTTTTGGATACTTTTCCTTATGCTGCCCATACAACCGCAAGTGAAGCCTTATCATCTGGACTACCATTGCTAACAATGACGGGCGAGTCTTTTCAAAGCAGAGTCTCTGCTAGCCTGTTAAAAAATTTAAATATACCGGAACTTATAACCTCGAATATTGATGATTATGAAAACTTTGCGATATACTTAGCTAATAACCCTGAAAAATTAAAAGAAATTAGGGAAAAACTTATTTCCTCTATTAAAAGTTCGAATACTTTTAATACAAAAATTTATACTAAAAATTTAGAAAAGGCTTATCAACAAACATACGACAACTATTATAAAAATTTGGTGCCAAAAAATATTTATATTAACTAACCATATAAAAAATATAATAAATATATCAAAATGAAAAAAATTAGAATTACTATTTGTGGTGGATTGGGAAGAATGGGAAAAATTCTTATCAAAGAAGTTTTAAAAAATAAAAATTTAGTATTGCATAGCGTTACAGATATAAAAGAAAAAAAAATTTTTAATAATATTAAATCTCAAAAAAATAATTTAGAAGCCTTTAAAAAAACTGATGTTATTATAGATTTTTCAAGACCTAAATCATCTCTAGAAATTCTTAAATACGCGACTCATTTAAAGAAAAGAATAGTTATAGGAACAACTGGATTTACGGAAAAACAAAATAATTTAATAAAAAAATTTTCTAGAAAAATAGCTATATTTAAATCTGGAAACATGAGTTTAGGAATAAATCTTATTGAATACTTAGCGGTAATTTTATCAAACAAAATTCAAAATAATTATCAAATTGCAATTGGAGATAACCACCATAAAAAAAAAATTGACTATCCATCTGGTACAGCACTAATGCTGGCAAATGCAATTGCAAAAGGTAAAAATAAAAAATTAGCATCTATAACAGGAAAATCATTTTTAAATAAAAAAGGGAATTTTAATAAAAATAAAATCAATTTTTTTATTACAAGAAAAGGAGATACGATCGGCAAACATAATATTTTCTTTGCTAATAAAACAGAAAGTATAGAATTAAAGCATACCGCTTATTCTCGAGAATTATTTGCAGATGGAGCTTTAAATGCCGCAATTTGGATAAGTAAAAAAAATAAGGGGTTATTCAATATGCAAGACATGTTTAGACTAAAATAGATAAATTAAATCCGCTAATTTTTAATGTCACTTGATAAAAATAAAGCATTAAAACTTATTAAGTTATTAAATCATTCAATCAAAAAACCCCAAACCTCCTTAAAATATAGAAATAATTTTACTCTATTAACTTCAGTTGTGCTTTCCGCTCAATGTACTGATGTAAATGTAAATAACGTGACAAAAGATATTTATAAAAAATATTTTAAACCTGAACATTTTTTAAGACTTGGAGAATACAAAATAAGAAATCTTATTAAAAGTATAGGGCTTTTTAATAATAAAGCTAAAAATATATATAACTTATCTAAAATTTTAATTTCTGAGCATAAAAGTAAAGTGCCAAATAATTTTGAAGATCTAATAAGATTGCCTGGAGTTGGAAGAAAAACTGCAAATGTTGTTTTAAATGAAGCGTTTAATAAACCAACTATTGCCGTGGATACTCACGTTTTTAGAGTTAGTAATAGAACAGGGCTCACAAATGAAAAAACTCCTGATAAAGTTGAAAAGAAACTTCTAGAAATTCTTCCCAAAAATCATCTTTCCAAGGCACATCATCTAATTCTTTTACATGGAAGATATGTTTGTAAAGCTCGTAATCCTTTATGTAAAATATGTGTTATTAATAAAATTTGTCTATATAAAAAAAAATATGAATAAAAGTATTTTAGGAGTTGGAAATGCTATTGTTGACGTTTTTTGTCATGTTAATGAAGAATTCTTAAAGGAAAATAATCTTGTTAAAGGCTCGATGAAACTAATTAATAAAGATGAATTCAATACTTTAAAAAAAAAAATCAAAATTGATAAAATTTTAGCAGGCGGATCGGCAGCCAATACCATGGCCGGCATATCTTATTTAGGTGGCAATGCCTCATTTATTGGAAAAATTAACTCCGACGAATTTGGAAAATTGTACAAAAAAAGTCTTGAAGATATAAATGTTAAATTTAACTACATCGAAAAATCAGAGGATTTATCAACTGGAGCCTCTATTATTTTAATAACACCCGACTCTGAGAGAACTATGTGCACTTATCTTGGAATATCATCCCAACTTTCTGCCAACGACTTGCATGAAGAAAAAATTTTAAATAAAGGTTTAATATTTTTAGAAGGATACCTTTGGGATAAAGGAATAAGTGAAAAAATGTTTAAACATTTAATTAAATTAGCAAAAACAAAAGAAATTAAAATTGCCATGAGTCTATCTGATATCTTCTGCGTAACTCGTCACAAAGAAGATTTTATTCATCTTTTAAAAGATGACTTAGACATTTTAATAGGAAACGAAAAAGAAATTATTGAGTTAGCGGGTGCAGAAAATATTATCGACTCTATAAATCAATTAAAAAAATTTAATAAATTATTAGTTGTCACGATGAGCGAGAAGGGAAGTCTGGCTATGTTAAATAATGAAATTATTAATTGCGAGGCTCATAAAGTTGCAAAAACATTAGACTTAACTGGCGCAGGGGATTTATTTGCTGCTGGTTTTTTAAAAGAATATGTAGATCAATCTGAAATCAAGAAATGTCTATATAGCGGCTCTCTTATCGCATCAAAAGTAATACAAAAAGTTGGGGCCAGATTAAATTAACTGCTTAAGTAATATAAAGAATTTTTTTCAATTATAAATTCTTTGTCTTTAAAATTTTTTTCCATTTTTTTTCTTAATCTGTGCAAATTAGTCTCAAATGCATGGCTTTCCAAATCAGTATTATAGTTCCATATTTTTTTTAATAATAGAGATTTTTGTATTCCATTTTTTTTATGAAGAGCTAAAATTAACTGCAATTCTTTTTCTGTTAACTTAGCTTTAGTATTATTTCTGAAAATAATTTTTTGATTTGAATCAATTTCGTAGTTACCGATAATAATTTTTGATTGTTTAAAAAAATTATATTTAATAATTAAAATTTTCAATATTTCTTTAAAAGATAATAAATCAATTGGGGTTAGAAGAGTTGCATGAAACTCAAGTAATGTAAGTTTATTTTTTGAAATATAATCTTTATTAGTTGATAAAAATATTGTTGGTACGTTTTGTTTAAAAAAATTCTTAAGCTCAGATGATTTTAAACTTTCAACAAATACAATTCTAATTTCATCATTAAAAGAATTATTCTCCCTTAAAGTATTGCTATTCTTTTCAAAAACAGACTTATATTCGAGTTTAAGCTCTTCAATTAGATTAAAAAAAACTTTAGATCCGAAAATATGAAGATGAATATTATTCATAAATAAATATATAATACATTTAACATGATTATTGTAAAAGAATCTGGTTATTTGACCTTTAAAAATTTGAAATTTCAATGTGCTTTAGGGAGAGCTGGGATTGGTAAAAAAAAAGAAGAAGGCGATTATATAACACCTAGAGGAACATTCAAATTGGTTAAAGTTTTTTATAGAGCAGACAAAATTAAAAATTTCAAAACATCTTTAAAAAAAATAAAAATTAAAAAAAAAATGGGATGGTGTGATGACCCTAAAAGTAGATTTTATAACAAACAAATAAGATTGCCGAGTAATTTTGGATATGAAAAACTTTATCGCAGTGATAGGCTTTACGATTTGGTTGTTGTTTTAAACTATAATTTAAATCCTATTATCAAGAATAAAGGCTCTGCAATATTTATTCATGTGGCAAAAAAGTCATTTAAAAAAACTGCAGGATGCATCACTCTTAACAAGAAAAATTTAATTGATCTTTTGTCTGTAATTAAAAAAAATACAAAAATTAAAATTATTTAGTTCTATCACCAAATAGAGATGACCCAATTCTTACATAATTTGCTCCATATTTAATTGCTGTCTCAAAATCAGAAGACATTCCCATGCTCAAATCTTTAAAATTAAAACTATCATTCAATTCTCTTAATTTAGAAAAAAATATCTCAGGAGAACTATTAACTGGAGGGATGCACATTAATCCTAAAATATTTAAATTTAAGTTCTTTTGACAATACTTAACAAATTCAGGAACTAACGAAACATCAATACCTTTTTTTTGATTTTCGTTACCTATATTTACCTGAATAAAATACTTTAATTGTTTGTTAAGTTTAGATTGAAATGCCGAAAATTTATCTGCTAGTTTTTCACTATCTAAGGAGTGAACATAAGAAAATATCTTAACTACTTGCTCGACTTTGTTAGTTTGAACATTGCCCACCATATGAAGTTTTAAGTCATTTCTTAAAATCAGCAAATCAGTCCACTTTTGTACTGCCTCTTGAACTTTATTTTCACCATAATCTAAGTGACCAAAATCAATTAATGGTTTTATATGATTTAAAGAAAATGTTTTAGAGACTGCAACTAATGTTACTTTAGAAGATAATGCGTTTATTTTGCTTTGTATTAATTTATAATTATCAATTAAAGACATATGCAATTAAATAAGTTTTATTCTGAAAACTTTTATTTTTTTACAAGCCACATTAACGAACAAATCAGCAAAAATGTACTAAAATTTAAAAATATAGCCGTTGTTTATAACGAAACATCTGTAAATGATCTTAAAAATTTTTTAATTATTAAAAAATTTTGTAAATATAATAATTTAAAATTACTTATCCTTGATAATTTAAGAGTTGCTTACCAGTTTAATTTGGATGGTATAGTTTTGTCACACAATAATAAAAGGGCAATATTTATTAATAAAATAACCTTTAAAAAAGAATTTAAAATTATTGGAAAAGTTCATAACCAAAGGGAATATTATTTTAAAAAAAGACAAAACTGTAAAAGCATAATTTTATCTCCTATATTTTCAAATAAAAAATACACTAATAATCAATTGTTAGGAGTAGTTAAATTTAACTTAATATCTAATCATTGGCCGAAAAATATGTTTGCTATGGGAGGTATTAATTCTTCAAATTTTAAAAGAATAAAAGGAACTAAAGCTCAGGGAATTGGTTTTAATAGTTATGTTAATGACCCTGAAATAAAAAAGCCCGCCCTCTATTTTATAAGAGGACGGGCTTAATAAATACTAATTATATTTAACTATAATTAAAATTTAGTTGTAACTCTAACTTGAGCCATACGACCGTTTACTTGGTCTTGTGGTCCAGCTACGTTATCCATTATGTTAGTGAACTTAGAAGCTGTTGCTGATACTGCAACTGGTCCAAAGTTATAACCATATTGAATAGCTGTAACAGTTTCCGTTAAACCGTTAGTAGCAGATCCTGAAGTATCAGTTACTGATTTAACTAAACCAAGAGTTTGGTTAGCGTCTACAGCATATGTAGCACCGTATTTCTTAGTAGTAGCTACAGCATTGTTAGCGTTCTCACCTAACACGTTAATTGCTACCGCAGTACCGAGACCGTTTTCGTTTTTATACTTATCGAATCCGATAGCAACTGTACCGAAGTTATAAGATATACCGTACTCAACACCTTTTACAGCGCCGTAATACGTAGTGTTAGATTTTGTCATACTGTTGTAAAAACCAGTAACGCCAAGACCTTTGATACCGAAAGCATCAACACCGACTACACCAACTTCGTAAGAAGAGTTAGTTCCAATGTTTGAAGTAACAGAGCTAACGTCTTCTCCACCTGTGTCTCCAGTTCTAGGAGCGTAAATTGCAGAACCTTTTAATCCTAAAGAAGGAATGTTCTGAATTATACCAACGTGAGCTGATTCAGATGTTCTAGCACCAGTTACGTAAGTTACTTTAGAACCTGCAGCCGTCATCAACTCAGTGATGTTAAATACTGCTGGTACAGAACCGCTGTACGCTCTTTGAACGTGGTCAAGACCAACAGTCAAAGTTGTGTTACCAATTATTAAATCAACATAAACGTTTTCGTTTGAAATTGATGGAGATTCAGTTGCTGAAGTAGTGTTTCCAGCACCTCTTCCATCAAACTCTAAAGAGAAACCAGCGGCGTAATCAAGACCGTTGTTAAGTTTTCCTCTGTTAGAAACGTTTAATTGCGACTCTCTACCAAAACCTCTTGAAGAGGCAAGGCCAGAAGTTGCATTGTTTGTTAACGTACCATTTTGCTTTCTGAAAGCTGAATAGATGATCGCTAAATCTCCACCTACAGTCGTTGTAGATTGTCCATAATTATTACCTTTTTCGTAATAAGTTTGGGCGTTAGCAATGCTACCAGCCATTAAGCTACCAGCTGCTAAAGCGCTAGTAATTAATAGTTTGTTTTTCATTGTTTTCCTTATTTGTTAAGTTGTTATAACCACTCGGTTATAATTGGTTGATTAATATTAAATGTTTGCTAAAAACTTAACTATATTAAGCTTTATTTTTATTTCTTTTTAATAATGTTGCAATAATGACACATATGAATTTTGATAGTAAAATGAGCAAAAAATCGATTTTTAAGCTATAATATTACTATGTTTTCTATAAAAAATATTATTTTTCTAATAACTTTATCATTAACAATTATAGGTTGCGCTAAATATGATCCTGTAACAGGTGAAAAAGTAATAATTGAACCAAACCCTCAGAAAAAGGCTGAAGAATTTAGAGACAAGAAGGGTGGAATATTTGGGGATATTAATAATTCAAAAAAAAATAGTACTACATTCGATTTTGCAACTTCAAATGTTTTATGGAGAGCAACGTTAAAAAATTTAGATTTTTTACCTTTATTGAACGCAGATTATTCTGGTGGAGTGATTATTTATGATTGGTACTCTGACAATTTAAATTCTAATGAGCAAGTTAAAATTACAGTAAGATTTCTTAGTAACGAATTAAGGTCCGATGCAGTTCAAGTGACTGTCCATAAAAAAGTTTGTGATGAAAATAATAAATGTACAACGACCAAGCTGAATAATAATTTTCCTCAAGAGATTAAAGATAAAATTCTATTTTCTGCTAGATCGATGAGAGTAGAAGATTTAAAAAATAAACCTAAAGATTAAAAGTTTTAAAATAAAGTTTTAGTAATGGATAATTATAATCCCTTGCCTGTAGAAAAAAAATGGCAAGATTCTTTTGAAAAAAATAAAATATTTAAAACAAAAAGCAATCAAAACAAAAAATTTTATTGTTTAGAAATGTTTCCTTATCCATCAGGAAATATTCATATGGGTCACGTTAGAAATTATACCCTGGGTGATGTCATAGCTAATTTTAAAAGATTAAACGGTTATAATGTTTTGCATCCAATGGGTTGGGATGCTTTTGGCCTACCTGCTGAAAATGCTGCCATACAAAATAATCTTCATCCACAGGAATGGACTTTAAAAAATATTTCAACTATGAAATCTCAGCTAAAACGTCTTGGTCTGTCTATTGATTGGGACAAAGAATTATCTACCTGTGATGAAAAATATTACAAACACCAACAAATAATATTTTCTAATTTCTTTAGAAATAATCTTGTCTACAAAAAAGAAAGTTATGTTAATTGGGACCCTGTCGACAATACAGTTCTTGCAAATGAACAGGTTATTGATGGTAAAGGTTGGCGATCAGGAGCAATAGTTGAGAGAAAGAAACTAAGCCAATGGTTTCTAAATATCACAAAATACTCTGATGAATTATTAAATTCATTAGAAAATTTAAAAGGCTGGCCCGAAAAAGTAAAATTAATGCAAAAAAACTGGATTGGAAAATCCGAAGGCTGCGAGATTGACTTTGTTTCAGACCACAAAGATACTAAAATTAAAATTTTTACAACGCGGCCAGATACAATATTTGGTGCTTCTTTTATAGCGATTGCACCTGACCATCCATTTACTGAATCTTTTAAAGATGAAAAAAATTTCAAAGATTTTAAAAATACCGCTCTTAAAAATATTAGAATTGAATCTGAATTATCAAAAAATGAAAAGCTTGGATTTAAAACACCATTTTCCGTTTTTCATCCTTTTTTAAATAAAAAAATACCTATTTACGTTGCTAATTTCATTCTTATGGATTATGGCACAGGAGCTATTTTTGGCTGCCCTGCTCATGATCAAAGGGATCTAGAATTTGCTATAAAATATAATCTGGAAATACTTCCGGTCGTAACTCCAGAAAAATCTAAAGCCATTAATATTAAAGACCAGGCTTATACTGAGGATGGCTATATTGTTAATTCGGAATTTATTAACGATTTGACAACTGAAGAAGCTAAACAAAAAATTATTCAAAAATTAGAAGAAAAAAAAATAGGTAAATCTAAAATAACATATCGTCTTAAAGACTGGGGCGTATCAAGACAAAGATATTGGGGATGTCCAATTCCTATTATGTACAGAGAAGATGGTAAAATTATATTAGTACCTGAAAAAGATCTTCCCATAACACTACCTAAGGATATTGATTTTAATAAACCTGGCAACCCATTAGAAAATCATCCAACATGGAAGTACACAAAATGTCCTGAAACAGGAATGAAAGCCATCAGAGAAACCGACACTCTAGATACTTTCGTAGACTCGTCTTGGTATTTTTTACGTTTTTGCTCTCCTCAAGAAAATAATAAGCCTTTTAATATAGATGAAGCAAATTACTGGATGCCTGTAGATCAATATATTGGTGGCGTAGAGCACGCAATACTTCATCTACTTTATTCAAGATTTTTTACCTTAGCTTTAAAAAATGAATTTAAATTAAAAGTATCAGAGCCATTTGAAAATCTGTTTACTCAAGGAATGGTATGTCACCCAACTTTTAAAACTAAAGAAGGAAAATGGATTTTTCCAAAAGATGTTATTGAGGAAAACGGAAGTTTCTTTCTAAAAAATAAAGAAGCAGTCTTAAAAGGTGATAGCCAGGCCATGTCAAAATCAAAAAAAAATATTATTGATCCTGACGATATCATTAAAATTTATGGATCAGACAGTGTGAGGTGGTTTATTTTATCAGATAGTCCACCAGATAGAGATATTCAATGGAGTGATAGTGGAATTCAAGGGGCATTTAAATATATCCAAAAAATCTGGAGAACATATGAAAAAATCAAAATATATAAAAAAGAAAAAGATGAAAAAGAGAATAAATTTTTTGTAAATACTAATTTTTTAATTAAAGAAGTTACGGATTGTATAGAAAAGTTCCATATCAATGTGGCTGTGGCTAAACTTTATGTTTTTTTAAATAATATTAATGAACAAATCGAGATGAAGACTTTAGAAAAAGAAGAAATTATAAATGTATATAAACAATACCTAATTATTATATCTATATTTATCCCTTATATTGCTAATGAATGCTGGCAAAAAATTACAGGAAAAGATGATCTTGTTAACCAAGAATGGCCAAAAATTAACGATTCACTATTAACAAAAGATAACTTTGAAATTGTAGTTCAAATAGATGGTAAAAAAAGAGCAATTATTAATGCAACTGATAACGAGAATGAAGACAGTATTTTTAGCAAATCATTAGCAATTAAAAATATTAAAGTTATATTAGATGAAAAAATTATTGTTAAAAAAATCTTTATAAAAAATAAACTGCTTAATATTGTAACAAATGATAAATAAAATTTTTGTAACTTTCATAGCATCGCTTTTGATTTATCAATGTGGTTTTTCACCAATATATGTTGGAAATCCAAAGTCAGTTGTTGTTTCAAAAATGGAAATAATTGGTGATAAAAATCTAGCATTTGACCTGGAAAGAAGACTTAACTTTACAAGAGATGAAAAATCTACAAAAGCCTATGTGTTTAAAGCCCAAATCTTTGACGCAGCAGAAAACTCTTTAGTAGATTCCAGAGGAATAGCAACTGAACAGATAATTAGATTAACGGTCACTTATCAATTTCTAGATAAAGATGGAACCGTAGTTTATCAAGACTCTGTTGCTAAAGACAAAAGAGTGGCGGTAACGGACAATATCTCGAGTAATATTTTAGTTAAAGATAACGAGAAAAAATTATTACTAGATGGAATTATTCAAAATATTTTATTTAAATCGAAGCTCTCATTAAATTAAGTGTTCCGATGTTGTTAAAATCACAAGAATTAAGTCTTAAAAAAAAAGATTTTTTTAAAGGAAAAATAATTCTTTTATATGGAGAAAATCAGGATTTAATTAAAGATTTAAATCAACAAATCATTAACATTTTTTTAGATGAAAAAAGAACAGCTCGAAATATTTTTGAGGAAGATATAATTAAAAATCCTGAAAATATTATCAATTATTATCTCAATGGTTCCTTATTTGATGATAATAAGAATATATTAATCATCAAAAACTGTTCTGACAAAATACTAGATATAATTAATAAAGTTAAAAATAATATAAATGATAATCTTATTATTTTAAACGCTGAGATACTGTTAAAAAATTCTAAATTAAGACAATTCGGAGAATATGATAAATTAGCAATTTGCATTCCTTGTTATCAAGAAAATAAATTTGATATAAAAAAATTTCTGATTCAACAAATACAAATAAATAAAATACAATTATCAGATTCTCAAATCGAAATAATTACTAATTCGGCTTCTTTAAAAAGGTCAAAAATTAAAGAATTCATAGAAAAATTAAATTTATACAAAAGTTCTAAAAAAATTACTGACCAAGTAATTGAGGAAATTTGCACTGACCCGGACTTGCAAAAAAATGATGAGATTATTGATATTTTGCTATCAAAAAAAGAGGGTTACATTAATGAGTTTATATCTAACATGTCTAATTATGATAAAAATTTTATAGAAATAATTATTATTCTTAGATCATTTATAATTAAAATTTTAGAAATACAAAAAAATAACAAAAATCTCTCAATAGATGAAAAAATTGAGCGATACAAACCCCCTATTTTTTGGAAAGACAAAGACAGAATAAAAAATATTTTAAAACTTTGGAAGATTAATGATCTAGAAAAATTCTTAAGTAATTTAAATAAAATTGAAACAGATTTTAAAAAAAATGATTTAAACCAAGATATACAATTTTATTATTTTTTATCTAAAAACTTATCTAAAATTTCTTTTAAGAACACTAATAACTTTATTTAATTGATCTAAATTTTTATAAGAAAATTTAATCTCTCCTGAATTATTTTTTTTATTTTTAATATCAACCTTAATGCCCATTAAAAGTTCTAATTCATTTTCTAATGATTTTATATTTGTGTCCTTATTATTTCCCCTAGCTCTCTTTAAGCCGCCAAAAGCTTGTTCTTTTTTGACAAAAAATTCAGCCTGCCTTACAGAAAGATTTTTATTAACTATATCTTTTGCAAGCTTGATATTATTAGGAACATTAACCAAGCATCTTGCATGGCCCGCTGTTAACAATCCATCTGAAATCATTTTTTGTATCTCTTCCGGCAAATTAGCAAGTCTCAATGTATTGGCTATATGACTTCTGCTCTTCCCAAGAATTTTTGACAATGTATCTTGGGAATAGCCAAATTGTTTTACTAAATTGTCATAACCTAAAGCTTCTTCAATGCCATTCAAATCAGTCCTTTGAATATTTTCTAATATTGCAAATTCCAAAGATTTTTTATCATCAACATCCAAAACAATAACTGGAACTTCATGAACTTTTGCAAGTTGAGCGGCTCTCCATCTTCTTTCTCCTGCAATTATTTCATACTTATCTTCTGATTTTTTTCTAACTAATATTGGCTGAATAATTCCCTGCTCTTTAATTGATTCTGATAACTCATTTAGCAAATCTTGATTAAAATTTTTTCTTGGTTGAGATGCATTTGGATATATAAAATGTATAGGAACTTTTTCTGAAGAACTGATATTTCGAATATTTTCAGGAGTTACATCCCCCATTAGAGCTGACAAACCTTTTCCTAAACCTTTAAATTTATTTCCAATCATCTTAAGCTACTTTTTTCTCCTCTAAGTTTTCTCGACTTAAAAACTCCTCTACAAAATTATTATACGCTAAAGAACCAGCGCAATATTTATCATACAAAATAACTGGCATTCCAAAAGATGGTGCTTCTGAAATTCTTACATTGCGTGGAATATTAGTATTGTAAACTTTATTTCCAAAAAAATTTCTTCCTTCTTTTTCAACGTCAGCACAAAGTTTGTTTCGTTTATCATACATAGTCAAAACTATGCCTTGTATTTCTAAAGTTGGATTTAAATTAATTTTAATACGATCAATAGTTTTGACTAATTGACTTAACCCCTCCAAGGCAAAAAATTCTGTTTGCAGAGGAACAACTAATGAATGAGAAACGACTAATGACATAATCGTAAGCAGACTGAGAGATGGTGGACAATCAATAATTATATAAGAAAATTTTTCTTTTTCTAAATTATTTATTGGGTCTTCAATAATATTTTTTAATAAAAAAGCTTTTTGAGAGTTATTTGCAACTTCAGTTTCAAGACCTGAGAGATCTGCATTGGCTGAAATGATGCTTAAATTTTCTATTTTAGTTTTCTTTATACATTCAAGGAAAGAATCTTTTTTTATAAGTAAGTCATAGATTGATTTATCCCTTTCACTTTGACTAATACCGACGCCAGTCGATGCATTACCTTGAGGGTCCAGATCAATAAGTAAAACTTTGTAATTTTTTAAAGCAAGACCTGCAGCTAGATTTATTGCTGTCGTAGTTTTACCAACGCCCCCTTTTTGATTTATAACAGAAATTATCCTAGGCATTTACAACCTTAAGTTGTATGTAGTTTAACATCAGTAATTTTAAGAATATAAGATTCATCAGAGGTAATACTTTTAAATTTTTCTATATTGAAAGTATATTTTTTTTTAGCATCATCAATTTCTTGTTGATAAGTTTTTCCCTTTAAAAGAACTATTTCTTCGATTTTACTAATGTTTTTAAATAATATATTTAAAGTATCTAGAGTTGATTTGAATGCTCTAGAAACCACGGAGCTTTGATTATTGAAATTATAATCTTCTAATTTTTTGCTACATATTTTTATCTTCAAATTTAGCAAATTTGATATATTTAACAAAAAATTAGATTTTTTATTACTTTTCTCTATTAATATTACTTTTCCATCTATTTTTTCATCTTCCATTAATAATTTTATTATTAAGCCTGGAAAACCAGCTCCTGAACCTAAATCAACAATATCTAATTTTTTATTAATTATATTGTATATTTGGGCAGAATCTAAAAAATGCCTATAATATATGCTATTTTCTGTTGTTTTTCCTATTAAATTTAACTTTTTATTAGATAATATTAAAAAATCTTTATATATATTTAGTTTATCTATTGTTTCACGTGAAACATTGAATTTTTTAATAAAAAATTCAATATTATCATCCATATATCTACGATGCTTTTCTAAGAGTGTTTTTACAATAAATCATAAGAATATTAACAGCTGCAGGAGTAACACCATCTATTCTAAGTGCCTGACCAAATGTTATCGGACTAATATCTTTTAATTTTCTTTTTATTTCATTAGAAAGACCAGAAATTAAATCATAATCTATATTTTTAGGAATTATAAGATTTTCATCCTTTTCGAAGATGCTTATGTCTCTTTTTTGCTGATCTATATAACCACTATAATGAGATTCTGTTTTTATTAGATCTTCAATTTCGTCATCATATTTAGGTATATCAGAAAAGATGCTTCTAATTTTTTCTAAGGTTACATCCTTGAACTTCAATATTTGTAAAAGCGATTTTTTTCTTCCATCTTGAGAAATCTTAATTCCATTTTTCTTTAAAACTGTTGGAGAAACAACTTTGCCAGATAGAATAGCTTTAAAATCGTTTAAGTTATTGATTTTATTGACAAATTTTGATTTTCGATCTGCAGATATAAAATTATTTTTAATAGCTAATGGAGTTAACCTTAGATCAGCATTATCAGATCGTAAAGTTAATCTATATTCTGCTCGAGACGTAAACATTCTGTATGGCTCACTAACACCTTTGGTTATCAAATCATCAATCATAACTCCGATATAAGACTGAGATCTTTCAAATTTTATTGGTTCTAAATTTTTAACTGACTGAGCTGCATTGAGACCTGCTACAATTCCCTGGGCAGCAGCCTCTTCATAACCTGTGGTCCCATTTATTTGTCCTGCAAGATATAAATTTTCAATTTTTTTTGTCTTAAGAGTGAAATCTAGCTCAGTAGGGAACACATAATCATACTCAATTGCATAACCTGNCTTAATCATTTTAACATTTTCTAAACCATTGATTTTAAATAACATTTCTTGCTGAATTTCCTTCGGAAGCGACGTTGAGATCCCATTTGGGTAAACTATATTTGTAGAAAGACTTTCCGGTTCTAAAAAAATTTGATGTCTTTGCTTATCTTTAAATTTTACAATTTTATCTTCTATAGAAGGGCAATATCTTGGACCGACGCTACTTATTGATCCAGAGTACATTGCACTTTTTTTTAAGTTCTTTTCAATGATGCCATGAACCTCTTCATTAGTATAAGTGATCCCACAAGAAATTTGTTTAGCATTTATTTTTTTAGTTAAATAAGAAAAAAAATAAGGTTTGCTATCAGCTCCCTGCATTTCTAAATTTTCATAATTAATAGTTGTTCCATCGAGTCTTGGTGGAGTTCCTGTTTTTAATCTACCAATTCTGAAATTTAACTTTTTTAACTGCTCACTTAAGCCTAAAGTTGGCTTCTCATTTATACGACCTGCTGAAATTTTTTCGTCGCCAATATGAATAAGTCCATTTAAAAAAGTTCCAGTTGTTAAAATATATTTCTTAGCAGAAAATGAATTTCCAGACTGTGTCGCGACTGAAATAATGTTATTTTTATTAAATTCAAACTTTGTAATTGGATCATAAAAAAGACTTAAATTACAATAGTTTAAAAGCATTTTTTGCATAGATTTTTTATAAAGTTCTCTATCAGACTGAGTTCTAGGTCCTCTGACGGCATGACCTCTACTGCTATTTAATAACCTGAATTGAATTCCAGATTGGTCTGCAACAACTCCCATAATGCCATCTAATGCATCTATTTCTCTAACTAAGTGACCTTTTCCTAGGCCTCCGATTGCAGGATTGCATGACATTTCACCAACTGTAGAAAGGGAATTTGTAATAAGGGCAGTATGAACTCCTGAACGCGCAGCAGCAGCAGCGGCTTCACAACCAGCATGACCTGCACCAATGACTATTACATCAAATTTTTTCTCTGAATTCATGAAGGGTTTATATATCTCATTAACCCAAAAGATAAGTTATTTTATGCTACTTTCCGATGCAAAAATCTTTGAAAATTCTGTCTAATAATTCTTCAACATTAACATAACCAAGGATCTCACCTAGGCTTCTAGTCGCCAATCTAAGATCTTCAGCTGCCAAATCTATTTGATTAATAGATGTTTTTTTAAGAGATTTATTAATAAAAAACATAGCATTTTCAAGGCTTTTTATATGTCTTTGTCTTGAAACAACATTATCTTCATTAAGTACAAAATGCTGATCAATTTCTTTAGAAATAATTTTAATAAGATTAGAAATCCCGATATTTTTCTTTGCAGAAATTTTGATGGGTTTATATATTTTATTTTTAAAAATATTTTTTGAAGATTTTATATCAATTTTGTTTAAAACTAAAATTGACTTTGAATCATACAATTTTAAAATTTTTTTATCTATTTTTTTTGTTTGATCAAAAATTATTAATTTTAAATCTGAATTTTCTAAGTTCTTTTTAGTTAAGGAAATACCTTTTTTTTCAATAACATTTTTTGATTTTCTTAAACCAGCGGTATCAAAAAATCTAACCAATTTTCCATTTAGCATAATGCTTGTTTCGATGACATCCCTTGTTGTTCCTGGGATATTAGAGACAATGGACACTTCTCGATTGGCTAAACAATTCATTAATGATGATTTTCCAGAATTAGTTGGACCTATAATTGAAATCTTAAAACCTTCTCTAATTTTTTCTGAATTCTTACTTTTATAAATAATATTTTTAATTTTATTGTTTAAATTCAATAACTTAGGTTTATTTATTAAAAAGACATTATCTCCGACTTCGTCATCTGAAAAATCTATAACTGCTTCATAATCTGAAAGAATTTTTATAATTTCATTTCTTAGATCATCATAAATTTTGGTTGTATCGTCATTCATAATCCTTAAAGCTTGTTTTCTCTGAAGCTCGGTTTCTGAGTTTATTAGATCAATCAAACTCTCTGCTTGAAGCAAGTTAATTTTTTTATTGAGAAGGGCAGTCTTAGTAAATTCTCCTGGCTTTGCTAATCTACAATTCTTAAATCCAGATAGAGTTTTTAAAAAATATTTTATTACTGCATTACTGCCATGCACATGAAATTCAACGACATCATCCCCTGTATAGCTATTAGGTTTAGGGAAAAATATATATATTCCATTGTCGATAATCTCCTTTTTTTGATCATAAAATGGACCGAAATTAGCTAACCTTGGCTTGATCTTTTTGATCTGAGTTATGCTCATAGCTATTTTAAGAGCATCCTTGCCAGACACTCTTATAACTGCCAAACCAGAAGTTCCTGGAGCTGTTGCTAGTGCAAATATTGACATAAAAAAATGATATGATTTACTTTTAATACAAATGTCAACTTTGCAGTTATCCTTTAAAACTAAATTTGGTTTTGTCTCGATTATAGAAAGAAAGGGTTATGTCACTGATATTAATTTTGGCAAAAATATTACACAAAAAAAAGACCAAAAAAAATCTGAAATTAAGAACCAAATTAAAGAGTTCTTTAAAGGAAAGAGAAAAAAATTTAATTTTAAATGCAAAATTAATGGATCAACAATCCAACTGAAAGTATGGAAGGAAATAAAAAAAATTCCATACGGAATGACAACCTCCTATAACAATATTGCAAAAAAACTAAATTTACACCCAAGACAAATTGGAAGAATCTGCGGTGAAAATAAATTGCTCCTTCATATACCCTGTCATAGAGTTATAAGGTCCGATGGGAGTTTAGGAGGGTACTCATCAAAAGGCGTTACTTCTTTAAAGAAAAAAATATTAAAAATTGAAAAGTTAAATAAATAAACCTTTGTCAGCTACCTTGGCTAAATTATTTTTTATAAAATAATTCTTATCAATTATAGAAAGTGTATTTTTTCTCATAGTAGCATAACCATCAATTTTAATATCAAATATCTTTCTTATTCCGTCTATTAAAGTTGTAAAAGCAAAATTATTTAATTTTACTTCATCTAAATATTTTTCTATAAAAATATTGTTACCAATCTCTAACCCCAAGTCTTCAAAATTTTTAATAACCTTCACTAAAGAAAAAGTATTTCTTAAAGTCATATTCCATCCTTGACCAGCTATAGGGTGTATTTTAGAAGCAATGTCACCAAACAATAATGTTCTTTTAAATTCCTTTAATTCATTAAAAACATAATCTAAATTAAATACACTAATATCAGAAACAGAATTAATATCCTTAAATAATTCTTTAAAATTTTTATTAAAAAAATTTAATAAATAATTCTTATTTGAAACATATTTCTTATTAAACGAGTCTTTTTTGATAGACCAAATAACAAAAGTTTTTTCACCAGAGACAGGCAAAAAAGCTAAAGGTCCATCTTTTAAAAAAAACTGCCTAGCAGAATTATTTATAATTTTTTTATGACTCAAACTAAAAACATAGGCATCTTCATTATAAGATTTATGTATAATTGTTTTTAAATTGATTTTTGGCAGAAGCTCAAGATTATTTCCGGAAGTTAAAATAACAAGACTATAATTTTTTTTAGAAAAATCTTCAAAAGTTATTGTTTTAAAAATATTATTATCACTAATAGAAGAAATTTTTTTTTTAATAAAATTGATATTATTTAGATTTCTCAAATTTTTATTAAGGTGTGAAAGCAAAGTTGTGCTGTCAATTATATAAGCCAAAACTTTCTCTTTATTAGAAGATGAAAATTTTAAATCTTTTTCTAAATTAATTTCTGAATAAGAGTCGTATAAATAAATATTTTTAATTGGGTTTGATTTCTTCTTTATCTCCTTTAATCCAGAGTTATGTAATTGATCTAAGGAACTTTTGCTTAATGCCAGCTTAGTAGAAATTTTTTTTTTATAATTATCATCTACAATATCTATCTGAAGCTTAAGCTTTGATAATAAATAAGCGATAGTCGAACCTGTTAATCCAGAACCGATAATACAAATTTTTTGAGAGTTTAGCATAGTAAGCTTTTGCTTTGGAATTCTATCAACTGAATATTAATGATACAAAGGTTTTAATTGTGATTCGCTGAGTAAAATATGGAAAAAATAATAACATTTATCAAATTAAAATTAATTGAACTTTCCGGCCTAATCATCATTATTTCTGGTTTTGCATACTTTATTTCTTTAACAACCTACTCCGCCAATAATATTAGTTATATTTTTCCTGCAGAGAAAAATACCCATAATAAATTTTTTTCTTTTTTTTACTATCTTTCTGATTTTTTTTTACAAGCCTTTGGAGTTTTAGCTTTTTTAATATTTATTAATTTAATTATTTGGGGTGGGTACTTAATCTTAAGAAAAAAAATAGATAATTTTTTTATAAAATTATTATTTTTAATCTTATCAATAATTTTTGGTTCGTTATTCTTTGTAATAAATATTGAACAAAGTTTTTGGTTACCAGATAATGGATTTGGTGGGTTTGTTGCTGGATTTATCTCTGAAAAAATTGCACTTAAGAATAACTCTTTTTCAATTTATTTTTCAGTTATCTTTTTAAGTCTCTCAATTGGATTTTTTTATGTAAGTGCTGGATTAAATATTCAAGAATGGAAAATTGTTCTTATAAATATAAATAAGTTATTAAGTTTTTTTCCAAAACTATTATTCAAGCTTTATCTGAAAAGAAAAACTCCAGAGGAAAATATTACAGGTCTCTCTATTCAAGAAAACGTTCCTCAAAAAATTCAGGAGGATATACCTATGCAAGAACTATCTCCTCAACAACAATTGCCGTTGGAAAGTGTAAAAATTGAAAAGTCCTTAAATTTTAAAATGCCCCCTATAAAGCTTCTTGACGATCCAATAAAAATTGAAAACAAGCTAGATGAAGAAAGCTATAAAACTCAGTCAAAATTTCTTGAGAATGTTTTGCTAGATTTTAGTATTTCGGGGGAAATAAAAAGAGTAAGTGCTGGACCAGTCGTAACTTTATATGAATTTGAACCAACGGCTGGAATTAAAACTTCAAAAATTATAAATTTATCCGAAGATATCGCTAGAAATACTAGCTCTATCTCAACAAGAGTTGCAACGGTTCCAGGCAAAAGTACCATAGGAATAGAGATACCAAATAAAGTAAGAGAGAATGTTGCCTTAAAAGAAATAATTTCGAGCAAAGAATTTAACAATAAAGATATTAAAATTCCAATAACACTTGGAAAAAGCATTGCTGGATTTCCAATTGTTGGAGATCTAGTTTCAATGCCACATCTTTTAATTGCGGGGACAACCGGTTCTGGAAAATCTGTTTGTATTAATACTTTAATTTTATCAATTCTTTACAGACACAAACCTGATGATTGTAAGTTGATTATGATTGATCCAAAAATGTTAGAGCTCTCTATTTATCAAGGTATTCCTCATCTATTAACACCTGTTATTACCGAACCTAAAAAAGCCACAACGGCTTTAAAATGGACCGTTAAAGAAATGGAAAAAAGATATCGAGAGATGACTGAAATCGGCGTTAGAAATATTTCTGGTTTTAATGAAAAAGCACCCTCTGAAAATAAAAGAAAGATGCCCTACATAGTTGTCATCGTTGATGAAATGGCAGACTTAATGATGATAGCAGGAAAAGAAATTGAAAATTACATACAAAGATTAGCTCAAATGGCAAGGGCTGCTGGCATTCATATAGTGATGGCAACTCAAAGACCAAGTGTTGATGTTATTACCGGTACAATTAAAGCCAATTTTCCAACCAGAATCTCATTTCAAGTAACATCAAAAATAGACAGTAGAACTATATTAGGAGAGCAGGGTGCTGAATTATTGCTTGGTAATGGCGATATGCTTTTTATGTCATCAGCAAGTCGAATAGTAAGAATTCATGGTCCTTATGTATCAGAAAAAGAAATAGAAAGAGTATCAACATTCTTAAGACTTCAAGGATCTCCAACTTACATTGAAGAAATTACTAAGATTGAAGAACAAGAAAACGATGAAGTTGTCTTGAATTCTGAAGGAAAAGATGAGCTATATAATAAAGCAGTTGAAATAATTAGAGGCGAAGGCAAAGCATCAACTAGTTTTTTACAAAGAAAGCTTGGTATTGGGTACAATAGAGCAGCAAGAATTATTGATCAAATGGAAGAGGAAAAAATAATTAGTCCAGCAAATCACGTAGGTAAAAGAGAAATTTATTAGAATACATGAATAAATTTTTTTGCATTGTTTTAGCAATGCTAATTTTTGTTTCAAACGCACGTGCTTCAGAGAAAGAAAAAATAATTGAAAATTTAAAAAAAATAAATTCTATTAGATTTAATTTTACGCAGATATCAAGTGATGCAATAGAAAGTGGTAACTGCGTTGTTGTTTATCCAAAAAAAATGCGCTGTTTTTATAAAGAAGAAGATAAAGAAATTATTGTTAATGATGACAATTTATTTTTAATAAATAGAAAAGAAAACAAAAACTATAACTACAATATTAAAGATACTCCATTAGGAGTTATATTGGACAAAGAAAATATCTTAGAACAATTATCTAAAATAGAAAAATTTATTAGAATACAAAATAATATAATTACAACAATAAATCTAAACGCCCAAGAAAGTATTGATCTGTATTTTGACTCTGAAAGAATGAATATTTCAGGATGGAAAATAAAAAATTATGACAAATCTAATCTAGAATTCCTAATGAAAGACATTTCAATAAACATTAATACAAAAGATAAATTTGATATCCCGATAATAAAAAATTAAAGATTTTCAGGATTAAAATATATTTTTTCTGTTTTAAAAATATTCATTCCTCTTGCAATATAATTTTTCAAAGCATTAGGGTGATCAAGAGTACAAGTATGAACCCATACTTTGTCAATATTCCCCTCAAATGCTGTCAATATTGCATCGGTTAATAAATATCCTCCGATTCCTTTGCCATAAAGCTCTTTAAATATCCCAAAGTAAGGGATCTCTATTGAATTAGCATTTATGTCGTATAGCAGTTCATAATATCCTGCTAAATTATTTTTATATTTTAAAACATATAATCGGAAAAAATTATTGTTAATATAATCTAACCATTGTTGATCACTCCATCTCAGTCTATCTCTCCAAAAAAAATCTTTTCCTACTTCTTTATAAAGAAACTTACAAAATTCTGGGGTTGGATTTTTTTCAAGAAAAATTTCTAAATTAATTTCTTTGCAATTAGACTTAATTAAATTATTTTTTGAAAAAATATCTAGATAAAATCTATCTATCGTCCTGTCCATATTATTTATGGATCATTCTTCCCAATTTTTCTCCACCAAAGATATGAAAGTGCAAATGAGGAACTTCCTGTCCTCCGTCTTTTCCATTATTACCTAGGTACCTATAGCCAGAAGTGGCTACACCCAAAATGTTAGCAACTTTACCTAATGCTCTAATTAATCCTTCAATTTCTTCGCCTTTAGCATTAGCGGCAAAATCATTCATATCAACATAGGCACCTTTGGGGATCACCAATGCATGAAACTTTGCCTGAGGATTGATATCTTTAAATGCAAGTGCAAATTTATCTTCGTAAATTTTATCACAAGGAATTTCTGCTCGTAAAATTTTTGCAAAAATATTATTTTTGTCGTACATTTTTTCTCCTATTATTTTTTTCTTGAATACCTGAGATTTTTCTTCGCTTTTTTAACTCACCCAAAATAGAGTTAAAAGAAACCTTCTTAAACTCTAAAAGAACTAAAAAATGATACAAAAGGTCAGCAGCTTCATGTTTGATATGTTTTTTATTTTTATAATGAGATGCTTTAAATAATTCTTTTGCTTCTTCTAAGAACTTATTTAGAGAAATATTATTTTTTCCTTTAATTAAAGATGCAGTATAAGAGATTTTGGGGTCTTTTTTTTTGTTCTTTTTTATTTGAACAATTAGATCTTTTAAAATTTTAAACATATCTAATTAATTATTTTCTTTTTTATAAAAATCTACAATTTTATTCAAACAATCTATTAAATCTTTCGAAAAGTTAGCTGAGTCAAACAATGCTGATTTTCTAGATGAAGCTCTCAAGTGTGATCTTGCATCATTTAATAAATTAAAGTTGTTAGAATATTTTAAAGCCTTAGAAATGTAATCTTTAGTGTTATAGGCTATCCAGTCATTCATATGTAAATTTTTATTTATACTTTCTCCACAACGGGCAACAAATCTATCACCACTAAGCGTTAAAAGAGGAACACACATCCAACTTAGTTCGAAACTGGTAGTGCCTCCATTCCATGGAAATGGATCGAGAGCTATATCAATTAAATTATATTTTTTTAAAGTATCTTCTCGTGAAGAATCGCCCTCCAGAATTAATCTGCCTTCAAGAATATTATTCTTTTTAAATTTTTGAATTAAAATATCTTTAGAAAAACTATTATCTAACTGAGAATTTTTAATAATTAATTTTGAATTTAGACAATTATTTAAGATATTTGCCCATACATTGATTACCTCTTCGGTAATCTTATTTAAATTATTAAAAGATCCATATGTAATATAGCCATTTTTTATTGCAGGTGTTTCGACAGTATCAATTTGCGGTAGATTCGAAGTGGACAAATGGCACCAAATATTAGGTAAATTTATAATCTTCTCAGAAAAATATTCTTTTGTATCCGGAGGTGTTACGTATGGATCTCCGATTATATAATCTATCTCTTTAATTCCTGTGCTTGCTAAAAAAGCAGCCCAAGATAATTGAATTGGTGCAGCTCTATTTGCAAATATTTCAAGATTGTTATCATTGGTATGACCAGACATATCAATAAGCAAATCAACATTATCTAATTTTATTAGATTAAGAGTCTCCTGCGTATTTAATTTAAAAACTTTTTCCCATTTTGTTACATTTTTTTTTATTCCCTCTGACAAATTATCTTCTAAAGGATTGTTGAAATAAATATAAACATCAAAATTACTTAATTTTAATTTTGGTAATAGATCTAATAAAAAATAACCTACAGGATGATTTCTAAAATCAGCGCTAATAAGCCCCAAGCGAAGCTTCTTTTTAGAAAAATCTATTTTATTACATTGATGATCTAAGTTTTGAATATTTTTCCTAAATTCCGCTGTCCACAATTGATAGTCCTTAAAATCATAGTGAGTATATGGAAAGGCTCCTAAGTACCTACTAAAAACCTTTAGATTACTTTTTTTATTCTCAACAGCTTTTTGCATATAATTTTTGCTAATAACTGCATCTCCTAATTCAGAAAATACTGCAGCTATATTTTGATATATTAATGACAATTCCCCGTTAAATTTAAGTGCCTCTCGAAAGCATTCCAAAGCCTCTTTAAGATTCTTAGATTTTAAATAAATAACACCAAGATTATTATGAGTAATATTTAGTTTGTCATTATTAAACATAATAGCAATTTTATAATTTTTTATTGCCTCATCTTTGTTATTTAATTTTTCATATGTAAGACCTAATTGATGATATGCGTAATAAAAATTAGGTTGGATATCTGAAGCTTTTTTAAAAAATTCTAATGCCTTGTTATATTCTGCATTTTCAAAATTAATAAACCCTAGATTATAATGAGATAAATAATCATCTACATTTTTATTTATTAACTCCAAAAATATTTGCTCTGCCTTTGAATAAGATTTTTTCTTAGATAACAAACAACCTAAATTAAATTTAGCTTCTAAAAAATTATTATCTAAATCTAACGATCTTGTATAATTTTTCTCAGCTTCTTCGAGATCACCTAATTCTTGGTTGGCATAGCCAAGCATATTAAAATAATAATGATCTTTGTTCTCTTCATTAAAAGCTAATAATTTATTTTTTAATGAAAAAAAATCTTTTTTGTTCGCTAACTCTGTTATTTCTTTTATTGAAACTTTATTTTCTTTCAATTTATTCTCTCACGTTTTCTAAAGTCTAACTGGAATACCTTTAGAAGCTAAAAATTGCTTAGCTTCTAAAATAGAATATTCTCCATAATGAAAAATTGATGCAGCTAAAACAGCGCTGGCTAATCCTTCACTAAACCCTTGATATAAATGATCTAAATTGCCAACTCCGCCAGATGCAATAATTGGTATCGATACTAAATTTGATACTTTTCTAGTTAATTCCAAATCATAGCCTGTCTTGGTCCCATCTCTGTCCATAGAGGTTAAAAGAATCTCGCCTGCTCCATTTTTTTCTACAATTTTTGCATATTCAATAACATCGATTCCTGTGGAGTTTCTTCCTCCATGAGTAAATACTTCCCATTTATTAATGCCCACTTTTTTTGCATCGATTGCAATAACTATACATTGCGATCCAAATCTAATGGAGCTTTCTTTAATAAAATTATGATTTTTTACTGCTGCAGTATTAATCGAAACCTTATCAGCTCCTGCAAGTAAAAGATTTTTGATGTCTTCAATGCTGGCTACGCCTCCTCCAACGGTTAAGGGGATAAAACAATTTTTTGCCGTCTCACTTACCTTGCTTAATAAAGTTTTTCTATTCTCATTCGATGCCGTTATATCTAAAAAACATATTTCATCAGCTCCACCCTTATCATATATTTTTGCCTGCTCGACTGGATCCCCAGCATCTTTCAAATCTGTAAAATTAATACCTTTTACAACTCTGCCATCTTTAACATCAAGACAAGGTATAATTCTTTTTTTAAGCATTTTTTTAATTAAATAAGTTTTTTAAGTTCATTAAGAGAGATAGATTTATCATAAATAGCCTTGCCAATAATAACGCCATCAAAACAATCTTCTTTAAGTAATTTTTTTATATCAGTAATATTTGAAATCCCGCCTGAAACTACTAACGGAATATTAATTTTTGATACTATCTTTTTAAGCTGAGAAAAATTAACACCTGTTTTTGTTCCATCTCTATTAATGTCTGTATAAATAATTCTAGAAACGCCAAAATCTTCTAATTTTTTTGAGAAGTCCATAACCTTTATTTTTGTTTGTTTAACCCAACCCTTAATAGCTAAAAAATTATCTCTAACATCAAGTGCAACAGCTATTCTTCCAGGAAATAAATCACATGCTTTTTTTAAGATTTTTGGATTTTCTATGGCCATCGTCCCAACGACAATTGTCGAAACTCCGTTTTTTATCCAAAAAGATATTTGCTTTAAAGTTCGGATTCCCCCTCCTAATTGAACCTGTAACTTAGTTTTTTTTATTATCTTAATAATAACTTCTTTATTCTTTGATTTTCCTTTTAAAGCACCATCCAGATCTACAAGATGTAAATTGGAAAAACCTTTTTTTCTAAATTCAATTGCCTGGTTAAAAGGGGAAGAGTTAAAAATAGTAGTTTTACTAAAATCACCTTTATAAAGTCTGACGCACTTTCCGTCCCTTAAATCTATTGCAGGAAAAATTATCATTATAAATTCCAATTTAAAAAGTTAGATAATAACTTAATCCCATTTTCTTGACTTTTTTCAGGATGAAACTGCGTACCGAAAATATTTTCTTTCAAAAGAGCTGCTGTTATTGGTTTTTCATAATCGGTAGCGCAAATAATATTATCAATATTTTCAGCTTCAAATGCATAGCTATGAACAAAATAAAAATGAGATAAATTTTTTATATCTACAAATAAATCATTTTTTTTAGCAATGCTAACTTCGTTCCATCCCATGTGGGGTAATTTTAAATCTTTATTATTTAATTGTATTTTTTTTACTGAGCCTTTAATCCAGCCAAAACCTTGGGTAATTTCTTCTTCAAATCCCTGATCTGAAAAAAGTTGCATACCGACGCAAATGCCAAAAATTGGTTTTTTTTTAATTAAAACGAATTCATTAATAGAGTCCCACAATCCAGATATATTTTTCAATCCCAAAACACACTGTCTATATGAACCTTGTCCGGGTAATATAATCTTATCAGAATCTAAAATATCCTTTGGATTATTGGATATTTTTATACTTAATTTTTTATTAATGTTTGCGGCTGCAGCTTCTAAAGCTTTCGAAACAGAGTTAAGATTCCCAGTTCCATAATCAACGATCGATACATACATTTAAAAAATCTTTAAAGTATTCCTTTAGTTGAAGGCAAACTGTCAGAAGCTCTTGCGTCTTTTTCTAATGCAATGCGCAATGCTCTTGCTAAGCCTTTAAAGCAAGACTCAATAATGTGATGACTGTTGTCTCCATAAATATTTTCTATATGCAAGGTGATGCCAGCACTCTGAGAGAATGCTTGAAACCACTCTTTAAAAAGCTCAGTGTCCATCTCTCCAAGTTTTTCCACCTTTAATTTTACTTTCCACACCAAATAGGGTCTGTTTGATATATCTAAGGAAACTCTTGTTAATGTTTCATCCATTGGAATATATGCATGGGCATATCTTTTTATACCCTTTTTATCGCCCAATGCTTTAGCAATAGCCTCTCCTAAAACAATTCCAGAATCTTCTGTTGTGTGGTGTAGATCAATATGCAAATCACCTGTTGCTTTTAAATTTATATCTACCAAAGAATGCTTTGATAATTGTTCAAGCATGTGATTCAAAAAACCAATGCCGGTATCTATTTTGTATAGACCTTTACCGTCCAGATTTACTTCTGCTTCAATAGAAGTTTCTTTAGTTTTTCTATTAATGTTTGCAACTCTCATATCAATTAATCTATATATACAAAAAGTAAGCTTATCAATAAATTAGCTTTGTTAGCTTAATAAATGTTGCTTATAATCTTTTTTTTAATCTTAATAAAAAAGCACCTGAACCACCCAAGTTTTGATCTGGCTCTTCTATTGAATTAACAATTTCAAAAAAGTTGTCTTTTATAAAATTAGGAATTGCATATTTTAATAAGCTAAGATCTTCTGATAAATAAGGATTCTCTTTAACTTTAGATCTTAATCCTTTCCCAGTAATAACCAAAATATTTCTCAGATCTTTTTCATAACAACTTTCGATAACTGCTCGAATCTTTTTAAAAGCTTCTTCAAGAGTGAAACCATGGAGATCTATCTTAAAATCAATATGGTCGTTCTTTTTATTCTCCTGTTTGGAAATTTTAGGGACTTCACCTTTATCTCCTTCTAAAAATTTTTCATTTTTAAAATCTTCCCAAGCTTTAATATCTTTAGGGTCGAAAGAATTATTCTTTACCATGCACATCCTGTGCAATTTCTGTTAGATGCCAAGTAGGATCTTCAGAGTTAAGGTCTCTTGAAAAAATCCAAACATCGTTGACCGTTTGAATTTCCTCTGGGCTTCCTTCTACAATATTATTATCTTTGTCTTTGACGCAGGATATAATCTCACTAATGAATCTAGTCTTAACCGTATAAAAACTACCCTTTTTATCTATGTTCTCTATTTTTGCTTTTTTGATGCCAATAAATGTAAATTGATTAATATATTTTTTATTTTTTCTTTCATCAAGAACACTAACAAAATTTTTATAAACTTCAGATGAAGTTAAATCTTTTAAAGTTGTTTTATCAGCTGCTGCAAAGGCATTAACTATCATTTCATAAGCTGCTTGAGCGCCTT
>AQUH01000007.1 GCA_000371745.1 alpha proteobacterium SCGC AAA280-B11
AGTTTATTAATAACAGGATGGATCCTTGGAATATTTATCATTGCAGCAATTATTCGTTTTGGTGTTTCTGCTGAAAGTTTAGCATGGGGCGCTATTTTTACATTGGCTCCATTAAGTGCTGTTTATTATCCGGTTCAAACTTTACCTGAATGGATTAGATGGCTTTCATTATCATTTCCACAGACTTATGTGTTTGAAGGAATGCGGGAAGTTTTATTTCACGATATTTTTAGATACGATTATTTCTTAAAATCTATAATACTTAATATAATTTACGCTTTAATTGCTGTGGTAGTTTTTTTAGTATCTTTTGAAGGAGCTAGAAAACGTGGCGGTCTCATTAATACGGGCGAATAATTTTTATTAATCGAGGTTCTTAATTATTTCTTCAACCATCTTTTTTGCATCAGCAAATAACATTAAAGTATTATCTTTATAAAACAATTCATTATCTACTCCAGCGTACCCTGCTGCCATTCCTCTTTTTACAAATAAAACTGATTTAGATTTTTCTACATCAAGAATTGGCATTCCATAGATTGGACTCGTTGGATCGGTTTTAGCTGCTGGATTAGTGACATCATTAGCGCCAATAACGAATGAAACATCTGTATTTGCAAAATCATTATTAATATTTTCAAGTTCAAAAACTTCATCATAGGGAACGTTGGCTTCTGCTAATAAAACGTTCATATGTCCTGGCATTCTTCCAGCTACGGGATGAATTGCGTAAGAAACTTTAACGCCTAATTTTTTTAACTTATCACCCATTTCGCGTAGAGCATGCTGAGCCTGGGCTACTGCCATTCCATAGCCAGGAACAATAATAACTGAAGATGCATTTTTCATTAGAAAAGCAGCATCATCCGCTCCTCCTTGCTTAACTGGTTTGGTATTTTTCTGAACCGCTGCTGATGAAGTATCTCCACCAAATCCACCTAAAATAACATTAAATAACGAACGGTTCATTCCTTTGCACATAATATAAGAAAGGATAGCACCTGAAGATCCAACTAAAGCTCCGGTAATAATAAGAGCAATATTTTCTAACGTAAATCCTATTCCAGCAGCTGCCCAGCCCGAGTAAGAATTTAACATTGAAACCACTACAGGCATGTCGGCTCCTCCAATTGGAATAATAATTAAAAAACCAATTACAGTTGAAAGAATTACAATGGCCCAGAATAAATTATCAGATTGCTGTTTTGTAAAATAAAATATTATAAAAATTATTAACAATCCTAAAAATAAATTAAAAAAATGCTGACCTTTAAATGTTATAGGGCTACCTGACATTAATCCCTGTAGTTTTAAAAAAGCAATGCAAGAGCCTGAAAAAGTAATAGCTCCAATTGCCACTCCTAAAGACATTTCTATTAAAGATAAAAGTTTAATATTGCCTACTTGTCCAATTCCAAATGATTCAGGATTATAAAATGCAACGATACCAACTAGGACCGCTGAAAGACCAACTAAGCTATGGAAACCAGCAACCAGTTGAGGCATTGCCGTCATGGCAACTCTAAAGGCGATAAATCCGCCTATAAGACCACCTATGAGTATAGGTGTTAAAATATAATAAATATTTTCTTTAATTTGCTGAATGTCTCCAAGAGATAATAAAGTAACAACAATGGCCAAAGACATGCCTAAAATTCCAAAAAAATTTCCCGTCCTTGAACTTTCAGGAGAAGAAAGTCCTCTCAACGCCATAATAAATAATATGCCAGTTACTAAATATAATGAGGCTGTAATATTAGCTGAAATCATTTCTTTTTATTCTTTTTGTACATCTTCAGCATTCGATGAGTTACCAAGAAACCCCCGAAGATATTTATTGAGGCAAGTAAAATTCCAAGAATACCTGGAAACTTTCCAAAAAAACCTTGTGTAACTGGAGAGAGCCCAACTGCAACTAAAGCTCCGACGATAATCACTGATGAAATTGCATTTGTTACAGACATAAGAGGCGTATGTAGAGCTGGTGTAACACTCCAAACCACATAATAACCTACAAAAATAGATAGAATAAAAATTGCAAATCTAAAAATAATTGGATCAATTTCCATTAATTAATCTCCTTATTAATATAAACTGCTTTAATAATTTCATCATTCTCATCTATTTTTAATTTTTTTTGAGTTTTGTCATAAATAATTTCTAAAAAATTTAAAATATTTTTAGCAAGTAAAATAGATGCGCTTTCTGAAATCCTGCTTGGAACATTTTTATATCCTATAATCTTTACTCCATTTACAACTGCAATTTTACCTGGTTCAGAAAATGCTGAATTACCACCTTGCTCCACAGCAAGATCGCATATAACAGAACCGCTCTTCATCGATTTAACCATTTCTTCTGTAACAATTCTTGGAGCCCTTTTCCCTGGGATTAAAGCAGTACAAATAACAATATCCTGATTTTTAATTGTATTTTTTAATAAGTCTTCTTGTTTGCTTTTATCTTCCGCGTCTAATTCTTTTGCATAACCACCACTCGTTTCTAAGTTTTTTGAACTTTCAGCAAAAACAAATTTTCCACCCAAACTTTCAACTTGTTCTTTTGAAGCAAGTCTCACATCGGTAGCAGACACAACGCCACCCAATCTTTTTGCAGTTGCGATAGCTTGTAGTCCAGCAACTCCCGCTCCTATTATAAAAAATTTTGCTGGCGTTACTGTGCCAGCTGCAGTCATCATCATGGGTACTGCTCTATTGAATTCATAAACTGAATCTATAACTGCTTTGTATCCAGCTAAATTTGCCTGTGAAGACAGAATATCCATGGATTGTGCTCTTGTAATTCTTGGGAGCAGTTCTAAAGAAAATATTTTAATATTTTTTTTTAAAAGCTTATTAATTTTATCTTTATTTAAATGTGGGAAAAAACTTCCAATTAATACAGCGCCGTCTTTGATTAATGAAATTTCGGATTCACTAGGACAATTAATTTTAATGACAATGTCTGAACTTTTATAAATCTCATCTTTATTTAATATCTTTGCTCCTAATTTTTGAAGCTCCTCATCATAAATATTAGAATATTTTCCAAAATCTTTTTCAAGCTGAACTGAAAATCCGTTAGCGATAAATTTTTTTATTGTTTCTGGAGATATTGGTATTCGCTTCTCGTTTATATCGCCGTCAACTACTGATCCTATAATCATGCTAGATTACTTATAATACTCTAATATAAAAAACTATTTTTTAATTAGATTTCTTTGGGCTTAATTTTTGTTTTATAGTTTCCCACAATTTTGAAAATCCAAGTGGTTCATAAATCATGAGAATAATAATTAATGAACCAAATACAATTTGTTCTATAGCCGATATAATCGTTGCATCAATTGCTCCGTGAAACACGTTATTGCCGATAACATTTAAAACAACTGGGAAAAGTAAAATAAAAGCTGCGCCAATAAAAGCGCCGGAAATTGTTCCAAGTCCTCCAATAATCGCCATAAACATAATTTTAAAAGATAGACTGATATTAAAGGCTGCAAACGGTTCAACAGTTTTTAGATATGTATAAGTATAAAGAGCTCCTGCTATACCACATAAAAAAGCATTAATCGCAAAAGCTTGTAGCTTCGTTTTTAAAAGCGAAACACCCATAGACTCTGCAGCAATATCCATATCTCTAACTGCCATCCAGTTTCTGCCAGTAGCTCCTCGAGCCATATTAATTGTAAGTAAGGTTATGATAACCACGATTGCTGCAACTAAAAGATACATCATGTATCCATTAGTAAAGGCCACTCCATTTATATATATTTTTTGAAAAGTAGTTGCGCCAGAAAGGTCATAGTTCTTAAACCAACCGAATTTATCTATAACCCAAACAATAAAAAACTGTGATGCCAAAGTTGCAACCATTAAATAAATTCCTCTAATTCTAAGACTCGGCAATCCAAATATAAGACCAAGACATGCCGCTATTAATCCTGATAAAAGTAAAGCTCCTAAGAATGGCATGCCATGTATTCGAAGCATTATATTGTAACAAGCATAGGCTCCTGCACACATGAAGCCTGCTGCACCTAAAGATAATTGCCCGGTATACCCCATAACTATATTTTGACCCAAGGCTGCAATGGTTAAACAAAGCCAAGGTATTAAAATGGAAGTGTACCAATAATCACTTGTGATAACATTAGGTATCACTAAAAAACCTATCACTAGCAAAACAACAAAATTTATAATGTCAGCTTTTGTATATCTCATAAAAACAGGTTTCATAAATTAAACTCTCCTAATTATTTTTTCACCAAATAAACCTTCAGGTCTATAAAGTAAGAATAATATTGATAGCATATATGGAGCCCAAGCTTCAATTCCGCCTTTAAAGAAAGGTCCAATATAAACTTCTAAAATTTTTTCAACAGCACCTACAAGTAAACCGCCAACAATTGCTCCAGGAATTGATGAAAATCCTCCAATAATTAGAACTGGTAATGCTTTTAACGCCAATTCAATAAGAGCAAATTGAACACCTGCTCTCGCGCCCCACATCATTCCAGCAACTAAAGCAACTACTCCTGCTGCAGACCAAACTAGTAGCATGATATGCTTTAAAGGAATTCCAATTGAGCTTGCTNCTCCAGGATCATCTGCAACCGCTCTTAATCCAAGACCAATTTTTGTATATTTAAATAAGAGTGTAAGAAGAACAATCATACTAAGAGCAACTAGGCCCGCTGTTATATCAAGAGCACTAATAAATAATTTTAAATTATCAGCAATCCAAGGAAGAGGGAAGTCTCCAACTCCTAAACTTAATTTTCTAACTTCAACACCCCATTTTGCCTGGGCAAGTCCCTCAAGAACAAATCCCAGACCAATCGTTGCCATTAAAACTGTGTCTTCACTTTGATTCATTAATGGACGAAGCACTAATCTTTCAGTCAGTAAGCCAACTATTATCATTAAAAGAACAACTGCAAAAAAGGCAACAGCAAATGGCATCCCGTATTCCATAAACCCACAAAATGAAAGTACGGCAAAAAACACCATGGCACCCTGTGCGAAATTAAATGTCGAAGATGCTTTATAAATAAGAACGAAACCAAGAGCTACTAACGAATACATCGTTCCTGATAACAATCCACCAACAAGAACCTCAAAAAAGAATAAAATTGAATCAGTCATGGGAAACTCCTAAATAAGCATCTATAACTTTTTTGTTGGACCTAACTTTATCTGGTACATCATCACCAATAATCTTTCCATAATCAAGAACTACAACTCTATCAGATATATCCATAACTACTCCCATGTCGTGTTCAATTAGAACTATAGTTGTTCCAAGCTCATCATTCACTTTTAAAATAAATCTACACATATCTCTTTTTTCTTCAACGTTCATTCCAGCCATGGGCTCATCTAACAACAGCACATTAGCTTCGGTTGCAAGCGCACGACCTAATTCAACTTTTTTTTGTAGACCGTAAGGAAGTTTACCGACAGGAGTATTTTTAATATTTTCAATTTCTAAGAATTTTATAATTTCTTCACACTTTGCTGTATTTTGCTTCTCTTCTCTTATCGCTCTTGGCAGCTGAAATGCCACTTCAAGGAAGTTAGCTTTTGAATGAAGTTTTCTGCCCACTAAAATATTATCTAACACTGACATTCTTTTAAAAAGAGCAAGATTTTGAAAAGTTCTAGAAATTCCTTTTTGAGAGATAATATTAGGAGTAATTTTATCTAACACTTCACCTTTAAATAATACTTTTCCCTCTTGAGGCTTATAAATTCCATTAATACAGTTAAGTAATGAGCTTTTTCCAGCACCATTTGGTCCGATAAGCGCTCTTATTTCATGCTCCAAAACGTTAAAAGAAATATTCGTAATAGCTTTAACACCTCCAAAACTTAAAGAAATATTCTTTAATTCTAAAATAGGTTTTCCAATTTTAAATTTTCTGCCTTGTGTCATAATTTTTTTTTACCACTTTTCTTTGATACCATTATTTACTTTTTTTCTCATTATCCTTAATAGCGTCTCTGAAATTCAATCTTTTCCCTTTTGAAATTCCTAAATATAATTCTTTTACTTTATCATCACCTAATAAACTTTTTGCTGATCCTTCTAACATTACTTTTCCTGTCTCAATGATATAACCATAGTCAGAATTTTTAAGAGCAATATTTGTATTTTGTTCAGCTAATAAAATGCTAACTCCCTCTTTTTCATTTAACATTTTTACAATATTAAATATTTCCGCAACTAACTGAGGTGCTAACCCCATAGACGGTTCGTCTAGCAAAAGCATTTTTGGTTTTGTCATCATTGCTCTAGCAACTGCCACCATTTGCTGTTCGCCCCCAGATGTAAAACCTGCTTGGCTTTTTCTTCTTTCTTTTAATCTCCTGAAATAACTATAAATTTTTTCAAGCTCCTGATTTAAATCGCCTCTCGATAATTTTCTTGAATACGCTCCAGTAATAATATTCTCTTCAACTGTCAAATGTCCAAAACATCTTCTGCCTTCAAGAACTTGAACCATTCCAAGCTTAACCATCTCAGATGGTGTTTGATTTTCAATTACGTTGCCGTCGTAATTAATTGAACCCTTTGTAACTTTGCCTCTTTCAGAAGCAAGCATTGTTGAAATTGATTTTAAAGTTGTACTTTTTCCTGCACCGTTAGCTCCTAGTAAAGCTACTATTTTTCCTCGTGGGACATTAAGTGAAACATTGTGAAGTCCTAAGATAACGTTGTCATAGACTACTTCTATGTTTTTGACTTCTAAAATGTTTTTAGAATTTGTCCCCATTAAAATTCTGTATTATTTTTCTTGCGCAATCTAGATATTAAAATGGGGAGTGTAAACTATTTTTGTACTTAAAATAATTTACACCCCCAAATTAAATTTATTAATTTAAGGCTTAACTACACTTTTTAGGTGTAATTTTATTCTCCTCAGCATACTTAGCAGCTGACTCTTCGATTTGAGCTCTTATAGCTTTAGGATCGTTAGGTCCTGTCCAGTCCTTAACTTTCTTGAAGGCTTGAGCTTTAGAGTCCCATTGCATTAAAGCAAATTTACCTGCGCCTTCATGTTGAGAACAAGAAAGAGCAAATGGAGCTAACATTCCAGCGATGCCAAGTTCTTGCATTCTAGCATCGGTCATATTTATAGCTTCATATCCAGCTCTAAACTCTTCAGAGGTAACTGCTTTTCCAACTTTATTGTGCATTTTTTGAGCATTTCTCAACGCTTCAACCCACATAATAGAAGCACCTAAACCTCTATTATAATAGGCAGTGCCAACACGATTTGGATCAGCTAAATTTCCTTTTCCGGCTTTATAAACTTTTTCCTGAATTCCTTTGATTAAAGGATAATTTTTTCCAGGAAGAGCATTGGAAACAACGTAAGTTCCATTAGCAGATTCACCAGCAGGAATCATATCCTCCTCGGCACCACCGAAAGTAACGTACATCATTTTTGTTCTTGGAAAATTAACTCTAGCAGCATTCGTCATCGCTGTTGAATTCATTCCAGAACCTGCGCCCCAAAAAGTAACCCAATCAGGTTTTTCTTGTCTGATTTGTAACCACTGAGATTGCTGTTCTAATCCTGGAGGAGCAATAGCAATTTCTACTAATGTAAATCCCCATTCTTTAGCAAGTCTTCTCATTGTTGGAAGTGGTTCACGTCCGTATGGAGTATCAATGTGAAGGTGAACTATTTTTTTACCCTTCAATTTTTCAGGACCACCGCCTTCTAGTTCTGCCATCCATCTTAATTTAACTGCGATTTGTGACCAATAGCTGCTTGCAGCATTAAATACCCAAGGCCAAACTCTGCCGTCCGCGGCGTCTGTTCTTCCGTATCCATATTGAGCTAGAACAACTTTGTCCTCTGCCATACGATTAATAACTGCGTAAGCACCAGGAGTTCCTAGTGTATCGAACACCACCATCTTCTGACCATCTTTTGTCATAAGTCTTTGGTAACACTCTACAGTTTTTGCTGCGTTATATTCTGTTTCGCACTCTTGCCATGTCAGCATAACTCCATTTACGCCGCCATTAGCATTAACGTAATTCATGTAGTCAATTTGTGCGCCGTAATAACCAGTACCCATTGCTGAGTATGGACCTACTCTGCTGCTTGGCACAGGAAAGTACTGCGTCTCAGCAGCAAATAAATTTCCTGGCAAAATCATTGTTATAAAAAAAGCGGCCGATACAAGTATCGACACTACTTTTTTCAGACATTCTTTAATCATTGATTATCCCCTTATTGTTTGATGAAAGAATTATATTCACAAAAAAAAACACATTCAATTCAATTATTATATAAAGATTGGGGACACTTCTTATTCAACTTACAGGTGTAGTTAAAATAACTAAAAATATTAAGGGTTAATGATAAAAGAATTGGCAACGTGATTAAAACAATAAAAGAAAATTTTAAAAGAGCTATAACTGCTAAAATATTTTCAATTCTAACAATCGGTACACTTTCATTTTTAAGTTTTAAAACTCCTTTTGGTTTATTTCTTGTTGGATCGTTTGGAGCCTCTATGGTGTTGGTTTTTGGATATCCTGAAAGTCCATTTTCCCAACCTAAAAATGTTTTTTTCGGTCATTTTTTTACTTCATTAGTTGGTGTGTTAGCTTTAAATTTTTTTCCTATAGATCAGCATTATTTATTTCTACAAATTGCTGTTGCTGTGGGACTTGGAATATTTGTAATGATATTGCTAGGAATTACACATCCTCCAGCAGGTGGTAATCCTATATTTATAATTCTTGGTGGTGCTTCTTATAAGTTTTTATTAAACCCTATTATTTTAGGATCTCTAATAATTATAGTTTACGCAATTATCTTAAATAGATTTATTTTAAAAAAAAACTACCCTGCTAGTTGGAGTAAATAAAAATTTTTAATTATTTAACTTGTACTTGATGTTCTTTTGGTTCTTTTTGTTCAAAACGATTTGAGATCTTTTTAATTTCAACTGAAGAAACTTTGTATTCTGCACACATAGTTTCTTCATCTTTACCATGACCTGTAACCATGTTGACCATATGCTCCGGGAAATGGAAAGTAGTAAACACAATTCCTTCTTTAACTTTATCAGTTACTTCTACTTTAAGATCAACTTTACCTCTTCCAGAATATAATCTTCCAAAATCCCCTGTAATTAAATCTCTTTGGGCTGCATCTTTTGGATGGATTAAAAGAATATCTTCATCCATAAGATCAATGTTGTTCGTTCTTCTAGTCATTGTTCCACAATTATAATGTTGTAATGCACGACTTGTTGTCAGAATCAATGGATATTCTTTTTGATTATTTGTTATCTCAGTAGACTCTTTCCAATCGAAATTTTTAAGTTGACCTTTTCCAAGCTTGAAAGTTTCTTTGTATAAAATTTTAGTATCTGTTCCATCTGCATCCACAGGCCATTGTAAACCAAATTCACCAAGTCTTTCTCTAGTAACGCCTTTAAAAAAAGGAACTACATCTGCAATTTCTTTTAATACTTGATCCGCATCATAGCTTGCTTGATTGAAACCCAATTTTTGCATCATTTCTGCAACGATAACTCCATCTGGTTTAGTTCCTGGTAAAGGAGGAGCTGCTCTATTTACTCTTTGAATTCTTCTTTCTGTGTTTGTGAAAGTTCCATCTTTTTCTAAGAAAGTAGTACCTGGTAATACTACCGTTGCAAGTTTTGCAGTTTCACTCATGAATATTTCTTGTACAACTAAAAATTCTAAAGAGTTCATAGCTTTAATAACGTGAGAACTATCAGGGTCTGTTTGAACAATATCCTCACCAATAATCCAAACTGCTTTTAATTGCTTGTTAATTGCAGCATCAAACATTTCAGGAATTTTTAAACCAGGTTTAGTTGGATGAGTAACTCCGTATTTTTCACTGTAATATTTTTGATTTTTTTCATCTGCAACGTTGAAATAACCAGCTCCTTGATGTGGTTGACATCCCATGTCAGCAGCTCCTTGAACGTTATTTTGTCCTCTTAAAGGGTTTACTCCAACACCTTTTCTTCCGATATTTCCTGTGATCATTGCAAGATCAGCAATTAACATTACTGTTTTTGAACCTTGTTCATGTTCTGTAACTCCCAAACCATGAAACTCCATAGAATTTTTTGCGCTCGCATAAGCAATTGCCGCTTCTTTAACCATCTCTTTATCTACTCCAGCAATTTTTGCTAATTGATCCACATCTTGTCTTTCAATTTCTTTAATAAATTTTTCAAATCCTTCAGTTCTGTCTCGAACAAAGTCTGCGTTATACAATTTAGCTTTGATAATAAAGTGAAGCATCATATTTAACACAGCTACATTCGTTCCTGGTCTTAATTTGATGTGATAATCTGCAAGTTTAGCAAGCTCAGTAGTTATAGGATCTAAAACAATTAATTTTTTACCCTTCATTACTTGTTGTTTAATTTTAGCTCCAGTTACTGGGTGAGCTGTAGTTGGATTTGCACCAATCACTAAAAATAAATCTGCGTGATAAATATCTTCTGTAGAATTAGTAGCGGCACCCATTCCAAATGTTTGTTGCATCCCCCATGCTGTTGGTGAGTGACAAATTCGAGCACAACAATCAACGCTGTTAGTGCCAACAACAGCTCTAATCATTTTTTGGAATAAATAATTTTCTTCATTAGTACATCTTGCAGAAGAAATTCCAGCTATTGCATCTGGTCCATATTCTTTAATAATTCGATTTAATTCTTTTTTGATAAAATCATAAGCTTCATCCCAAGAAGCTTTTTCAAATTTTCCATTTCTTTTTATTAATGGAGTTCTTAACCTGTCAGGATGATCATAAAAACCAAAGGCATATCTTCCTTTTACGCAAGTGTGTCCAGCGTTTACTTCTGTTTCTTTAGGAGTGTCGATCGACACTACTTTGTTATCTTTAATTGAAGCTTCAAGATTACATCCAACGCCGCAATACGAACAAGTCGTTCGAACTTTTTTATCTACATTAGCTGACTTAGATTTAAAAATATCTGAAATTGCATCAGTTGGGCAAGTATGTGCGCATGCTCCACATGAAACACATGAAGAGTCACCAAATAACATATCATTGTCTGTGGTAATTCTTGATTCAAAACCTCGACCACTCATTGTTAAAACAAATGAACCTTGAATTTCATCGCATGCTCTTACGCATCTTCCACAATTAATACAGTGATCTAAATTCATTCTCATGTAGGAATGAGAAGTATCTTTTGGAATACCTTTGTGTTGTTTTGGATTATTATATCTATGATCTGAGATTCCTAAATCATTGGCAACTTTTTGAAGTTCGCAATTATTGTTCACTTCACAAGTTCCACAAGTCATTGGATGATCTGTTAAAACAAGTTCAACAATATTTTTTCTAAGGCTTGTTAAATTTTCATTATTAGTAAAGATGTGCTGATGCTCAACTACTGGGGTATGACAAGAAGCAACAACTCTAGTAGGACCATCTTTAACTAAAGCTACTTCAACAGAACAAACTCTGCATGCTCCATAAGGTGCTAAATTAGGATCATCGCAAAGCGTTGGTACTTTATCGTCACCTAGATAACCTTTAACAAATTTTAAAATAGACGTGTGATGAGCGCCAATTTCGTAAGGCTTTCCGTCGATATAAGCTATTTTTCTTTTTTCTGAGCTCATTGTTTAAGCAGAAATATCATTTTTCATTTCGTTAGAAAAGTACTTTAGAATATTCATGATGGGAGTAGGTATTGCCCCACAAAGCGCACATAAACATCCTTTTTGCATAGTTACTAACAGATCGTACAATAATTTTAGAGGTATTTTGGCTGTTTTATTCTTAACTTGGTCAAACATTTCTTTGCCTCTGTATGACCCGAGTCTTCCAGGGAAACATTTGCCGCATGATTCTTCTGCAGAAAATTCAAATAAGTGATGAATGTATTCTACCATTGGAAAATCTTTAGGAATGCTTACAACGCTAGCATGTCCTAACATAAAACCCTTGGCACTAAATTCTTGAAAATCTAAATTTAAATTATCAATTTCGCTTAAAGGAACAACACCACCTAAGGGGCCTCCAATTTGAAAAGCTTTAACGGGCTCTTTATATCCTCCGCCGATTTCGTTAAATATTTTTTTCATCGGTGTACCCATATCAATTTCATAAACTCCAGGATTTTTAAAAAAACTATCGAGACATACTAATTTTGTGCCAGCAGATTTTTTATTTCCAATAGCTGCAAATTTATCAGCACCATTAATTAAGATTCCAGTAACCGCAGCTAATGTTTCAACGTTATTTACCACTGTTGGTTTTTTATATAACCCTTCAGTAACTGGGAATGGAGGTCGAACCTCTACTTCAGCGCGTCTACCTTCAATAGATGCGATCAATGCTGTTTCTTCACCACAAATATATGCTCCTTGTCCAATACAAATATAAATATCAAAAGAAAAACCTGTTCCTAAAATATTTTCTCCAAGCAATCCTGCTTTTTTTAATTCATTGATGCATCCATTAATTGCTTCAATTGATTTTGGGTATTCACCTCTAATATATAGAACTCCTTCATCACCTCCAATCACATAGCCACAAATTATCATTGCAAACAAAACTTTAAGCGGCTGATCTTCTAATAAATATCTGTCGGAGAATGCGCCTGAGTCACCTTCATCAGCGTTACAGATAACATATTTCTTTTTTACTTTTTCTCTGCTGCAAAAATCCCATTTCATTCCAGTTGGGAAGCCTGCTCCACCTCTGCCTGTAAGATTAGAATCTAATATTGATTTAATTATTTCTTTTTTATCTGTTTTAAGGAATTTGGTTAATTGCTCTTTGACCTGGCTGATAGATAACAATTTATCATCCATTAAAAAACTTGTTGTTGCGTAACTTTTTGAGAAAAACTTATCTTGTTGAATTTTTTCACCTTTTATAATTTGATCGATTTTTTCTATATCTTTTCCAGCATAATTTTCGCCGTTGTAATGAAATGCATTGTTTTCATAACAGTAACCTAAGCAAAACATTGTTCCTACTTTATCCTTGCCTAGTTTTTCTCTTAGAGTCTCTTTTAATTTATCCTGTGTACCCGAACACATGCAGGCGCTACCATTGCAAACAAAAGCTTTCTTTTCACGATGTGCAGGTCTTAAAAATTCATAGAAGCTTTCTGCCCCATAAATAGTTGATACTCCTAGATTATATTCATTTGCTATCTCTTTATTATCTTTTGGATGGTTCTGTAGAACGTTGTCTGAAATTTTTTGAAATAGATTATGTTTTAAACCTACTTTACCAGATAAATTGCTAATATTTTTTGACATGAATTTTTCTAAATAATTATGCTTTTATAATTACTTTTTGATTATTGGTATAGACATTAAAACTGTCTTTTTTTACAAAACCTATCAAAGTCATATTAAATTTGCTTGCTAAATCAATAGCGAGACTTGTTGGCGCACCCACACCAATCATGATTCCAATGTTCGTCATTATAACTTTTTGCACAAGTTCAAAGTTTAAGCGTCCTGAACAAGTGATAAATTGGTTTTTAGAATTGAGAAGTTTATTATTTAAAATATTTCCTATTAATTTATCTAAAGCATTATGTCTGCCAACATCTTCGCTTATTGCTATTAATTCACCATTACTTGCAAATAATCCGCTTGCATGTATCCCTCCTGTTTTAGAAAATTCTGACTGACTTTTTTTCAAAATATCCGGAGATTGAAGAATAACTTCTTTTTTCAACTTTGGTTCTGTTAATGAAGTTTTATCTTTTTTAATTATTTCTAAAGCATCTAGAGAAGACTTCCCACAAACACCACATGACGAATTAGTTAAAAAGTCTCTTTTAATTTTAGTAATATTAACATTTTGAGAATTATTCAAAGTAGCTAATATTTTATTTTGAATTTTATATTGTCCTACTTTATCGCCGAAACTTTTTATAGAATCAATATGACTTATATTTTGAACAATTTGTTCATTAAATAAAAATCCTCTTACCAAATCTTCATCATGGCCCGGTGTTCTCATGGTAATAGATAAAATTTGATTAACCCATTTATCCTGATCTTTAAATTTTATTGAAATTTCTAATGGTTCTTCGATAGAAATTAGATCTTCAACCTCTTGAAATTGATTAGATTTAAATTTTAAAACTTTATATTTAGAATTCATTAAATTTTATTGAAGTGCTTTTAAAACGGTTCTTAAAGGGAGAAGCAAACATTCTTTTCTGGCCATATTTTTTTTATCAAAAATTTCTGAAAATTCTTTCCAACTATTTTTTAGATTTATTTTACTATCTTTAAACATGCCTTCGGCAGTATTTAAAAAATCTTTAAATTCTTGGATATTTTTATGTTTTATCGTTCTCGAAAGTAAACTCACTGAAGCTTGGCAATATACACAAGATTTGCAATGATAGGCCATATCCTCGATGATATCTTTTTTTACAATTAAACTAATTTCCATTTCATCTCCGCAGATCGGGTTTTTATTTTTTGATGAATGGGTGGGATTGCTAATTGCTTTTTTATTTTCAGTATGGGAAGCAATTTCCAAAATTTTCAAATCCATTATATATCTTTAATTGGTATTTTAATGATTTATATTTAGATTTATGGACTATAACAGCATTTTAGGCGTTGTACTAGCGGGAGGAAAATCGAAAAGATTTGGTCAGGATAAATCCCAAGTGCAACTGGGTAAAAAAATATTAATCGATTATATTCTATTAGAAATTCTAGACCAATTTAATGAAATTTTGGTTATAGCAAATAAGGACATTAAGTTTTTAAATTCAAAGAAAATTACTAAAATTGAAGACTACAAAAAAGATTTGGGACCATTAGGTGGAGTTTTGACAGCCATGAAATGGATTAAAGAAAATAATAAAAATTACAAATGGGTTTCTACCTTTCCATCTGACACGCCATTTTTTAGCAAAAAATATCTACAAAATTTTCTAAAGAATATTAATGATAAAGACAGCAAACTTTTTTTTATTAAGTCTAATGATAAAAGACACAATATATTTGGGTTATGGTCAGTAGAGCTATTAGGTAGATTAGAAGATGATGTAATTAATAAAGGAGAGCGCAAAGTAGAAGTTTGGGCTAATAATGTTGGAGTTAAAACAATTAATATGGAATTTAAAAATAACGATCCTTTTTTTAATATTAATACAAAAGAAGATTTAGAAAAAGCAAAGGAGCTAATAAAAAATAATGATTAGTTATTTAAAATCACAACAGATTTTACGTAAAGCACCTATTAAAATTGGGGATGAGATTATTAATAGTGAAAATTCACTTAACAGAGTTTTGTCATTAAATATTTTCTCAAAACATAATTATCCAGCAGCAAATAATGCCGCCTTCGATGGTTTTGCGATTAACTCTGGGGACACTAAATTTTTGAATAAAAATACTCCTCAAAAATTTGAAATTATAGGCTCGATGATTGCAGGAACAAAGCCTATTAAAAAAAAAATTAAAAAATTTGAAACAGTTGAGATTATGACTGGAGGAATTATACCAAAGGGTTTTGATACTATTATTCCAATTGAACAAATTGAATTTTATCCAAATAAAAATAAACCAAAATATATAATCGTTGATAAAAAAATTAACAAACATCAACACGTTAGATTTTTAGGATCAGATTATAAAAAAAATGATATCATTATTAAAAAAGGCACAATAATTCACTCAAATCATATTTTAGCTTTAAAAACTTTAGGAATTAAAAAGATCAAAGTTAAAAAAAAACCAAACGTATTATTCTTTTCAACAGGAAATGAAATCTCAAATAGTGAAAATATTCCCGCATGGAAAGTTAGAAATTCAAATGGTCCTTATATCAAATCTTTAAATGAGAATTTTTTATTTAATTTTATTAATGGGGGAATTTTAAGAGACAATCATCAATCTGTTTTTAAAAATCAGATAAAAAAAATGTTAAGATCTAAGATAGATTTAATTATTACGTCAGGCGCAATTTCAGCGGGCAAATTTGATTTTGTTCCAAGTGTTATTAAAACTTTTAAACTTTCAAATTACTTCAAAGGAGTAGAAATTAAACCTGGAAAGCCAGTGCTGTTTGCAAAGATTAAAGGACAACACAAAGCGTTATTTGGACTGCCAGGAAATCCTATTTCAACAGCTGCGTGCTATAGATTTTTTGTAAATCCGTATCTGCTAAATATTTTAGGTGTGGAAAATGAAAAACCAATTAAAGCAGTTTTAAAAAATAGTTATATTAAAAAGAAACACATGACGCATTTTGTCAAAGCTAAATTAAATACCTCAAATTCGGGCACACTTGATCTTGAAGCTTTAAAAGGACAAGAGTCATTTAAAATAAAACCTTTTGCTCGGTCAAATATTTGGGCTGTCTTTCCAGCAGGAAAACAAAATTTTAAAAAAGGAGATATAATTGATTGTTTTTTTCCTGACCAGCCAAATACAATTTAGTATTATTTTTCTTTGAGACGCGGAATAATATTGATGAAATTACAAGGCTGAAAACGAGAGTCTAATTGAAATTTTAAAATTCCTTCCCAAGCATCTGTTACAGCTCCTGAAGATCCTGGTAAAGCAAATATATATTTTCCTTTGCATATAATTCCTTGCGCTCGCGATTGAATAGTAGAGGTACCGATTGTTTTGTAACTAAGCATTCTAAATATCTCGCCAAATCCAGGAATGTCTTTATCTTTAATCTCGTCTAAAGCTTCAATTGTTATGTCTCTTCCTGTTAAGCCTGTGCCACCTGTGCTAATAATTATGTCGACTGCCTCATCGCACCATTCAAGAATAGTTTCTTTAATTTGCTCTTTATCGTCCTTTAAAATTTTTTTACTGACTACTTCATGGCCTAACTCTTTAATTTTATTTACTAAAATATTGCCTGATGTATCGGTTGAATCATTTCTAGTATCAGAAACAGTTAAGACGGCAATGTTAACAGGTATAAATTTTTTTGTACTATCGGTTTTCATAAATTTACCATATTAAAACATATAGATTAAAAATATGCTACCCATACTTTTTTTTATAATTGCAATTATTTATGCGAGTGTCGGTTTTGGTGGAGGGACTTCCTATTTAGCATTGTTAACTATTTTTGATGTGGAATATTTATTTATTCCAATAATAGGGTTGGCTTGCAATATTATTGTCGTAACAGGAAATTGTTTTAATTATATAAGAGCTGGAAATTTAAATATAAAATTTTTAACACCTTATTTTTTAGGCTCTATCCCTTTAGCTTATATTGGTGGAAAATTTCAAATTACAAAAGAATTTTTTCAAATTTTATTATTCTTTTGCCTAATGATAAGTGGACTTCTGTTGTTACTGCAAGCGAGCCAATATAAATTAAAAGATCAGATTATAAAAAAAATTCCTTTTTTTTTAGCGGTTATAATTGGAGCTGGAATTGGCTTTGTCTCTGGGGTTGTGGGCATTGGTGGTGGAATTATGCTATCCCCTATTCTATATAATCTAAAAGCAGCGCAACCTAAACAGATTGCTATTGCTGCATCTTTATTTATCTTGATAAATTCTATTTCAGGTTTTTTAGGGCAAATTCAAAAATTAGATAATCTTTTAAAACTCCAGCCTTATTTTTATTTGCTTTTAGCTGTATTGCTTGGCGGTCAACTTGGAAACTTTCTTAATATAAAAATATTAAAGCCTCATATTCTTGCAATTTTAACTTCTATTTTAGTTATTTTTGTAGCACTAAGTTTGGGTTTAAAAATATTTTGACTATCTTATTATTATAGATTGTAATGAATAATTAATGGCTCATTTAAAAGATAACTTTGGCAGAAGCTTTCCGTATTTTAGGATTTCTATTACGGATGTTTGTAATTTTAAATGTGGATACTGTTTACCCAATGGTTATCAAAAACCTAATAATAAAAAAGAATTTTTAAGCCTTGATGAGATAAAAAGAATTGGCAAAGCTTTGTCAGAGCTTGGGGTTTGTAAAATTAGACTAACAGGGGGTGAGCCTACGGTTAGAAAAGATTTTATTGAGATTATAGAAAATTTAAAATCGTTACCAGGAATTAATAAAGTTGTTTTCACTACTAACGGTTATAATTTAAAATATATTGCAAAATCTGTTGTGAATGCAAAAGTTAACGGCATTAATATAAGTATTGATAGTTTGGATAGAGAAAAATTTAAATTCATTACTGGCATGGATAAGCTAGAGGACATCTTAATTGGCCTTAACGAATTACAAGATTTGAACTTTAAAAATATAAAAGTGAATGCTGTTTTGCTTAAAGGCGTTAATGACAGTGAACAAGATTTTGATAGATGGATGCAATTTGTAAAATCAAATCAAATAGATTTTCGATACATTGAACTAATGCAAACAGGAGATAATTTAGATTATTTTAAAAAGTATCATGTGTCTGCTAATGTATTTAGAGATTATTTATTAAAAAAAGAATGGATACATCAAACCGGAGGATTTGATGCGGGTCCTTCCAAAAATTATATTCATAAAGATTTTAAAGGAAGATTTGGAATTATAGCTCCCTATTCAAAAGACTTTTGTAAAAGCTGTAATCGTTTGAGAATCACAGCTCAAGGCGATTTAAGATTATGCTTATTTGGAGATACTGGAATATCTCTTAGAGCACTATTACAAAATGACGAACAGATTCCTCAGCTTAAAGATCTAATTAATGCACAATTGAATTTCAAAAAAGAATCTCATTATTTAGAATTAGGCAATACCGGAATTACACCAAATTTAGCATCTATTGGAGGATAATGAAAAATCTTAAAATCATAGACACAGATATTTTAAAAGATTGGGCAAAGGAAATCTTTGCGAACAATAATTTTCACATGGTGGATGTATCGCAGAAACAAAATACCCACAGAAGAGCATTGGCTATGGGTAAAATTTATGTTGGTGAAAAAACTTTTAAATTAATTCAAGATAAACAAATGCCAAAAGGAGATCCGATTTCTTTAGCAGAAATTGCGTCACTACTTGGGGTAAAAAAAACTAGCGAAATCATTCCTCTTTGTCATCCACTGAGTGTTGATCATAGTTCAACAAAAATTCTTCAAAACGCTGATGACTTTTCACTAGAAGCTTATTGTGTTGTTGCGGCATTCGCTAAAACTGGCGTTGAGATGGAGGCGATCATGGGTGTAAATGCAGCGTTGATTACAATTTATGATTTATGCAAAATTGTAAACCCCGATCTTAAAATTGATGGCATTCGTTTGTTAATTAAGCAGGGTGGAAAATCAGGAACCTGGATAAATCCTAATGGCTTACCAGAATTTTTGCAGGATTTATTTTAAAAGACTTAAGTTAAGTTATTGCAAATATGAAAATCAAAATAAAATTATTTGGTAATTGTAAGGATATTTTTCGCACTGAAGTTTTGCAAATTAACTTTGATAAAAATACAAAAGTTAAAAATATAAGAAATAAATTAATTGAGATTATAGAAGAAAAATATTCTGGCAATAAGGCTTACAAAGATCTTATTAAAAAATCAGCTTTTTGCTCAGAAAGAGATGAGATAGTAAATGATGCTTACACATTAAATAAAGAAAAAAATATTTCAATTATTCCACCCATTGGAGGAGGTTAATGTTTCACGCTGCAATTATTGATCCAAAAAAAACAAGAAAAAGAATCAGCTTATTAAGAGCAGAAAAATTCATCAAAGATTTTGACGCAGGCGCTAGTATTTTTTTTGTAGGGAACATTAGAAAAAATAACAATAATAAAAATGTTACCGGCATTACCTATGATGCATTCGATAGATTAGTGATTAAAACATTTAAAAAAATATACGCTGAAGGAATAAAAAAATTTAAGTTAAAAAAAGTAAAAGTATTTATTGAGCATGCTAAAGGTTATGTGTCATTAGGCAAGCCTTCTATTATTATTGCAGTATCGTGTAAGCACAGATCTGAAGCTTATCAATTATCTCGATATCTTATTGAGCAAATAAAAATTAGAGCCCCTATTTGGAAAAAAGAATATTATAAAAAACAAAAATCTGAATGGCTTCAAGGAACTTCAGTAAAGATTAAATAGTCTAAGCAATAGCTAAAAAAGATAGAATTAAAATTTAAGGAAGAGTATAAATTACATTCACGGTCTTGTAGTGAAATGGATATCATCCTAGTCTTCGAAACTAGAGTTCTAGGTTCAAGTCCTAGCAAGACCACCAAAATTACTAATCATGTCTATTAACGAATATAAATTTGAAATAACCGAAGAAAAAAATAATACACGGTTAGATTCTGCGCTTGCAATTTTAATTCCGAAAATCAGCAGAACAAGAATTAAAAATATAATTAATGATGGATTTGTTAAAATTAATAAAATTAAAATAATTCAACCTTCAATTAAAATTAAAACCTCTGATGTTGTTGAGGTTGAAATACCGGAACCAAAGGAAGTTAATATTTCAGCAAATGATATTAAACTAGATATTCGTTACGAAGATGCCGATCTGTTAATCGTTAATAAATCTCCTGAAATGGTTGTTCATCCTGGTGCTGGTAATTTTAATAATACACTGGTGAACGCGCTTATGTTTCATTGCAAAAACAAACTTTCAACTATCGGTGGAGAATTAAGACCTGGAATAGTTCATAGAATTGACAAAGGGACGAGTGGTCTTCTTGTGGTTGCAAAGAATGATAACGCGCATATTTTTTTATCTAAACAATTTGCAGAACACACAATTAAAAGAGTTTATGAAGTTCTTGTTTACGGAAGATTAAAACCAAGTTCTGGTCAAATTGCTTCAATGATTGGAAGAAGCAGATTTAATAGAAAAAAAATGAGTGTTAATACTTCTAGAGGAAAAGACGCTGTCACAAATTATAAAACTATAGATTTTTTTACTGGAAAAAAAATTCCAGACATGAGTTTTCTTGAATGTAGATTAGAAACTGGAAGAACCCATCAAATTCGTGTTCACCTTTCTTCTCACGGCAATCCCATTATTGGTGATCAGATTTATGGTAAGCAAAATAAATTTATCAGAGATATTGATCCAGATTTTAAAGAATTATTAGAAGGATTTAAAAGACAAGCGCTACATGCAAAATCTATTGGCTTCATTCACCCAACTACAAAAAAAGAAATGGAATTTGAATGTGAAAAACCAAAAGATTTTGAAAACCTATTAAAAACTATCAAAAAGCTTAAGTTTTAATATCTTGTTATAAAAGTTATAATCACTACATAAATATCATGGAAAAAATTGAAAAACATTCCAATCTTCCAACGCTTACACCTGAGGGAAGTTTAAATTCTTATTTATTGAAGATCAGAAAATTTCCAATGCTAGAGCCTGAGCAAGAATATATTCTTGCAAAGAATTGGCGCGAAAAAGGTGACCGAGATTCAGCTCATACCTTAGTTACAAGTCACTTACGATTAGTTGCTAAAATCGCCATGGGTTACAGAGGTTATGGCCTTCCCGTTGGAGAATTAATATCAGAGGGTAATATTGGATTGATGCAAGCCGTTAAAAAATTTGATCCAGAGCGAGGCTTTAGACTTGCAACTTATGCAATGTGGTGGATTAAAGCTTCAATTCAAGAATATATTTTAAGATCATGGAGTTTAGTTAAAATTGGAACAACTGCTGCACAAAAAAAATTATTTTTTAATCTTAGAAAACTGAAAGGGCAAATTTTTGCAATTGAAAGTGGTGATATGACACCAGCTCATGTTAAAGAAATCGCTAATAGATTAGAGGTTAATGAAGATGAAGTTGTTTCAATGAATAGACGAATGGCAGGACAAGAACAATCACTGAATGCTAAAGTTTCCGATGAAGAGCAAAGCGGTCAGTGGCAAGATTGGCTTGTAGATGAAAATGCCGATCAAGAATTATTAATATCTCAACGTCAAGAATTGGATCAAAAACACGCTTTATTACAAACTGCTTTAAAAGTTTTAGATGAAAGAGAAAAAGAAATTTTATATGACAGAAAATTGATTGATGAACCAAAAACCCTAGAAGAACTAAGTCAAAAATATAAAATTAGTAGAGAAAGAATAAGACAAATTGAAAACAGAGCTTTTGAAAAAGTTCAAAAAGCAATGTTAGAAAATATTAAAACAAAACCCTTCATTACGCATTAAAAGGATCTTCAACAAAAATTGTATCATCTCTCTCAGGACTTGTTGAAATACTTCCGATTTTAACACCAATAAAATCTTCAATCGCCGCAATATAGATTTTTGCTTTTTCAGGAAGCTCTTTGTAATTTCTAATTCCTTTTGTTTCTGATTTCCAGCCTTCAAAAGTTTTATAAATTGGTTGCACTGCAAATTGATCATCTGACGCACTTGGAAAATAATCTATCTCTTTTCCATTTAATTTATAACCAACACAAAATTTAATTTCATCCAACGCATCTAAAACATCTAACTTAGTTAGCGCTATGCCAGTAATTCCAGAAATAGTTGCGGACTGCTTAACAAGCACGCCATCAAACCAACCGCATCTTCTTTTTCTATTAGTCACCGTTCCAAACTCATGACCTCTTTGACCAATTAATTCTCCCGTTTCGTCTTTAAGTTCTGTAGGAAAGGGGCCTTCGCCTACTCTAGTTGTGTAAGCTTTTGTAATTCCAAGTACATAATCAATTGTTTTTGGACCGCATCCTGTACCGACAGATGCTGTTCCGGCTACTGTATTAGATGAAGTAACATAAGGATAAGTTCCATGATCCACATCAAGTAATATTCCTTGAGCTCCCTCAAATAATATTTTTTTATTTAATTTTTGATATTCTGCAATTTTTTTCCAAACAGGCTGAGAAAATTTTAATATTTTAGGTGCTATTTTTAATAACTCTTCGATTAATTCATCCGATTTATATATTTTCTTTTTTAGTCCTTTTCTAATCGCATTATGATGCTCTAGGATAACTTCTAATCTTTTTTCTAGATTTGATTTTGAGCTAAGATCCATAACTCTAATGGAACGTCTACCAATTTTATCTTCGTAAGCAGGTCCTATTCCTCTTCTCGTAGTTCCAATTTTAGATTTTGCTGCATCCTCTCTGATCTCATCCATTTCTTTATGAAAAGGAAGAATTAAAGTTGCTGTTTCAGAAATAATTAAATTATTTTCATTAACATCGATTCCTTTTTTTTTAATATCATCAATTTCTTCTAATAGAGCCCAAGGATCTATAACAACTCCATTGCCAATGATTGAAATTTTATCTCCTCTAACTATTCCTGAGGGTAACAATTTTAATTTAAAAACTTTTCCATTGATAACTAATGTATGACCAGCATTATGACCTCCTTGGAATCTTATAACAACATCGGCCTGCTCTGAAAGCCAATCCACAATCTTCCCTTTGCCCTCATCACCCCATTGAGAGCCTACAACTACAACGTTTGTCATAAGTAAATTTGTTTTAGGTCCGCTATAAAGATCTAAATTATTTATTTTAATAAAGCCATATGATTAATTGGCCCATGTCCTCTTCCGAATTTTGGGTTTAACAAGATTGCTTTATGCACATATTGAATTGCGCGTCTACACGATTCGTTCATGTTATAATTTTTAGAAATAAAAGAAGCAATTGCACTTGATAACGTGCATCCTGTACCGTGAGTATTTTTTGTTTTAATTTTTTTATTTTTAAAAATTTTAAGACTATTTTTTGAGATTAAAACATCTTCCACAAAAGATTTGTCTACATGACCACCTTTTAAAAGCACAAATTTCGGTCCTAGTTTTAAAATTTCTTTACCAGCTTCGATCATATCGTCTAAAGTTTTAATCTTTTTTTTAATTAAAGTTTCTGCTTCTGGAATATTAGGTGTTACTAATAATGCGTAAGGTAATAATTTTTTCCTTAAATAATTAACTGAACTATTACTAATCAATCGATGACCTCCCTTTGCGACCATCACGGGGTCTATGATTATATTTTTTAATTTATGTTTATTGATAGCTTTAATGACTTCTTTAATAACTCCAACGTTGTGAAGCATACCAATTTTTACAGAATCTGGCTTTATATCCTGAACTGAAAATGAGATTTGGTTAAAAATTTCTTTTACAGGAACTGCAACGATTGATTTCACACCGGTAGTATTTTGAGCAGTAATTGCAGTAATTGCAGTCATTGCGTAAACACCTAGAGAAGTTGCTGTTTTAATGTCCGCTTGAATACCTGCTCCACCACTAGAATCTGAACCAGCAATAATGAGTAATTTAGAGTTTAATTTCAATTTTAATTAAATATAACTTTTTTAACTTCTAACAAAGTGTCTTTTATTAATTTCTGATTTGAACTTTCTACCATTATTCTAACTATATTTTCAGTTCCTGATTTTCTAACAAGCAATCTACCTTCCCTTTTTAAGCCTTTGTTAATTTTTTCAATTTTTTGTTTAATAGTTTTTTTATCTACAATTTTTTTGTCTTTGACTTTAATATTTTCTAAAACCTGAGGAACTTTTTTAAATACCGAAAATAATTTACTTGCTTTGCCGTTATTTTTTAAAGCATTCAAAACCTCTAAAGAAACCAACAATCCATCTCCTGTTGTCGCAAAATTTCCAAGTATTATATGACCTGATTGTTCACCCCCAAGATTATATTTCAAACTATTCATTTTTTCTTTCACGTAACGATCTCCAACATTTGCTCTATAAAATTTTATATTATTATTCTTAAAATAATTTTCTAATCCAAAGTTGGTCATTAAAGTGCCAACTACCCCGCCTTTTAAAATTTTTTTCTTTTTCCAGTGTTTTGCAATCATTGCAACAATCTGATCACCATCAATTAAATCTCCTTTTTCATCACACATTATAACTCGGTCGGCATCGCCGTCGAAAGCTATACCAATGTCTGCCTTATGCTCTTTTACTGATCTTTGAATAAGTTCAGGATGTGTTGATCCGCAATCTTTATTAATATTAAATCCATCCGGGTTAATGCCTATAGCTACAACTTCAGCTCCTAGTTCTCTAAGTAAAGCGGGAGCAGATTTATAAGAAGCTCCATTGGCGCAGTCTAAAAATATTTTTATTCCTGACAAATTAAAAGATCTAGGAAAGAAATTTTTAAGTACTTCTGTATATCTTTCTGTCGCATCTTCTATTCTTTTAGCTCTTCCAATTAAATTAGGCTTTAATAAATATTTTTGAACCTTTCCATCAATTAATTTTTCAATTTTTTTTTCAACATTATCAGACAATTTCATCCCGTCAGGTCCGAAAAGTTTTAGTCCATTGTCAGTATGAATATTATGAGAAGCAGTTAACATAATTCCTAAATCAGATTTCATTGATTTGGTTAACATCGCAAGTGCATTTGTTGGAAGAGGTCCTAAAAGTAAAACATCCATTCCAGAAGATATAAGACCTGAAACTAAAGCTGGCTCAAGCATATAACCAGACAAACGAGTATCTTTTGCAATGATAGCTTTGTGACGTTGTTTATTTTTATTAGAGAAATAAGTACCCGCGGCAAGACCGAACTTGAAGAACATTTCTCCTGTGATATTACCTTTATTAACTTCTCCTCGAATGCCATCAGTACCAAAATATTTTTTCATTATTACTTCAAAAATTGCGAGTAAACTTTAAGAGCCTCTCTTGTTTCTTGTATATCATGAACTCTAAATAGCTGAATACCTTGTAAATAAGAATGCAAAACTGAGGCTATCGAACCACCTAATCTTTGTGGGTTATCTTTGTCGCCCATAACTTTTCCAATAAAACTTTTTCTAGATGCTCCAATCATAATTGGATAACCTAAACTATGAAATAAAGAGATTTTAGAAATAATTTGTAAGTTATGATCTAAAGTTTTTCCAAATCCAATACCTGGATCAATAATAATTTGCTCATCTTTAATTCCGTTATCTTTTAAAAATTTAATTTTTTTTTCAAAATAATCATAAATATCTAACAAAACATTATTGTAAGTTGGATTATCTTGCATATTCTCTGGTATGCCTTGTGAATGATTTAAAATAATAGGTTTATTGGAATTTTTAACTACTTGATAAGATTCATTATCAAAATCTAAAGCAGAAACATCATTCAATATATCAACTCCTATACTAACACCGTGCTGCATGACTTTTGATTTTCTTGTATCTAAAGAAACTAACTGAGTTGGATATATTTTTTTTATAAGCTGAATTATTTCAGAAACTCTTAAAATTTCTTCCTGTTCATTAACATTTTTTGCACCGGGTCTAGTTGACTCTCCGCCAACATCAATAATGTGTGCGCCTGCATCAATCATGTTTTTGACATGATCGATGGCTCTAATAGCATTATTATATTTTCCTCCATCAGAAAAACTATCAGGCGTGACATTTAAGACTCCCATTAAAATAGGAGTCGCATGATCTAAATTTAAAATATTATTTCTTTTAAAAGAAATTTTATTTAAATCTAAATCAATTTTATCTCTAAAATTTATTTTTTCTAATTCTTCCACATTATACTCTTCAACTAAATTACTCTCTGATTGTCTTGTCAAAATCTCAACGGATAAAAAAGCTATATTTTCTAAACCACAAAGAGATCTGGCTTTTTTTTGATCAAGAAAAAATTTTGCTTTTTGGCCAAAGACAATGTTTGTTGGCCTAACGTAAATACTCTTCATATGGAAAAGTTGTGTTTAACTTTGGGTCTTAGGCTTTAAACCTATCGATCCTAAAGCGCTACCTAATTTTTTATTAGATATACTCTCTTCTTTTGAAGAAATGCGTTTTGGATAAATATTTTCAAAAATTATTTTTTTTATCTCTTCTCCAGATAAAGTTTCATACTCCAATAAAGCTTTTGCAACTTTATGAAGATCGTCAACTTTTTCTGTTAATATTTTTTTAGCTCTATCATATCCAGATTGAACAATTTTTTTCACTTCAGAGTCTATTTTTTTAGCTGTGTCTTCAGAAACATGTTGTTGTCTTGAAACAGATCTTCCTAAAAATACCTCTTCTTCATTTTCTTGATAAGCAATAGGTCCTAATTGATCGCTCATTCCATATCTAGTGACCATATTTTTAGCCATTTTTGTCACCATTTCAATGTCTGATGAAGCCCCTGAAGTTACTTTGTCATAACCAAAAATTAACTCTTCAGCTATTCTTCCGCCCATCGCAACTGAAATATCTCCGAACATTTTTTCTCGCGTAACAGACAATTGGTCTCTTTCTGGAAGTCTCATTACCATTCCTAAAGCTCGGCCTCTTGGAATGATCGTTGCTTTGTGAATTGGATCTGAAGTATTTTCATTTAAAGCCACAACAGCGTGACCACCTTCATGGTAAGCTGTTAAAGTTTTTTCTTCTTCAGTCATAACCATTGATTTTCTTTCAGCTCCCATCATTACCTTATCTTTTGCTTCTTCAAGGTCTGACATAGTCACAATTCTTTTATTTTTTCTTGCGGCTAATAAAGCAGATTCGTTTACAATGTTAGCAAGATCAGCGCCTGAGAATCCAGGAGTTCCTCTTGCTATAACTTTTGGATTAACATCAGGACCTGTTGTAATTTTTTTTAAATGTACTTTTAAGATAGCTTCTCTTCCAACAATATCAGGATTTGAAACTATCACTTGTCTATCAAAACGACCTGGTCTTAATAATGCTGGATCTAAAACGTCCGGTCTGTTTGTTGCGGCAATTAAAATAACTCCTTCGTTAGTTTCAAACCCATCCATTTCAACAAGTAATTGGTTTAAAGTTTGTTCTCTTTCATCATTGCCTCCGCCTAACCCAGCTCCTCTACTTCGACCAACGGCATCGATCTCATCAATAAATATAATACAAGGAGCGTTCTTCTTTCCCTGTTCAAACATATCTCTAACTCTAGATGCTCCTACTCCAACGAACATCTCTACGAAATCTGATCCTGAAATTGTAAAAAATGGAACATTTGCTTCTCCGGCAACTGCTCTTGCTAATAAAGTTTTACCAGTCCCTGGAGGGCCAACAAGCAAAGCTCCTTTAGGAATTCTTCCTCCTAGTTTTTGAAATTTTCTAGGGTCTTTTAAAAATTGTACTATCTCTTCTAACTCTTCTTTTGCTTCTTCAACTCCAGCGACGTCTTGAAAAGTAACTCGACCTTGAGCTTCATTTAATAATTTCGCTTTTGATCTTCCAAACCCCATAGCTCCACCTTTGCCACCTTGCATTTGACGCATGAAAAAAATCCATACAGCGATAAGTAACAACATTGGAAACCAAGATAATATTATTCCCCATATTGAAGGTCCTTTTTCTTCACGAGGACCTGCAGTGATAGAAACTCCTTTGGCAGTTAATTTTTCAACTAAGTTTGGATAATTTGGAGAATAAGTTTTAAAACTTTTCCCGTTTGCAAATGTTCCTGAGATTTCGCTTCCTCTAATATCAACAGAGGCTACATTGCCTTTGTCTACTTCTGTTAAAAAAGAAGAGAAAGGCATGTCTGACTTGCCAGTAATAGAGCCTGGATTTTGAAAAAGATTATAAAGACCTAAAACAAGCAGGACTATAATGCCCCACATCATTAAATTTCGTAAATTCATATTTTAAAGGTAATGATTATTATAGATTAAACAAGTAGCAATCTCAAACAAATCTAAGATAGCTGGCGCCAAAACTATCGTTTTTAATGTTATATTTTCTATTTTTAAAATTAACAAAAGGAACAAATAACAATTCTCCACGAGAGTTCCAAAAAGAAGGTAGTGTCTTTTTTGCATGAGCCGGAATTTTTACTCCATAATCAATAAATTTATTTTTTTTTAAATACTCAATACCATTATTTCCTAATTTTTTAACAATTAGTTTTTGTGAATTCTTTAAGTTTCCAAAAACTAAAAAACGATCATCCCAATTCTTTCTTTGTTGTTTCTTGTTTAAAGTTTCCGTTGGTACATTTCTATCTTCTCTAAAAAATGAAAGTAAATTTTTATTTTTTTCAATTAAACATCCACCAAGTGTTGCGGATTTGAAATTTTTTTGTGATATATTTTTAATTAAAGAATTCAAACTATCAGATCTTGGAGGATAATATTCTCCTGAAACAAAATGAATTGCTTTAATAATTAATCTAAAAATAACTTCTTGAGCCTCGTTCTTAAGTATTGATAATTTAATTGTTGAATATCCTTCTTTATAAAAATCTAAATATTTTTTTTCTGATTTGTGCACATAAAAATCTAATGAACTTTTGGCTTTATTTAGATTTTCGATAGTCTTAATAATACGTCTTGGATCCAATCCCTCTTTTTGCAATTTATTTTTCATTTTTCTGACACGCACTCTTAAAAATTTATCATCTTTATTTGAAGGATCTTCAATCCATTGAAGATATGTTTTTTTAGTAACTTCTAATAATTCTTTTTTAGTAAAATTTAACAAAGGTCTCAAAAGATAAAAATTTTTACTATACTCAAAAACATTCTGTAATGAAGTTAGTCCTTTAATACCGCTACCTCTAATTAATCGAATATAAAAATTTTCAACTAAATCGTCTTGGTGATGAGCAAGAATAAGAAATTTAATTTTATTTTTAATGCAATATTTTTCAAATAAATCATATCTTAAATCTCTTGCTAGTTTTTGAATATTAGATGAAAAGTTCTTACCTTTGTAAGTTAAAATTTTAGATTCAATATTCTTATCTTTCAAATTTTTAAGAGTTTTTCTTGCTTCTCTTGCAGATTCTTTTCTTAACTTATGATCAATAATTAAAGCGACAAAATTACTATTATTTTCTAGAGCATATAATCTGGCAAGAACACTTAAAGCTAAACTATCGCTACCACCTGAAACGCCAATGGCAAATTTTGATTTGCCCACAAAAGGCAAAATCTTTTCTCTAAATTGAAAATAAATATGATTTATTTTTTTTTCTTCTAATAACTTTAGATTAACTGCAGTTAAATCTTTTCTTTTCATAAGATGACTTTTGTAAAATTGAAGCATCAGTCATAGGATAGGCTTTTTTCAAATTAATAATAATTTTACAACCCTGCTCTACTTCTCCAATTTCAGCAAGCGTCACTCCAAGTTTTAACAAATTTTCAGGAGCTTTTGAGCTTTTGGGGTATTTTTGATAGCCTTCTAAAAAAGCAGCCGCTGCATCTTCGTAAAGCTGTCTAATGTAAAAAGTTTCCGCATACCAAAACTGTGCGTTGCCGGCCAATTCATGTTTCGAGTGCATATCTACAAACTCTTTAAAAGCAACTTCTGCTTTTTCAAAATCTCCACTCTTCATAAGATTCATTGCATATTTATACTGATCTGCAATTGAAGCTTTTGGCAAAACTTTTGTTTTAGGTTTGTTAGTTTTTTCTTTTTCTTTTAATTTAATGTCTTCTGCCTGAACTGGTTTTTCTTTAATAATATTTTCTTCTTCGTTAATTCCGTCTGAATTTAAAATATTTTTTTGATTTTTATTTACAATTACGGATTTTTCTACGGTCACTTCTTTTGCAGGATTAACTTTATCAACAATAGCCTTGTTACTTTCTAATTGCTGAAGTCTAAATTGGTTATCATTTGAAATTTTATTTAGTCGATCTGACAATTGTTGAATTTTATAATTACTTTCTTCATATTTTGATGTCATCAATTGAATTTGTTTTTCTAATTCTGAGATCTTAGTTAGTTGTCTAGTTAAAGCTTCATTCATAACAGCATTGTCTGATGCTGGTAATGTCGCGTTTTTACTGTAAACAGCTTTTTCCAAAGTCTGGATATCTTTTTGAATCTTTTCTAATCTCTCTAACAACTCAAATGTCTTATCTTGTTGTGCAAAAGAAACATTTGCGAAAAACAGAATGATTAAAATCTCTAATAAGAATTTTTTTTTTAAAAACATATTCACTTATCTTATTTAATTAAGATGGCAAAAAAAAGACCCTAATGAAATTTTCATTAGGGTCTTTTAGTAACTTTTAATATTAATTAGTTTTAACTGTTACTGATCTTCGATTTTGAGACCAAGCTAAAGCATTTGAAGCTGGGTTAACAGGTTTTTCTTTACCATAACTAATAACTTTAATTCTGCTAGCAGCAACGCCGTTACTAACTAAAAAATCTTTCGCAGCAGTTGCTCTTTTTTGACCAAGGGCCAAGTTATATTCTCTTGTACCTCTTTCGTCAGCATGACCTTCAAGAACTACATTTAAAGTTGGATTAGCTTTTAAATAGGCAGCTTGCTTAGCAAGAGTTGCTGATGCAGCTGAAGTTAACTCTGATTTATTAGTTGAGAAAAAAACTCTATCTGGAACTCCGTCCGCTAAGAATTTAACTGTTTCAGTTCCAGTATAAGCATCATCGCCTTTCGTCGTAGCTTGTTGTTGTGTTGCACAGGCTCCTAAGAATAAAGTCGCAACAAGCACTAAGGCAACTCTATTTAAATTATTAAAAAAAATCATATTATTCCTTTTATTTTATTTGGTTTTGAAAATAACTCGTATTTTAATACAATAAATAATGCAACTAGTTATTGGTTATTTTGTGGACAGTAAGCCTGACCATGACGGATCTGAGGCGTCAGTAGGGGTTTGAATTAATCTCTCATTATATCCTGTTAAATCTATAGACCATAGTTTAGCGCCTCCTCCTTTGCCGGTATTATCTGCTGGAGTTTCTCTGTAAAAAACAAGTACTCTTCCATTAGGTGACCATGAGGGTGCTTCCTGATAAAAATTTTCAGTTAATAATCTTTCACCTGATCCGTCTGATCGCATAACACCAATATAAAATTTATTCTTATATAGTTTAGTAAAAGCAATCAAATCGCCCCGTGGGGACCAAACTGGAGTTCCATAAAGTCCTTCACCAAAAGATATTCTCTTAACATTTGTTCCGTCGCTTCTCATAGTATAAATTTGCTGTCCACCGCTACGGTCGGAATTAAAACAAATGTAAGAACTGTCAGGCGAATAAGAAGGAGAAGTGTCAATCGCTGGATGATCCGTTAACCTTTCAACAACTCTTGTTTTGATATCCATAGTATAAATATCAGAGTTACCTTCTTGAGCAAAACTCATGATAATTTTTTTTCCATCTGGTGAAAAACGTGGAGCAAAAGTCATTCCAGGAAAATCACCAACTAAATCCTGTAACCCAGTTTCAATATTCAATAAGTAAACCCTAGGTAAATTTTTAAAATAAGACATGTACGTCACATGCTGACTTGTTGGACTAAATCTTGGAGTCAAAACTAATTCATTACCCAATGTTAAATATTTTACTCCGTAGCCATCCTGATCCATTACAGCTAATCTTTTTTTTCTATCTACTTTTGGACCAGTTTCAGAAACATATATTATTCTAGAATCAAAATAACCTTTCTCTCCTGTTAATCTTTCATAAATTTTATCTGAGATCATATGCGATATTCTCCTCCAGTTATCAGGCGTGGTATAAAATGCTAATGCCGATAGTTCCGTTGCAGAAACAACATCCCATAATTTAAACTCAACTCTAAGTCTGCCTTCTTTTTCTAATGAAATTTTTCCAGTAACAAGCACTTGTGTTTTAATAAAAGCCCAATCTTCAAATCTTGGTTTATTATGTGCGGCTTCTGGTACTTGAATAAAAGATTTCTTTTCTAATGGAAAAAACAAACCAGATCTTGAAAGATTATTTTTAATAATTTCTGAAATTTTACTTTCAAGTTGTAATTTTTTTATATTATCATTTAATTTGGCATCTAAATAAAAATCCGAAACTGATATCGGTAAAGGGTCTAAATTTCCTCTTGTAATATCAACAGAAACAACAGCAAAAGACTTTGTTGATAAAAATAAAAGAAATGCAAAGATTTTTAGAATTTTAAATTTCATATTAACCTTTTAACATTTCTTTAGCATCGAAGTTTAATTGCATTTCTTTCCATCTCTCATAGTCTGTTGACGGAACTTTAAGAGGATTGCATAATTTAACTGCTCTTAATGCGCTCTCTGCTAATATTTTATAATAAGTTTGTCCAGCTGTATTCATTCTTGCTTGATCCAATATCTCACTGCTAATAAGTGATCCATCAGGATTAAGTTTAATTCTTATTTTTACAGTCAAATTTTCATTATAAGGAAGCCCTATTGGTATATTCCAGCACTTGAATATCTGAGCTTTAATTGCGTCTTCTTGAGTAATTGTAAGTTTGGATGTAACAACATTTTTTTGCTGACTTTGCGTAGCTTCTAAACTTACTTTACGATTAGATTCTGAGTTATCTTTTTTAGATTTGTCTATAAGAGCAGATATTTTGTTAGGGTCAAAAATTTCTTTCTTTTCAAATTCTGAGGTCTGCTTTGTTAAGTCTTCAACTTTAACTGGATTTTGTCTTTTCTCTAATATTTCTTTAATTTGTTTTATATTTTCAGGCATAGGTACTGCATCTGGCTTTTCTTTTGGTACAATTTTCGGAGGAGCCTGTTCTGTTACTAATCTTTCTTTAGTTTTTTTATCAGTTTTTTCTCCATCAGAAACTTTGGGGGCGTAAGGAATATTTGTTCTTTCTCCAATTTGAACAAGGTCAACAGAAATAACTAAAGGAGCTTGAACCCTTCCTGTTAAAAAAGATAAACTTAAACTTGAAATAATAATTATAATCAAATGAGCTATTAAAGAAACTTTAAGGCTCTTTTGCATAACATTATTTTTTACTCTTCGATGCTGATGTTCCCGAGATCAAAGCAACTTTTGTAAACCCTGCTTTTGAAAGCAATCCCATTATTTCCATAACTTTTCCATAATCTATTGATTTATCACCTCTTACATAAATTCTTGTATCAGTTCTATTTTTTGAAATTGCTAAAATTTTACTAACTAGTTGTTTTGTTTCCACTTGTGTATCTTGAATAAAGGTTTCTCCTTTTCCATTAATAGTAAGGGTAAGTGGCTCTTTATCATCAGGTAAAGAATTTGCTGAGCTATCCGGTAAATTAACTGCAACCCCCGACGTTAACATTGGTGCTGTCACCATAAAAATAATTAGCAACACCAACATTACATCAACAAACGGTGTAACGTTAATCTCACTCATAGGCTCTCGTTTTCGAGATCTATTGTTCTGAATTTTAAAAGCCATTTATGTAATAGAAATAAAAGATTGGCTAAAATTTTCTAAACGTGTTGAATATTTTCTAGAATCGCTAATAAATTTATTATACGCAACTACTGCCGGGATAGCTGCTAACAAACCTAATGCAGTTGCAAATAATGCCTCTGCAATACCGGGAGCCACAATTGCAAGATTAGTATTCTTTGAAATAGCAATAGATTGGAATGAATTCATAATTCCCCAAACCGTCCCAAACAAACCAATAAAAGGAGCTGTTGATCCAACGGTTGCTAAAAAAGTAAGTTTAGATTCTATATTTTCTAACTCTTTGTCTATTGCACTATTTAAAGTTTGAATAATTCTTTCCTGGGTCACTGCGGATCTAGATTTATTTTTAATCATAAAATCCATTCCTGCTTTAAAAACGTTAACCATTGGATCTTCATTATAATCTTTTATTTTTTTAAAAAGACTGTCAGCAGATTTGGAAGACCAAAATTGCTCTTCAAATATTGAAGAGGTTAGGTTAATTTTTTTAAATAATTTATACTTCTCGATAATAATTGCCCAACAATAAACCGATGCGGCGATTAAAATTATAATTACAAATTTAACAACAAAGTCTGCTTTTAAAAATAATGAAATAAATGAAAAGCTATTTTCGAAATTCATGAAATCTTCAATTAGTAAAATTATTATCTATAGTACTTGGCATTTATTCGTCTTCGCTGCAAAGATCTATAGTTTTTATTAGATACAAGAGTTAAGTTTTTCTTTTAAATCCTGAGGTATTATTTTGGGTTTTCCGGTATCATCTATAATAACCAGCTCTACCGCTGCCTCAGCCACAAGATCTTTATCCCTTAGAGCGTTTTGTATCATTTCAATTCTTAAATTTGATACTTTGCCAACAAAAGTTTCAATGGTCACTTTATCTTCAAATTTAAAAGATTTTTTGTAAGTAATGCTAAATTTATGAACAACAATATTAACATTAAATTTTTCACTTAATTCTTTGTGACTGTAACCAAGGGAATAAATTAATTCGGTCCTTGCTCTTTCAAAATATTTTAAATAATTAGCATAATAAACTATGCCTCCAGCGTCAGTATCTTCATAATAAACTTTAGTTTGGTAGGTAAATTTTTTTAATAAGCTAGCCATGAAAACTATCGTTTTTATAATTATCTATAAAATATTTGCCAATTAAAATGGCGTCAGCTTTATTAGAATCTTTTTTTCTAGCTAGTTTTGGAGATATGGTTGGAAAAATTTCTATTACCTTTGTTCGGCTTGCATCCTTAACTGAGCCAATCAAATTAAAATGTTTTTTCCATTTTGCTGGTCTTACAAAGTATATTGGAAAACTCAATGCAGCACATATACCTTTGATAATTCCAAATGACTGACCAAAATTAAACATACTGGTAACCCCTTGTCCTGGCATCGCATTTACTTGCTCAACAATAACAAAAACTTTTTCGCTTTCATGTAAAAAACTTTTAAAGATATAAGTAACTTGGGCTGAATTAATCTGTCTTTTATTTTTTTTTCCATCAACCATTGTCGGAACATCATAGATTTCTAAAATTTCTTTATTTTTAAAAACACATATTGCTCCACTTACGCCGGGATCAATAGAAAATACTAACAAATTTTTAATTCATCCCTTCTAATATTTTTTCTTCAACTTCAAAATTGGTATAAACATTTTGCACATCGTCATCATCTTCTATTTGTTCTAAAAAATTAATAACTTTACTAAAAGTTTCTTTATCTAAATTA
>AQUH01000008.1 GCA_000371745.1 alpha proteobacterium SCGC AAA280-B11
CCTCAGCCTATCAGGTCCAACGTATGAACCCTTTTGAGCAACGTGGTTTCCTAAGGTTCTTCTTAAAGCCTCATGAAGCAAGTGTGTTGCCGAGTGGTAGGCCCTTATATTCTGCCTTTTAGTTGTATCAATTTTAAGTTCCGCCTGATCTCCTTTTTTAACTTCTCCTGACAAAATTTTTCCATAATGAATATAAAAATCACCAAACATTTTTTTTGTATCTGTTACTTCAAATTTAAAATTATTATTATAAATATAACCTTTGTCTCCTACTTGACCTCCAGACTCGCCATAAAATGTTGTTTGATTTAAAATGATTGCTACTTCAGAATTTTCTTTTGAATTGTTAACTTCTTTATCTTTATCAACTATTGACAAAATAACTCCTTGAGAAGTATCTGAATTGTATCCTAAAAACTCAGTTGAGCCATATTTTTCTTTAAGTTCAAACCATATTTTTGATGTTTTATCAGACCCAGATCCCCTCCATGACGCTCGTGCAATTTTCTTACTTTCTAACATTAAATTATTAAATTGATCTTCATCAACTGAAATTTTTTTATCTTTAAGAAAATCCTGTGTAAGATCTAATGGAAATCCATATGTATCGTATAATTTGAAAGCAATTTCTCCTGAAAGTATATTTTTTTTTATACTAGTAATCTCGGTATTTAAAATCTTCATTCCAGTTTTAAGCATTAAAGAAAACCTTTCTTCTTCTAATTTTAAATTTTCAGTTATTAAAGAATTTGCTCTTTTAAGTTCTGGATATTCAGAACTCATTTCTGAAATAAGCGTTGGTAATATTTTATAAAGAATTGGTAAATCAGAACCTAAAGTAAAAGCATGTCTCATCGCTCTGCGCATTATTCTTCTTAGAACATACCCCCTGCCCTCATTTGAAGGTAACACTCCATCTGCTATTAAAAAAGCAGTTGCTCTAATATGATCTCCAATAACTCTGTAGCTAGGTAGGTTGTTGTCTGAAATTTTAACATTAATAAAATTTTCTGCCGCTTTTATAATATTTTTAAATAAATCTATCTGATAATTGTCATGAGTACCCTGTAGTACTGCTGCAATTCTTTCTAGACCCATTCCTGTGTCTACTGAAGGTTTTGGTAAATTTATTCTTTTATCTTTAGAAACTTGTTCAAATTGCATGAACACTAAATTCCAAATTTCTACAAATCTATTTCCGTCTTGATTTGGTGAGCCAGGAGGTCCGCCTTTAAGATGATCGCCATGATCATAAAAGATTTCTGAGCAAGGGCCGCAGGGTCCTGTGTCACCCATTGACCAGAAGTTATCATTTGTTTTAATTCTTATAATTTTACTATCATGCAAACCTGATATTTTTTTCCAAAGGTTAAATGCCTCATCATCATTATGAAAAACCGTTACTGTTAGCCTTTCTTTTGATATCTCATAATCTTTAGTAATTAATTCCCAGGCATATTGTATTGCGGATTCTTTAAAATAATCTCCAAAAGAAAAATTTCCTAGCATCTCAAAAAAAGTATGATGCCTTGGTGTGTAACCAACATTTTCTAAATCATTATGTTTTCCCCCCGCTCTTACACATTTTTGTGAGGTAGTTGCTCTTTTAAAGGGCAACTTTTCTAAACCTGTAAAAACATTTTTAAATTGAACCATTCCTGAATTGGTAAACATTAATGTTGGATCGTTTTGAGGAACCAAGGGGCTAGAATCTACAACCTGATGAGAGTTTTTTGAGAAGAATCCCTTAAATGCACTTCTGCATTCAGTAAGTGTTTTTGTGCCCATTACTTATAGATACAACTTTTTTTATATATGTCTAGAATGGTTAAGGCGCCTTTAAAGGCGCCTTAAATTAACGTATTGGGAATATTATAATTTATTAAGCTTATTTTTCTTCAGGAGTATTATCTTCTTTTTCTTCCTCTACTGAATGGTCGCTTAATTTTTCTGAAATTATTTTAGCGTTTGTTCTAACTGCCATTTCAATTTCAGCTGCAATTTTTGGATTTAGCTTAAGGTATTGTCTAGCATTATCTCTACCTTGACCTATTTTTTCACCTTTGTAAGCATACCAGGCACCTGATTTTTCAATGATATTTGCCTTGGCAGCAAGGTCAACTAGCTCACCCATTTTACTAATGCCTTCTCCGTACATAATGTCGAACTCAATAACTTTGAATGGTGGTGCTACTTTATTTTTTACAACCTTTACTCTTGTTTGATTTCCTATTATCTCTTCTTTATCTTTAATAGCTCCTATTCTTCTAATATCTAATCTAACAGATGAATAAAATTTAAGAGCATTTCCTCCGGCTGTAGTTTCCGGGCTACCAAACATAACTCCTATTTTCATTCTTATTTGATTTATAAAAATAATCATAGTGTTTGTTTTAGAAACTGATCCAGTTAATTTTCTTAAAGCCTGGCTCATAAGTCTCGCTTGTAATCCCATATGATGATCTCCCATTTCGCCTTCTAACTCTGCTCTTGGGGTTAAAGCTGCTACAGAATCCACAACTAAAACAGATATAGATCCAGATCTTACCAAAGTGTCAGCGATCTCAAGTGCTTGCTCGCCTGTATCAGGTTGTGAGATTAATAATTCAGTTGTATTAACTCCTAATTTTTTTGCGTAAACAGGATCAAGAGCATGTTCGGCATCAATAAATGCACAAATTCCCCCCTTTTTTTTGGGCTTCTGCGATAACTTGTAATGACAACGTTGTTTTACCTGATGACTCTGGCCCATAAATTTCTATAATTCTACTTTTTGGAAGACCTCCAATACCAAGTGCAAGATCCAACCCTAAAGATCCCGTCGATATAGACTCTATATCAAGAACTCGAGACTGTCCTAATCTCATTACAGAACCTTTTCCGTAATTCTGATCTATTTGACTTATCGCAGCATCTAATGCTTTTTGCTTTTCTTTTTTATCTTCAGTTTTTTCTGTATTAACAACTTTAAGAGTGTTTTTTGTCATTTTATTCCTTTTTAATTAGTTTTTTTTATAACGACTCAATAAAACTAATGTACACATTTTGTTCTTTTATTCAATTATATTGATAAGTAACTGAAATATATGTATTTTTTGCTAAAATATATGTCTTATCCAGCTGCTTTTTGAATATCCATCAGCATCATACAATTTACCTTCTAAAGACAAATTCTTAGCAGTTAAAATTCCAACTGAAGCTAATAATTTAAATTGAGTAATAATTCTTTCTTTGTCAGCAGTTGCAAAATTTATTCTAGAATCTAGAAGCGCTGCTCGTGATGTAATTACTTCTAAACTTGATCTTGATCCAGATTCATATTCTTGAGAAATTCCTTCATAAGCTATTTCTGATGCTTTAACTCTTAATTTTGATAACTCAAAATTACTTAATGCTAACTTGTAACTAGACCATGCTGCATATGCATCTTTATCAACTGTATTTTTTGCAGTTTGTAAATCCAGATCGGCTCCATCTAATAAAGCTCTTTTTTGTGAAATAACTGAAGTTTGTTTTCCTCCTTGATAAAGAGGAATTGACGCTTGTGCTTTTGCTACTTGCTGTTTTGTTTTATCAAGAGATGTTGTGTAACCATCATAATCTGTAATATTATAAGAAAGACTAAAAGTGGGAGAAAGTTCAGCAACAGATGACTTATAATCACTTTCGGCTTTTTTAAGAGAAAACTCCGCAATTTTTAAAATAGGATTATCTTTTTGCAAATAATTAACCGTCTCCTCTAAAGATTTAGGTAAGTTTAAAGTTAAGTTATCAACTTCTTTTAAGTCTACAGGTTCGTAACCTATTGTATTCTTAAAACTTTTTTTAATAATTAAAAAATCATTTTCAGCACTTAATAAATAAGATTGAACTGCTGCAAGTGCACTTTCGGACTGAGCTAAATCAGCTATAGTAATAATTCCTCTATCTAATCTACTTTTATCTAACTCAACTTGTTTTTCTGATAAATTTAAAATATCTTTAAAGATATCTACTTTATTTTGAGCTAATAAAGTTCCTAAATAAGCATCTGCAGACTCTAGCAAAACATCCTGTTCAATTTTTTGTAAATTATATCTAGCTATTTGAACTGAGCTTTTTTCTCTTTCATAATTATACATGTCATTAAAATTAAATATCTTTTGCTCTATAGTAAGAGATTTTCCTGTTGTCTGTGTATTAGTTGATGAAGAGCTTGCTCCAGATGCCGTTGTGACTCCTTGATTGTCAGTATCACTTTTGTAGGCAGAAATAGTTATAGTTGGCTTAAAAGCACTAGAAGCTTGAACTAAATTTTCATCGACCGCTTTGGCTCTTTCTCGTTCAGCGTTTAATTTTGGATTCTTTAAATAAGCAGAACTTAGAGATTTAACAATGTTTTCTTCAGCATAAACATTTTTGCTTAATAAAAAAAAAATTAAAAATAAAAATTTTATAAAAATAGGCATTAATTTAATATAATTTTTTTAGGTTGATGATTTGGTTTAATAGGGATGATTATATCAGCAAATTTAGGCATATCTATGAGCATTTTTTTAGTTATCCGCTCATAAAACATTATAAATCTTTTTATTTGATTAACCGTCATTATTTTAAGCTTACTAGATCTTTTTTGCATTGAATATTTTATCTTATTTTCTTGCAAGGTTCTCCAGACTAAAACTTTTTTAAAATTAGGGATTTTTAAATAAATCATTAAATCAATAAAAGAAAATAGATATTTGTAATCTTTATTTAAATATTTGTTAACTTTTTTTCTCCATTTGCACTTTTTATCTTCTAAGATTTCTAATTTATTAATTGGTTTTTTTAAATTTTGAATACTATTTTCAGGTCTAGCGCCAACACACCAGCCTTCTAAAATAAATACATCATTATTATTTTTTATCTTATGCCAAAACTTTTTGGAAAAACGATCATCTAATGACTTATCAAATTTTGGAATTAAAAAAGTATTATTATCTTTTTTGATAAAGTGTTTAAAAAAATTAATTAAAAAAATTAATATCATGCGTTCCTGGGACACCACGAGTTAAAAATAGTTTGTTAATTTTTTTTGATATTCTAAATCTTTCCTTTTTAGTCTTATAAACATCATCGATAGAGACAACAGCTGTTTTTAAATTATATTTTTTTTCTAAAATTAATTTTAAAAATTGTGCAAATGTTGATTTGCCAGAACCCTGAGCTCCTGACAAGCCTATAATAATCGGTTTATTTAAATTTATTTTTCTTAGAAAAATAATTTCTGCTAATTTTAAGTATATATTTTTAAAAATTTTACTTAAGTTTTCTTTTATAAAAAGTTTTTTTTTTAATTTATTAAATTCAAAAATTAATTCTTGATTCATTATTAGCCAACTTTAGTTTTTCAAAGATTCTTCTAAAAAACTTAATCTATCTTGACCCCAAAACATTTCATTCTTATAAATATAAGTAGGAACACCAAATACATTTAGATTGATTGCTTCTTGAGTGTTATCTTCATAAATCTTTTTAATTCTTTCAGACAATGCTAATTTTTTTAAGTCATCAAAATTAATTTTTAAATCATCTGCTATTAACCTCATTGTATCCAAATTGGAAATATCGCTTTCTTTAGACCAAATATGCTCTAATACTTTAAATCCAAAATCCATTTTTTTTCCCATTTCAATACTTGCTATAAGAAAATATGCTGGAGTATGAGGATCTTTAGGAGGCCAAAATTTTGGTTTTTTATTAAAGTTAATATTAAGATGCGACGTCCATCTATCTAATTCTACGTTTCGATAAAGTTGACGAGAAATATGTCTTTGTGGCACAGGAACTCCTCCTGTAGCTGGAAAAACTTTTTCTACTAAATTAACGGGCTTTTCTATTATTTCTGCTGAGTATTTTTTAGAAATTTCTAATAATTTTTTAGTTCCCAAATAAGAATAAGGAGATACAACGCTATAAAAATATAAAATTTTTTTCATCTATAACTGTATAAACTATTTAAATAAAAACCTGTAGTTCTTATGATCGAATTGTTTTATTACCCAACACCAAACGGAAGGAAGATCTCTATTCTACTAGAAGAATTAGAGTTGGAATATAAATTAACAAGAATTGATATTACAAAAAATGAGCAATTTTTTGATAAATTTTCAAAAATCAGTCCTTTAAATAAAATACCTCTAATTATTGATAACGAAGAAATTGTTTTCGAATCTGGTGCGATATTAATTTATTTAGCAAAAAAAAAAAATTTTAAATTTTATCCAACACAATATGAAAAATATATTAATGAATGGCTTATGGTTCAAGTTAGCTTTGTAGGTCCCATGCTAGGACAACTTCATTTTTTTCATAAATTTAATAAAGGCAAGAGTGAATTCGCTGAAAATAGATTTTTAGATCTTGCAAAAAAAATATACGAATATCTAGATAGGCAACTTGCTAAAAATAAATATTTAGCTTGTAATGAATATACTATTGCAGACATTGCTACATTTCCTTGGTTGTGCCGACACGAATGGCATGATGTAGGAATTAAAAAATATAAAAACTTATCGAGATGGTATGAAGATATTTCTAAAAGAAAAGCTGTTATTAAAGGTTATGATCCTGAAAATTTAGGAGAAAAAATACCATTAATTTCTTAGCTATCGGCGAAAATTTTTTCTTCTCGCTCGTGTCTTTCTTGAGCTTCAACAGTTAAAGTTGCAATTGGTCTGGCCATAAGTCTCTTTAATCCGATTTCCTCTCCTGTCTCTTCACAATAACCATAAGTATCATCTTTAATTTTTTTTACAGCTTTATCTATCTTAGAAATAAGTTTTTTATTTCTATTTACTGTTCTCATCTCTATAGCTTTTCCCGTTTGAGAAGTTGCTTGATCTACAACATCAGCAGATGTGTCGTTGTCATCTAATTCATTAAAAAGTATTTTATCATTCTGAAGAGTTAATTCTTTTTTCCAATCCTCAAGAACTCTTCTAAAATACTCTTTATGTTTTGCGCACATGTACTTTTCTTTAGCGCTAGGTGTATAGTTCTTTGGTAACTTTGTAGCCATTAGGATGGGGCAATATAAGAGCCTTTTTTATAGTGTCAAGTTGCATTGAATCAATTAAATCATCATTAATGATACAACCTAGTAAAGAAAAAAAAATTTTTTATCTTTTATGTCTTTATCATCTGATTCTTTGGACGATAGTACCTTATTTATCGAATAAGAATTTACCACTAGATATTATTGAAGCGTTGGCTTGGGGGCAAGATTTTGATCTAGGTTATAATAAACATCCACCATTAAGTGCTTGGATACCTGGTCTGCTTTTTAAAATCTTTGCTAATAAAGATTGGATTTATTATTTATTAAGCCAGGTATTTATTGTTATTTCTTTTGTATTTTTATGGAAAGTTTCATCAATTTTCTTAAAGAATAGGACTGAAATACTTTTATCGGTTATTTCTTTAGAGGGTATTGCTTTTTTTAGTTTTGAAACCCCTCAATTTAACGTGAACATTTGTCAGATACCTTTATGGATAATTACAATATATTTTTTTTGGAAGTGCACAAAAAATAATAAAATTACTGATTGGATTTTTTTAGGTATATTTTCTGCGCTAGGATTTTTAACAAAATATATATTTGCATATTTATTATTATCATTATTTGCTTATTTAATTTTTATTTTTTTTAAGAAAAAGAAATTTAATTTTAATTGTTTGTATGCATTATTAATTTTTATTTTATTAATAACTCCACATTTGCAATGGTTAAAACAGAACGATTTTGTAACTATTCAATACGCACTTAAAAGAGGAGGTTTAAATGATTTTAATATCTACAATCATTTATTAAATCCCGTTAAATTTATAATAAGTCAATTAACAATACTATTACCATTTTTATTATTAATTTATTCGCTCGTAAAAAGATTAAAATCAAAATTTTTTTTAAAGGATGAAAAATTTATTTTTTTAATATTCACTTTTTTACTGCCATTTATATTAATTTTAATAACTACGCTTATTACAGGATCTAAAATAAAAACTATGTGGATGATCCCGTTTTATTCTATGATTGGGATATTCTTTATATATCTATTTCAAAATCAAATTAATTTAAAAAAAATAAGAAATTTTAATGTATTGTTAATTATATTTTTAATTTTATCTCCGACTTTATACTCTCTAAGATCAATATATTTTGACAGCAGAACTAGATATGAAGGAAAAAAAATAGCAGCTCAAATTGAGAAAGAATGGAAGCTAGTATCTAGAAATAACATTTCTAATGTAGGATTCTCAGAATGGTACGCTGGAAATTTATCTTATCATTTAAGTAATAGACCGAAGGTTTTTTTAGATGAAAAAGATGATTTTTATAAAAAAACAGCTGTTATTATTTCAAAAGATATTGGACCAAACTTATGTAATAAGAAAAATATTAATATTAAAAATATTATGTATAAAAAAATAAGCGATCATGATGTATGCTTTATTTTTTAAATAGATGAAAACTTATAGAATATTAATTCCTGTATTTAATGACTGGGAATCTTTATCAACTCTTTTAAGCAATATTGATGGTCTTAAACTTAATGTATTCGGTAATATCAAAATTTTAGTAATCGATGATTGCTCGACAGAAATATTAAGTAAAAAAATAGAATTTAATTCATTTAATGATGTTGAAATAATAAAAAATGCTAAAAACATTGGACATGGAAAAAGTATCGCTAATGGAATCCAATATCTAAGCAATAAAAGTGATTTTGATTACTTAATTGTTATGGATGGTGATGGCGAAGATCGTCCAGAAGAAATAAAACAGTTAATATTAAAGTCTATTGCTTTTCCATCATCAACCATTACCGCAAATAGAATTAAACGCTCCGAGGGTATTTTATTTAGATTATTTTATATTTTGCATAAAATTTTAACCTTAGTGTTAACAGGTCGCTCAATAAAATTTGGAAATTTTATGTGCATTCCTAAAAAAGAATTAAACTTAATATCATCTAACCAAAATCTTTTTGTAAGTTTTTCAGGAACCGTTTCTAAATTTATAAAAGACAAGCAGCAGATACCTTCAATACGAGGAATTAGATATCACGGTCCTACCAAAATGAGTTTTTTAAAACTTGTTAGACACTCATTGTTGATTATATCTGTTTTTAAATATGAAGTTTTGCTTAGATCGTCATTACTTGTCTTTCTATTCGGTATTTTTGCTTTTTATTATAATAAAAATATTTTTTTATTACTCATGATCCCTATTGCTGCAATTGATATGTTAATTATTTTTACTACTTTTTATCTATACCAAAAAACTCTATTTAACGCCTAGACGCTTATGTATCTGCGTTGAAGAAGTGGTGTATTGAAATACAAAATTTTCATTCGGTCTTGCTCGAGAAAAACACTCTCTTGCTGCTAAAGCTCCTTCATGAAATCCTGAAAGGATTAACTTAAGCTTTCCTGGATATGTGCAAATGTCACCCACAGCAAAAATACCTTCTTCATTTGTTTGAAAATTTTTTGTATTAACTACAATGCATTTATTATCCAGATTCAAACCCCAGTTCGCAATAGGACCTAATTCCATTTTAAGTCCAAAAAAAGCAATCGCAGAATCTATTTTTAAATTTTCGATTGGATCAGTATTTTTTTGTATATCAACACTTTCTAATTTTTTATCTCCTTTAACTCCTTTGAGTTGATAAAAAGTTTTAATCTCAATTTTTCCAGATTTTGAAATCTCTTTAATTTTATTTAATGTATGAGGAGCTCCTTTAAAATCATCTCTTCTGTGAATTAAATAAACTTTTTTTGCAGTATTTGATAACTCTAAAGTCCAATCTAAAGCAGAATCGCCTCCACCAAATATAGCAATCGTCTGATCTTTGAATTTAGATTTATCTTTAACTGAATAATAAAAACCTTTTCCCTGAAACTTTTCAATATCTTTAAGATCTAATTTTCTTGGTTCAAAAGAACCAACTCCCCCTGCGATAATAATATTTGGGGTTTCAAAAATTTGATTATCACTTGTTATAACCTGCCATAATTTATTATTTTTTTTTATTTCATTTACTCTCTGATTAAGATGAAATTGTGCTTTAAAAGGTTCTATTTGATCTAATAAGTTTTTAATTAAAACTTCGCCAGTGCAATTTGGAATTCCTGGAATATCATAGATTGGTTTATCAGGATAAAGCTCTATGCATTGGCCTCCTATTTTATCTAAGTTATCAATAACGTGAGCATTGAGGCCTAAAATACCTAGTTCAAAAATAGAAAATAATCCAACAGGTCCTGCGCCGATAACAACCGTATCTGTTTTTATAGTCATATTAACTTTGTTTTTCTGGCATTCTAACTACTATACCATCAAGTTCATCCGTAATCATAAGCTGGCAACTTAGTCTGCTATTGTTTTTTGGATTTACCACAAAGTCTATCATATCTTGTTCGGATTCTTGAGCCTTTGGTATTTTGTTTATAAATTTTTCATCAACATAAACATGACATGTAGCGCATGCACAAGATCCTCCGCAATCCGCATCAATACCAGGAACAGAATTCTTTACTGCCCCTTCCATAATTGAATAACCAACTGGCATTTCTATGTGATGCTCTTTTCCGCTGAATTCTATATAAATGATTTTTGGCATTAAATTAAAACTAAGAGTTATATAACAGTGAATTAATGTTTTTGAAATTACAATTTGTTAAAAAAAAATTCTTTTTAAAAGATTCTTTTAAAATATCTAGGGACAGTAAAACAATTGTCAAAGCAATAATAATAAAGTTATCACAAGGCTATAAAAGTGGTTTTGGAGAATGCATTCCATATAAAAGATATGGTGAAAGTCAGTTGAAAATATTTAATTACTTATCTAAAAAAAAGTTTGAAATTACAGAGCTAATAAGACAAAAAAGATTTAAAGAAATTAAATATTTATCACTTAGGTCAGCATTGGAATTAGCTTTTGCGCAACTTCACTCGAAAAATATTATAAAGAAAAAATTAAAAAATAAATATTTAACTTCAATAACTTTGCCTATAACTAATATAAAAAAACTTAAAAAGATTATTAGTAAATTTAGAAAATTACCTCTCATAAAGATAAAAGTTAATAAAAATAACATTCTAGAAACCACAAAATTTATTAAAAAAAAATTGTCCTAAATCTAAAATTATTATTGATGCTAACGAGGGATTAAATTTTACATTACTAAAAAAAATAATTAAAGATTTAGAAAAATTAAATGTGATTATTATTGAACAACCTTTTAAATATGGTCAAGATTATAAGCTTAAAAATATAAAAACTAGAATATTATTTTGTGCTGATGAATCTTTTCATATTAGTAATAAAAAAGATGTTTTAAAATATTATCAAGTTGTTAACTTAAAAATTGATAAATTTGGAGGGCTTACCAAAAGTAAAAAAATAATAAAATTTATTAAAAAAAATAATAAAAAAATACTTCTAGGATGCATGGTAAGTTCTTCTTTGTCTATTGTTCCTGCTATTTTACTTGCAAAATATTGCGACTTTTTAGATCTCGATGGAGCTTATTTTTTAAAAAATGATTTTAAAAAAGGGGTTTCTTATAAGAATGGAAATTTATTTTTAAATAAAAATTTTATATGGCTAAATAAAAAAGGCCCTGAAGAAAATCTTGAGGGCCTTTTTTAAAACTTAGTGGAAAGTATTATAATTTAATTAACTATATAATTATTTGTTTCCCACAGTTAAGCTGGATGCAGTTTTATAAATAACTAATCCAAACAATATTTTATTAATAAAGTCAGCTAAGTTATAAACAAGATTAAGTGTAACCTCATTTGCTGATCCTGTCATATATCCGAAAAGATAACCTAAAGGATAGACTGCCCAACCAATTGTCACGATCCATTTACAGAATACAAAACAATCTTTTGCGGCACCCGATAATCTCGCAGCTTCTTTTCCAGCTTCACCAGAAAATATTTCGTATAGAATGAAAATCCATCCACCCATACCAATTATAAATCCTGCGTTCACACCGATATATCCGGCTTCACCAGCATATCCACCTATTAACATTACTAATGTTCCAAGTAACAGTCTCCAGAATATTCCTGAGGATACTTTTTTAACAGCTGAAAGTATAAAATAGAACTCAACCATTAATAATGGAACTGTTAATAGCCAATCAATATATCTAAATACCGTTGGGGAAGTTCCTGTAGTTACCCAAACTTCTCTCATGTACATGTAATGCACAAAAGCAATACCTGTTACTAGACCAGATAAAGTTATTGAAGTTCTCCAAGAAGCTTTAACTGAGTTTCTTTCAATAAAAAAAAAGAAAGTAGTAGCTAGGAGAGCCATTGATATTAACCAGAATGAAATTCCAGTTAAATCGCTGGATTGTAAAAGTGCTGTTTTCATTTATTTATCCCTTATTTTTGTTATTTAAGTGATTTAACTTAGGGTAATTCGCGAATTATTGAAAGTTAATAAAATAAAAAATATCGTTAATTTTAGCGTTTTTTTAAACAATGCAACCAATATTATATGTAAATAGTATTAATTCATGACTAATAAAACAGCGATAGTAATAGGATCTGGATTTGGAGGTATAGCATCAGCCATAAGATTAAAGTCTATGAATTATGATGTTACCTTAATTGAAAAAAATTCCGACCTAGGAGGAAGAGCAAGAACATTTATTAGAAATGGCTATACCTTTGATGCCGGACCAACGGTAATTACAGCTCCTTATCTACTGGAGGAATTATTTTCTTTATTTAAGAAAGATATAAGTAATTATGTAAAAATTATTCCATTAAAAATTTGGTACCAATTCATATTTAGTGATTTATCAAAATTTAATTACTCAAATAATCATGAAGAAAATTTAAGAGAAATATCTAAATTTAATTCAGATGATATTAAGGGATTTGAAAAACTCATAAAATTTTCAGAAAAAATATTTAATAAAGGCTACTTGGAATTAGCAGATAAACCTTTTTCAAAATTTACATTTATGTTGAAGCAAATTCCTGCTTTATTAATACTTAAAAGCTATCTTTCTGTTTTCAAACTAGTCTCCAAATTTTTAAAAAATGAAAAATTAAGAAAAATATTCAGTGTTCACCCTCTTTTAGTTGGAGGTAATCCATTTTCAACAACTTCAATTTATACATTAATTTTATTTTTAGAAAAAAAATGGGGAGTGCACTATGCGTTAGGCGGAACAGGAAAAATTATTTCTTCATTAGAAAAATTAATGAACGAAATTGGAATTAAAATTATTAAAAACGACGAAGTGATAAAAATTACAACAGAAAAAAAAAATGTAACAGGTGTGATAACTAAGAATAACAAAATTATTAATTCAGAAATAGTAATCTGTAATGCTGACCCTCCATTTGTCTATAAGTACTTATTGGATAAAAAACAAAATAATTTTTTATTTGAAACTAAAATGAAACGAATGGATTACTCTATGGGATTATTTGTTTATTATTTTGGCTCTAAAAAAAAATACAATAATGTTGAACATCACAGCATTTATTTTGGCGACTCCTATAAAGAATTATTAAATGAAATATTTAATAAAAAAATATTAAATAATGACATAAGTTTTTATTTGCATCGACCAACTGCGACAGATCCTACGATGGCTCCACATAATAAAGATTGTTTTTATGTGCTAGTACCAGTGCCAAATAATTTATCAAATATTAATTGGAAACAGGAAGCTGAAAGATTTAAAAAAGTTATAATAAAAAAACTAAGTTCAACTTTATTGCCTCAAATTGAAGAGTTTATTGAGGAGGATTTTTATATAACACCTGATTATTTTGAAACTGAACTAAAAACCCTTCATGGTTCTGGCTTCTCTGTACAACCAAAATTTTCACAATCAGCCTATTTTAGATTTCATAATAAATCGGAGATTTACAAAGGCCTATACTTTGTGGGCGCAGGAACACATCCTGGAGCTGGAATTCCAGGGGTTTTATCATCGGCTAAGATCTTAGATAAAATTATACCAAGAGCAAAATGAAAACTGAACTTTATATAAAAAATCATGGAAAATCATTTTATTGGGCAGGAAAATTTCTAAAAAAAGATATTTTAGAGGATTGTTCAATTCTATATGCTTTTTGTAGAGTGGTTGATAATTTAGTAGATGAAAAATCTAATTCTAAAAATAATTTAAAAAAATTTACACAAGAATATAAAAATAAAAATTCTAAAAATTTAGTAATTAATAAGTTTAAAAAAATTGAATCTAAATACAGAATTCCCAAAAAATATATACTGGATTTATTTTATGGGGTCAGTTTAGATACAAAAAATGTAAAAATAAAAACCACTAATGAACTTTTAAAATATTCATATTATGTAGCAGGAACTGTTGGGGCTATGATGGCTTATATTTTTAATACAACAAACTCAAAGGCTGTAAAACATGCAATTGATCTAGGAATCGCAATGCAACTTACCAATATCTCTCGAGATGTAGTAAAAGATGCGCATTTAAAAAGACTATACTTACCCAAAAGTTTTTTAAAAGAAGATATAACGCCAGAAGATATTATTAATAATAATTTTAATAAAAAATATTTATTTTTTGCTATTAAAAAATTAATTTATTTAGCAGACAGATATTATATTAATGGAAACAGAGGAATAAAATTCCTTCCCAAAACAATAAAATTTCCAATATTTTTAGCAAGTCTTATGTATCAAGGCATTAGTAAAAAAATAATTAATTATGATGAAGATGAATATTTTTCAAAACATACATACTTAAATGTTTTTGAAAAAATTATCATGACAATTAAAACTTTTTATATTTTTGTTTTTATTAAGAATAATTATAAAAATTAATTACTAATGAATAGATTTGATTATATTATTATTGGAGCTGGGTGCTCTGGATTATCACTGGCTTTTGAGATGAATGCTAATAATCTTTTTAAAAATAAAACTTGTGCAATTATCGATAAAAGAGAGAATTTTAGTAGAGATAAAATTTGGTCTTATTGGGGTGTTAATTCACATTCATTTAATGACTGCTTAATTAATAAATGGAATAAATTTATTGTTAAAAATAATAATGAGGAAATCATATTAAATTGTGAAAATTTTGAATATCAATCGATTGATAGTGGAAAGTTTTATAAAAAAATCTTAGATAAATTATCTACAAACAAGAATGTTAAATTCTTTTTAAATAAATCTATTGATAGGATTTATGAAAATAACAAAGAAGTAACATTACACTCTGGTGATGAAATTTTTAGGTCTAATCTAGTATTTAACAGCTCATTAGATAATAAAAGCTCTTTAGAATATGAGCTATTTCAACATTTTTATGGCTGCGAAATTGAATTTGATGAACCTGTAAATTTACCGGAATACCCAGTTTTAATGGACTTTGATTGCATACAAGATGGCTGGGTTCACTTTTTTTATACATTGCCAACGGGAGTGGGAAAAATTTTTATTGAAAGCACTTGGATATCTGATCAAAAAAACTTTTTAACAACTCGTTACTTATCAGAAATAGATTCTTATATTAATAACAATTTAAATTATAGAAAAAAATATCGGATTATATATTCTGAAATGGGATCTATTCCTATGTATCATTATCAAAATAATATTGGTTACAAAAAAATAATACCAATTGGAACTTCTGCCAATTTAACTAGAAAAAGCACTGGTTACACTTTTTTAAATATTCAAAAATCTGTCAAAAAAATAGTATCGGATATATTACAAAATAAAATTATAAATCTATCAAATTTAAACATTAAATATAATTTTCTAGACAATATATTTATTAACGTTCTTTTGGAAAAAAGAAGTGAAATGCGTAACATTTTTTTTAATTTGTTTAAAAAAAATAAAACAGAAGTCATTATTAATTTTTTATCTAACAATAGTAGTTTATATGAGGATTGCAAAATAATTTTTAGTATGCCTAAGTTAATTTTTATAAAAAAATTATTAAAATTATAACTTTATGAAAAAAAATCTTAAAAAAAATTTTTTTAAAGTTAATTTTCTATTCTTAATGTTAGTCGTCTTCTTATATTTTATACAAAATTTAATTAGCTTATCCTTGACAAGCAAATATCTGATTTGTTTTTTTTTAATTGCTACAATTGGAATGTCGCATGGGGCTTATGACGGTCAAAAAGTCAGAATATTTTTTTATAAAAAAATAAGATTCTCTGAATTATTATTTTATTTAACTTATGTAGGCCTAGTTTTAATTGTTTTTTTTGCCTGGTATTTAAATCCTAAGATTTCTTTAATTACTTTTTTAATTATTTCCTCGTTTCATTTTGGCAAGGAAGATTTGGAAATTTATACAACTAAAATATCTAAGTTTAGTTCATTTATTTTTTTTCTAAAAGGATCTCTAACTATTCTATCGTCTCTATATTTTAAATTTAATGAAACAAATGAAATATTTAATAAACTCCTTTTTACACAGGAATTTACTTTAATCTCAAATAATCTTGTTAATATATTACTACCAACAAATCTTTTATTGCAATTTATATTTTATTTATCTGTTCTTTTTAAAAAAAAAATTTCTTACACTGATATATCAATTATTATTTTTGAGATTTTTTTAACTCTAATAATTTTTAATTTGTTTAATATAATTGTCGCCTTTACTTTATATTTCTGCTTTATGCATTCACTTAAAAATATCCTTGTCATTGCTAGTGAATTAAACTCTAATATTTTTACTGGAATAAAAACTTTTATATTAAGAAGTTTGCCTATAACTATTATTGTATCTTTGGCTCTGTTTATAAGTTTATATGTTTTTTCTAATTTTGATATCTTTGAGGACGTAATTCAAAAAATTATCTTTATTGGACTTGCTTCAGTAACACTACCGCACATTCTACTTCACTATTTTTTGGACACCTAATTTAAAATTCTAAAGGCTTTCCCAATTTAGTATCAAAAATTTTTTTATCCCAAGAGGCAATTTTACCATTTACAACTGTTCCAACTGGAAATCCCTTAACTATTTTGTTATTAAATGGTGTCCATCCACATCTACTTGCGATCCAATCATTAGTAATTTTGAAATTTAGATTCATGTCAATTATAGTTAGATCTGCATAATAGCCTTCTTTGATTTCTCCTCTATTTTTTATATTAAAAATTTTACAAGGATTAATGCTTAAAAGTTCGACTAGTTTTTGTAATGTAAGTTTTTTATTATTTACATGATCTAACATAATCGGAAGCATGGTTTGAACTCCTGTTAAGCCAGAAGGACTTTCGGGATATGGCTTTTGTTTTTCTTTCAATGTATGGGGAGCATGGTCTGATCCAAGTACATCAATTGTACCATCTAATAATCCTTTCCATAAAACGTCTTGATGATCTTTTGTTCTAATTGGAGGATTCATTTGAGCTAAGGTTCCAAGTTGTTCATAACAGTCTGGTGCAAATAAAGTTAAAAATTGAGGGGTTGTTTCAACCGTTGCATATTTCTTATTTTTCGACAAAAATTCTATTTCTTCTTTAGAAGACACGTGTAAAATATGTATTCTTTTCTTATGCTTATTTGCAAAAGCTACTACTTTTTTGGTAGAAGTAATTGCAACTTCAGAATCTCTCCAGACAGAATGTGTCTTTACATTACCATTCTCAATTAATGATTTTTTCTTTTGTAACAAATCATTGTCCTCTGAATGAATTGAAACAATTCTTGGACTTATTCTAATAACTTCTTCTATTGCCTCATCTTTCGTGACAAGCAATGTTCCAGTAGATGATCCTACGAACATCTTAATCCCACAGCATCCCTCTAAATTAGTAGTCTGCTTAATTAGTTCAAAATTATTTTCAGTTGCTCCAAAATAAAATGCATAATTGCAATACATTCTACTTTTTGCTCGCTCTAATTTTTCTTGAAATCTCTCAAAATTATCAGTGGTTGGATTGGTATTTGGCATTTCAAAAATAGCAGTTATTCCTCCTAAAATTGCGGCCTTACTTCCACTTTCTAAATCTTCTTTATCCGGATTGCCTGGTTCTCTAAAATGAACCTGAGTATCTATTGCGCCTGGAATAATTGTAAGGCCTTTTGCATCAAGAATTTTGTCTCCACTTTCGTTGATTGCACCTATCTTAATAATCTTATTATCTTTAATTCCAATGTCAGTTTGGACGAGATTTTTATTTATAAAACAATTGCCGTTTTTTATAATTAAATCATATATATTGGGCATTTAAAAATTTAATACACCAAAGTAGCTAAACGTACAATAATGGAAACTGAAAAAGCTTATGTAACCTCAAAAGGTTTTATCAGTGTTTCAGGAATTGATAGTCCGGACTTTCTTCAAAATATTATCTCTAATGACATTAAAAAAGTAACTGACAATAATTGTATATTTGCATCATTATTAACACCGCAAGGAAAATTGCTATTTGAATTTATAATTTTAAAAAGAGAAAAATCTTATTTAATTGAATGCAATGAAGAACTAACCGAGGATTTATTTAATAAGCTCAATAGTTATATATTAAGATCTAAAGTCGAAATTAAAGTTGAGACAAATTTAACTAGTATTGATATTCCTTTTTTAAAATTTAAAGAGCTAAACTTTAATAATTTAAATCTAATTAACTATAAAAATTACTTAATTTTTGAAGATCCGAGAGTTAAAAATACTTTAGCAAGAGCAGTTATTGAACAATCTAAAATTAAAGACTTTTTGAATGATTTAAATATTGAAGCATCTAATGAAAAATATTTATTTGAAGGAAAACTTTTTAAATTAGGAATTCCTTCTAAAAATATTAATAAATTACAAAATCAAATATTTTCTCTTGAGGCAAATTTTCAAGAGTTAAATGGAATTGATCCAAAAAAAGGTTGTTATATAGGCCAAGAAAATACTGCAAGAATGAATCTAAAAAACAAAGTTAATAAAAGATTATTTGCAATAAAAATTATTTCCGGTGAAGTTAAAGAAGATCAAAAAATTACTTTGAACAACGAAGAAATTGGAAAAATTATAATTGATGGTCAATTTCCTTTTGCAATTATTAAAATAAATAAAGAAAATAAAAACTCTTTAATGAGCAAAGAATTAAAAACTGAAACTTCTGCTATAGAAGTTAATTTGCCTAATTGGTTATAATTTTATATTAACTAAAAAAAATTCCAAAAGTTATAAAGAATAAAGAAATTATTCCAAGTCCGCCGGAGCACCAAAATAATATTGCAACACCAGTCACAACTGAAGCAGAAGCTATAACTATTGCAACTTGTAATAATCCAGATGCAATTTCAAGTCGATGATACTTTTTTAAAACAACATCTCTTTCATGCTCGGCTTGTTTTGCTTTTTCCATCAGTTCAGCTTTTCCATCTCCCGTTGCAGGTTCTGAATCATAACGCACGATATCCTTATCCCATCTTTGAATAGCTTCTTTAGTTTTGTCATCATTTTTTCCAATAATATTAACTATATCTTTAGAATTTTTCATACTGGATTGGCGAATATTTTTTGACTGATAAAAAGCCCAAAGATCAGAAGACTTCATTTGCAGAATCAGAACTTCTGTTTGGTACGACTTGCTAATAGTTTCAGAGATTGCAAGAAAAAGAGCTAACACTGCTATTAATAGCGCAATTTTTTTATTATTAGAATTATGTTGTATTTCGTGACTTGCACCTGACATATTTAGCTTATTATAATATTTGAAACATTTGAAAAGATAAAAATTTTAATGTTTTAGCTAATTTAAGTATAATTATACTATAATAAATTATTAAAAATTTATGAGTTCTTCGTTAGAATTTACAAAAGAAATTGAAAAAAATACCGCAAGTATTTACCAAAAAATAAAATCTGTAGTGCCAGAATTAGAATGGCCCCTATATGCTCCTTATATTTATAAAATTAATGAGCTTAAAAAGAGGAAGAATGCAGTTATTTTAGCACATAACTATCAAACTCCAGAAATTTACCATGGAGTTGCTGATATTGTTGGCGACTCCTTAACTTTGGCAATTGAAGCAGGAAAAACTGAAGCAGATATTATCATTATGGCTGGCGTTCACTTTATGGCAGAAACTGCAAAAATAATGTCTCCTAATAAAAAAATTCTCATTCCAGATATGAATGCTGGATGTTCCCTTGCAGAATCTATTACTGCAGAAGATGTAAGGAAATTAAAGAAAAAATACCCTGGGGTTCCAGTAGTTACTTATGTAAATACATCTGCTGAAGTTAAAGCTGAAACAGATGTATGTTGTACTTCGGCTAACGGTGTAAAAGTAGTCGAATCTTTAGGAGTAAAAGAAGTTATATTTTTACCTGATGTCTATCTCGCAAAGTATGTTGCCTCACAAACTAAAGTTAAAATTATTCCTTGGCATGGAAAATGTATGGTTCATGAACAGTTTACAGCTGAAGAATTAAATCAACTAAGAAAAAGTTATCCTGACTTAGTAATTGTGTCTCATCCTGAATGTCCTCCTGATGTTATTAAAGCTTCTGATTTTACCGGATCAACTTCTGGAATGATTCAATATGTAAAAAATAACAAACCTAAAAATGTATTTTTAGTTACGGAATGTTCTATGAGCGACAACGTCCAAGTTGAAAATCCAGGAACAAACTTTGTTAGGCCGTGTAATTTATGCCCTCATATGAAAAAAATACAATTACCAAAAATCTACGATTGCTTAATGAACGAAATAAATGAAGTCTTAATTGATAAATCTATTATAGATAAAGCAAGACTTCCTATTGAGCGTATGATTAAAGTGGGTCGCCAATCTAGTCTTGCCTAATGGAAAGTTTACACACTACTGACGTTATTGTTGTTGGATCAGGAATTTCTGGGTTAATGACTGCAATATGTCTTTATCCAAGAAAAGTTACTTTAATTTCTAAAAAAAAATTAGGCGAAGCCTCATCAAGTGCTTGGGCGCAAGGAGGAATTGCTGCTGCCGTTGGTAAAGATGATAGTCCGAAAATTCACTTTGAAGACACTATTAAAGCAAGCTCAGGATTAAGCGATGAAAAAATTGTTAAAATTATAACTGAAGAAGCTGCATCTATTATTAATTTTCTAGAAGAAAAAGGCGTTAATTTCGACAAAGATCATCTTAAAAATTTTTTAATGTCTCAAGAAGCTGCTCATACAAAACGAAGGGTATTAAAAGTAAACGGTGATAGCTCGGGAAGAGAAATTATAAAAACTTTAATAAACAATATTCAAAAATTAGAGAATATTACAATTCTAGAAGATGTAACCATTGATGAAATTATAACAGAAAATAATAGTGTTATTGGTTTAATTGGACGTCATGTAGGAAAAAATATAGTTGATAATTTTACATTTTTTAAAGCACCCAATGTTGTTCTTGCAACCGGGGGTCTTGGTAGTATTTACGAACACACAACAAATCCCAGAGATATTTATGGTGAAGGAATTGCTATGGCAGCTCGTGCGGGTGCGGTTCTTTCTGATATGGAATTTGTTCAATTCCATCCAACAGGAATGGATGTTGGTCTTGATCCGACGCCACTGTTAACAGAAGCACTGAGAGGAGATGGCGCTAAGTTAGTTGATGAGAATGATAATCAATTTATGAAGTTAGTGCACCCAAGCAGCGATCTTGCTCCTCGCGACATTGTTGCTCGTGAACTACAAAGATTGAAGGATCTTGGCCATTCAACATTTTTAGATTGTAGAAAGTTCTCAAATGAGCAATTACAAACTATGTTTCCAAGTGCTTATAATTTTTTAAAAAAAGCTAATATTGATTTTACTAAAGAAAAAATACCTGTAACTCCTGCGGCTCATTATCATATGGGCGGTATCTTTGTTGATGAAAACGGAAAATCATCCATTAAAGGTCTTTGGGCTTGCGGAGAAGTGTCTTCAACAGGAGCTCATGGCGCAAATAGACTTGCTTCTAATTCCTTACTTGAAGCTTTTGTTTTTGGAAAAAGAATAGCGAACTCTATTAATTCAGAAGTACTTAATAATACTGAAGATAAAAAAATTAATTTTCAAAAGTATTTACCAAAAGAAAAAACATCATCTCGAATTAGAGCAAAAAAATATATTTGGCAGCTAAGAAATATTATGAGTGATTTAGTAGGTGTTTATAGAAATGAACAAAAACTTAAAAAAGCATTTATTGAAATTGATAGAATAGAAAGAGAAGCAAAGGATTTATCTGCTAAACTTAAGGATATGATTTTAGTATCAAGATTAATAACTTATTCAGCGTACTTAAGAAAAGAAAGTAGAGGAGCTCACTTTAGAAGTGATTATCCAAAATCAGATAATAAATTTTTATTTAGAAGACAAACTACGCTAAAAGAAATGTTAGAATTCCTAAATAAAAAAGAATACATAGAAAAAGTCGCTTAAATACATGTCAAAATCAAAACTTATTACTAGCGGTTATATTAAGAGTATTGTGGGCGCAGCACTATTTGAGGATCAAGCTCAGAAAGATATTACGACTGATCTTTTAGTTAATAAAAATTCAATTACCTCGGCCAAAATTGTTGCAAATGAAGATGGAATTATTGGTGGATTAGATTTTGCAGAAGAGTCTTTTAAACAAATCGATAAAAAAACAAAATTTAAAAGAAAACTTCAAGAAGGAGCTCATATAAAAAAAAATGATATTATTGCAGAAATTAAAGGTCTGACAGGCTCTATTTTAAAATCAGAAAGAACTGCGATTAATTTTTTAGGTTTAATTTCAGGAATTGCAACAAAAACCAACTACTATGTTAATTTAGTAAAAGAATATAAGACTAAGATTTGTTGTACCAGAAAAACTCTACCTACTTTAAGGGTGATTCAAAAATATGCTGTCACTTTAGGAGGCGGAACTAATAACAGATTAAATTTATTTGATGAAATTTTTATTAAAGATAATCATATATCAGCCTCTCAAAATATATTTGATCTTGTTCAGAACGCTTTAAGATTAAATAGAAACGGAAAAATTATAACAGTTGAAGTGGATACCATAAGTCAATTGGAGTTAATTCAAATGCTTAATTTTAATAGATTATTATTAGATAACATGAAACCAGATGAAATTAAAAAAGCTTTGGCACTTGTTGGGAATAAATACGAAACTGAAGCTTCGGGTAATATCAATGAAAAAAATATTATCGACTATGCTAAAACTGGCGTTAACAGAATTTCCATTGGAAGACTAACACACAGTCCTCAAAATTTAGATATTTCGTTAAATTTCTAATCAAATTTAATTTTAGCAATCAGAATTAATAATGCTAAAAAAAATGTAATAATATTTGCAATTATTATCGGTAAATTATCTGATAATATTCCATAAATTAACCAACCTACAATTCCGGTCGTAAATACCACGAACATTAATAAAGAAATATCTTTGGTACTTTTAGTTTTCCAAACTTTATAAGCCTGAGGAACAAAAGCAATTGTTGTGCAAAAACCAGAAAAAAAACCAATATATATTACGTACGGTTCCATTAATTGATCAAACTAAAATCTTTTTTACTAACAATACTTTGAACTCCAAAAAAATTTAATAAAGTATGAGGAATATAGTCGTGTGTTACTTGTTTGTTGGTCAAACTTTTAGTTTTTGCAAGATTAATATTTTTATTTTTAACAATTTTGTCTGATAGCCATAAAATCATAGCAAAGTTTCTTTGTTCTTTTGGTGCAATAGTTTTTGGAAGACCGTGCAAATAAATACCGTTCTCTCCTAAAGACTCCCCGTGATCAGAGGCATAAAGAAGAAATGTATTATAATCTTTTTTATCTTTAAGAATTTCTATCAATCTTGAAAGCACGTAATCTGTATAAACAATCGTATTATCGAAAGCATTATTTAGGTCGTCTTTACTGCAGTTTTGAGGTGTGTCGTTGTTGCAGTATGGTTTAAATTTGGCAAACTTTTCTGGATATCTTTTATAATATCTTGGTCCATGTGAACCCATTGTATGAAGAACGATTAATAAATTGCTTTTATTATCTTTTAGAATTTTATTTGTAGTATCTAATAATATTTCATCATAGTTATTGTTTTTATCTTCGCCTTGATTACCTTTAATAAGATCAATAGATTCAATTCTAGTGCATACATTCTTGCAGCTTGAATTATTATTTACCCAAACAGTTTTAACTCCAGCAAACGATAGAACGTCTAAAACGTTGCTTTCGTTCTTAGCTTTTGCTTGAGTAAAATTCTTTTCTCCATTTAAATAAAACATACAAGGAACTGAATAAGCGGTTGCAGTTCCACAAGACAATGTGTTCTTAAAGCTGATAACGCTTTTATTTTTAAGATAAGGATTTGTTTCTTTTTGATATCCGTTTAATGAAAATCTATCTGCTCTTGCAGTTTCACCCACAACCATTATTCCAATAGTCTTCTTTTCAGATTTTAATAATTTCGCATCCTCACCTAATTTAACAAACTTGCCTTGGCTTACCAAAGAACTTTTAGTTAAACGATAAGCTGAATTTAAAGTGTATAAAGGAGTAATATGCTGATTAAGAGTATTATTTTCTCTTACAATAAAACTGACTTGCTTAAAATTAATAAAAGTTAAAGTGGCTATAACGGCAATGATCCCTAAAAATAAAGATCCTCTTATTAATAAATCTTTTTTTAAAGAACCATATTCAATCTGAATAAAATAAATAATAAAACTTGGAATGATCCCCAAAAGTAAAACATGAGTAAAAAATCCAACAGACATCAAATCCATCGCTTCTTTAATGTCAGTTTGAAGAGTGTTAATGATCATTTGTTCATCAACAGTCACTCCAAATTGCTGATTGTAAAAACTTAAAATAGACGAGAGTATAATTAAAAAAATAGCTAATGGTTTAAGAGTATATTTTTGTCCAAAAATTAATAATAAAATTGAGACAGTTGAAATAATTGCAATAATAATCGCAAAGAAAAAATAGATTGAAGAAAAATTCGAAAATCCAATATTGACATAAAGGATTTTTAAAAATTTTAAATTATAAACAAAAGTAATAAAAAGAGAGAGGAAAAATATGAAATAGTAAAATTTAATTTTTTTTTTAAAAAAAAACATCTAATTACTCTTTTTAATTAAAAGATTCTCTATTCTTATTTTTTTTTCTGTCTCCAGCATTAAAGTTTCTATCTTTAAAACCTTTTGATTTTTTACCAAAAAATCTTGGCTTTTCTCTGTCACTTTTTCTTCTGTAATCTTTGTCAAATCCACCACTTTTAAAGCCTTCTGCTGGTTTGCGATCTTTAAAACCTGATGACTTATGTTCTTTAAAATCTGGTGATTTATGCTCTTTAAAGCTAGATGATCTTTGCTCTTTAAAACCCTCTGGCTTGTGGGATTTAAAATTGTCTGAAAATTTATTTCTTCCAAATTTTTCTGAAGATCTTCCGCCTCTGAATTTAGATTTAAATCCACCTCCACTTCTTTTTTTATTTTTATAATCTCTCTGAAATCCACCACCCGGTCTTCCTTTAGAAAAATTTTCTTTCTTTTTATTAGGGTCTAACAATCTTTCAATTGCATTCCATTTCTCTCTGTCACTATTTGTCACAAAAGATAAAGATGAACCTACAGCCCCTGCTCTTGCAGTTCTGCCCATACGATGAATATAATCTTCTGCAACTTGTGGAAGATCATAATTAATAACGTGCTCAATATGAGGAACATCAAGACCTCGAGCGGCAATATCGGTTGCAACCAAAATAGTAAATTTCTTATTTCTAAAAGCGCTCATGACTGTATTTCTTTTGCTTTGTCTTAAATTTCCATGCAAAGCATCTGCTTTAAAACGCTCCTTGCAAAGCTTTGCTGCTAGATTTTTTGAATTATGCTTAGTTTTTACAAAAACTAAAACTGAACCTGCTCTTTCTTGTAATTGCTTAATTAATTCATTGTATTTTTGCTCTTGCTGCAAATGAATAACTTCTTGTTTAATATTTATTGACGGAACATTTGTTGCACCTGTAGAAACTCTTTCAGGATTTCTTAAATATTTTGCTGACAATCTAACAATTTCTTCTGGTAATGTTGCTGAAAACATTAATGTTTGTCTTTTAGCTGGCAAGAATTTTACTATTCTATCAATTTGAATTCCAAAGCCCATATCAAGCATACGATCTGTTTCGTCTAAAACTAATAAGCCTGTATCATTTAATTTTAGTGATTTTCTATCTAAGTGATCATTTATTCTTCCTGGCGTCCCTACAATTATTCTTGGATGCGATCTAAGCTGCCCTAATTGTTTATGCATAGACTCTCCTCCAATTAAACAAGCTGCTTTGATTGAATTATTTTTTCCAAGCAACTGAATAATCACTTCCATGACCTGATTTGCAAGTTCTCGTGTTGGGGTTAATATCAAAGCTGAACCTTGTTTTGATCTGCTTAACAATTCAATTAAAGGAATACTAAAAGCTGCTGTTTTTCCAGTTCCAGTCTGAGCTGAACCTAAAATATCTTTTCCTTCTAAAGCAAGTGGTATAGATTTTATTTGAATAGGTGTTGGAATTGTAAAGTTCATTCGCACCAATGAATTTTTTAAATGTTGAGAGAGGCTAAAGCCTTCAAAATTAGTCATGTAATTGGGGAAGGTGGATAAAATCTAATAAAATTATTTAATAAGACGTAACCTTTATCAGTTAACAGCTTTATTTAAAGCTTTATTGAAGGATAATTTGGCTTTGTTTCAAAAAAATGGCTAAGAGGCTGCTTTAGTATGGTCTAAATACTTAACTTTATCAGTATCTACTTTTTTTAACTTATCTTTTTTAATTTTCTGTATCCGTCCTAAAATATCAGCTCCTGCTAAAACACTTAAATTATTTTCAAAATTTAAATCTCCTTTAACAATTGCTTTTTCTCCTAAATGAATATTCTGAGATTCAATGTTACCGGAGATGTAACCTAAAACTTCTACATCCTCTGCATAAACTGTTCCTCTAACAGTTCCGCTTTCTAATATTCTTAATTTTTTTGCTTTTATATTGCCGTTAACTTTTCCAGCTATTTCCATTTCGCCTTTGCAATCTATTTCTCCTTCAAAACGAGAACTCTCACCAAGATGAGAAAAGCCGTCTACTTGGTCTTGATTTTTTTTATACTTCTTAAAGAACATTGTTGCTCTTATTGTTTAGTTTTTTTTTGGTTGTGGATGCAATTTCTAGTTGAGCGCCCTCATCAACAACTAGAGATCTGTGAAATAATTTACCCTTAATTCTAGCAGTTTTATTTATATGAATCCTATCGGAAGAAATATCTCCATTAACTTGTCCTCCAACTTCAATATTAAGTTCTGCGGTTAAATTCCCTGTAATATTTCCGTTTTCGCTAATTATAATTTCTTGAGATTTAATATCGCCTAATAATAACCCATCAATAGTAATGCTATCTTTTTGGGTAAGATTTCCCTGTAGCTTTGTATCTCTTAAAATAACTGATGGCATATAAATTTAAAAAAACCGATTAAACAGACAATAAAAGCATTAAGCAAGTCTTAAAATACTTTATTTTTTAAGGAAATTTTTCAAAAATATGATAATTAAAATATTTCATGAAGAACAATAATTACTCAATAAATGAAATCTTAGGTGCAGTTGATAACCTTCTTAGATCAAATGCGACAAAGGCAACTCAAGGCGAAACAGTAAAAGAAATGAATGAAATTTTATTAGCTGTTAACAAAATGCATTCTAAAAAGGTAGTAGAAAAAATAAATGAAACAGCCCTACTATTAAAAAACGTTTTAAAAAATCAAGACGTTCTATTATTAAAAAAATTTTTCACAACTAACAATCCTCTAATATTAAAATGATTATAAGCTGCGAATGTAAAAAATATAAATTTATTGTAAGAGCTGAAGATATTAGCAAAGACGGAAGGTTGGTTCAGTGCGGTGTTTGTGACAAACAGTGGTTTCAAGAACCTCCGACTTTAGAAGAATTTAAAACTTTAAAAGATAATTATATTAAAGAAGATGATGAAAATGTTTCAAAAGAATCTTCTAAAAAACAAGCAAGCACTAAAAATGTTCCTATAAAATATAAACAGAAGACTAAGATAGATTTTAGTAAAATTTTTTTTACCGTCTTAATTATTTTAGTCATTGGAGTATTTGCAAGTTTTCAATTCAAAGATTTAATTCTTATTCAGTACCCTGATAGCACAAATTATTTTTCTATAATTGAAGAGTTTGGAGAGTATATTTCAAAAAACATCTCTGGCTTTATAGACATGTTAATTCCAAAAAATTAACTATGACCCTAATAACAGGTTTAGTTTTATTTATCGTTGGAATAGCTGCCACTGTACTTTTTTTTATATTCTTGTCTTGGGTTGAAAATAAAAAATAATAAATGCCCACCTACACTCTAAGTTACTCAAATATAAAATTAAATTCAGAGAAAAAGAGTAATATTGCTAAAGCTATTACTAAGACTCACAAAAAAATTACAGCAGCGAACACTTATTTTGCTCAAGTCATCTTCAATAAAATTGAAAAAAAAAGTCATTTTATGGGAGGCGTTCAAACTACTAAACCTCAAATATTTTTACATGGCCAAATAAGATCTGGAAGATCAATTAGTATTAAAGAAAAACTTATTACAAACTTAAGAAATACTTTAATTAAAGTATCTAAATTGGATAAATCTCAAATATGGATTTACATTGTCGACTTAATACCAAATCAAATGATAGAATATGGAGAAATTCTTCCAGAATCAGGGAAAGAAAAGTTTTGGTTTTCAAAATTATCACCAAAATTAAAAAAACAATTAAAGAGTCTTGAAAAAAAATTAATTACTGACAAAGTTTAGATATTAAAAAATAAAGCTCCATTCCTTTTGTTTGATAAGAATAAGCAACCGTTAAAAGAAATAAAATAAATCCTAGCCATAAAAAAATTACTGATTTTTTCATGCCACTCTTCTCTCAAATTTATAAAAAATTAGAAAATCATTACCGTGATATGCAAGATATCGAATTTACTATCGAAAATAAAAAACTTTGGATGTTGCAAACAAGATCTGGAAAAAGAACTGCAAAAGCATCCATTAAAATTGCAGTGGATATGGTAAAAGAAAAACTTATTAATAGAGATGAAGGGTTGCTTAGAATTGATCCAAAGATGTTAGATACACTTCTTCATCCAACGTTAGATCCAAAAGCCCCAAAAAATGTGATTGCGAAAGGCCTTCCAGCATCACCTGGGGCCGCAACTGGTAAAGTTACATTTAATGCTGATGATGCCGAACAATTAAAAGCAAATAATCAAAATACTATTTTAGTTCGAGTTGAAACTTCACCGGAGGATATTCATGGAATGAATGCCGCTGTTGGTATTTTAACTTGTAGAGGGGGAATGACAAGTCATGCTGCGGTTGTTGCACGAGGAATGGGAAGACCGTGTGTTTCTGGCGCCGGGAATATTAAAATTGATTATGTGGCTAAACTTTTTAAAGTAGAAAATATTGAAGTTAAAGAAGGTGATATTATAACCATCGATGGTTCAACAGGTGAAGTTATGTTTGGCGAGGTTAAAACAATTAATCCTGACATTTCAGGTGATTTTTCTGAAATTATGAGATGGGCCGATGAGACAAGAACATTAAAAATTAGAGCAAACGCAGAAACACCGCTAGATTCTAAAACTGCTAGAGGATTTGGAGCAGAAGGAATTGGTTTATGCAGAACAGAGCATATGTTTTTTGATGAAGAAAGAATTTTATATGTAAGACAAATGATCCTTTCAAAAACTAAAGAAGATCGTCTAAAAGCTTTAGATAAAATTTTACCGTTTCAAAGAAAAGACTTTGTAGAAATTTTTTACAATCATGAAAGGCCTTCCAGTTACTGTTAGATTGTTAGATCCACCATTACATGAATTTTTACCAAAAACTGAAAAAGAAATTGATATTGTTGCAAAGTCTTTAAAAATTCATTCAAGCGAAATTAAAAATAGAATTAATTACCTGCATGAAGAAAATCCTATGTTAGGTCATAGAGGTTGTCGTCTTGCGATTTCTTTTCCAGAAATTTATGAAATGCAATGCCGAGCAATCTTTGAAGCGTTATATGAATTACAAAAAAATAAAGTAGAAGCAGTTTTGCCTGAGATTATGATTCCTCTTGTTGCAACGGAGCGAGAAATAGAAATTTTAAAAGGATTAGTTGATAGAATTGCGCAAGAAGTTCAAAAGAAGAATAACTTTAAAGTAGATTATTTAGTTGGAACAATGATCGAACTTCCAAGAGCAGCCCTTAGTGCAAAAAATATTGCAAAACATGCAGACTTTTTTAGTTTTGGAACTAACGATTTAACACAAACCACACTTGGAATTTCAAGGGATGATTCTGGAAAATTCTTAGACGATTATGTTGAAAATAAAATATTTAAAATTGATCCATTCGTAAGTATTGATCAAGAAGGAGTAGGTGAGCTTATTAAAATTGCTTGTGCTCGAGGATTAGAAACTAAAAAAAATCTGAAACTTGGAATTTGCGGAGAGCACGGTGGTGATCCCGATTCTGTAGAGTTCTGTCACAAAGCTGGTCTCAACTATGTTTCCTGTTCACCCTACAGGGTTCCTATCGCAAGATTAGCTGCGGCACAGGCAAGTATTAGATCAAAAAAGTAATATTTTTAGCCACTAAATTAAGGCCTTAGGGTATTTGCGATTTCAGAAATTGAGGCTTTTTTTGGTTCAAAAATTATTTACTTCATCATCTAAATTTTATAGTTTGCCCGACTAATTAACTTAACTTAAGTATAAAACATGAAAAAAATACTAGCTATAGTACTTAGCACGTTTTTATTCGCATCTTTTGCAAATGCAGCTGCTCCTACATGCGCTGACTTAACAAAAGATTTCGATGCAAAAGTAAAAACTGCGAAATTAGATAAAGCTGCTACTGATAAAGTAACAGGTTTACGTAAAGCTGCTGGCGATGCTGCTGCTGCTAAGAAAGAAGCTGATTGTGTTAAATCAATCAACGAAGCTTTCAAAGTTGCTGGCTTAAAAGCTGGTGCTGCTAAAGAAGCTCCTAAAAAGGACGCTAAAGAAGCTCCTAAGAAGTAAGCATTCTTTTTAAAGTGCTAACTTCTGGTTAGCACTTTAAAACTCTCCCTTTAAAAATAATTTAAAATTTAGTTAAGACTTAGTGATTGTGATCGTCCTTGAGGTCTTTTTTAATATCTTCATGATCCCCAACAACTATGTGATGTTTGCTCTTAGTAACAAATTTTTCAAATATTGGTATTAATATCAAAGGAGTTAATCCACCCAAAAATATTCCAAGTGTTGCAGGTCTAATATCTGGATCTATTAATGAAGCTACAAGATCAGCAATCACATGAGCAAAAATTGCACCAAAGATTCCCGCAATGTAACCATTTGAAGCAATTTTTAATAAACGATTAATACTCCAACCCGTATAATAACCTATTACAATAAGACCAGCATGAATAACACCAAAGGCATAACCACGAAGAAATATTTTGTCTTGAAAAAAAACAAAGTTGTCTAATAAATGTTCCATAAATAAATTTTATACTTAATTATTTTTTCTTAAAAAAAATATATAAGATCCAATACAGCAACACAATAAAACAGCAAATGAAGTTTGAAAAGCAATTATTTCCGAATAACCAAAACTTTTAACTAGATCAATAATTAATCCAATCCCCCATTGAGTTACAAAAGCTCCAGTAAATATTAATAGATTAAAAGCTGAAAGAGCTTTGCCGGCGATTTCTTTTGAAAAATGCATGCCAATAGCAGGCTGACCAAGAGTAGAACTTATACTAAAAACTAAAAATAAAGTTACATAAAGTGCCCCTGAATTTGTTCCTGACAAAATTAAATTCAATAGTGCAATAAAACTAAACGGCAAGGAGTAAGAGATAACTTTATCAATAGAGAATCCTTTTTTGTAAAGAATAGGAACGACCAATCCTAATCCTAAAAAACCAATCATCATTGAAATATTCATCCAAAATAAACCATTGGCTGCCTGTGCCGGATCATAACCACACATTTTTTTTAACCATGGTCCAGCCCACAATGTTTGAATTGCTACAAACCCACCGTAATTAAAAAATGCAATAGGAGCTAACTTTTTAAAATAGTTATCCCTAAATATAATGGAATAATTGGCTATAAGTGAATTAGGCTGATCTGTTTTTGTAGAATTGTCATTTTTCCATTCCGGAACGTTTAAAAATATTAAAAGAATTAATAAAAGAAATATTATTGCCAATCCAAAAAATATCCACCTCCATCCTATTATGGGCAAAAGAAATTGAACTGGAACTGTTGATACAAGCATTCCAAAAGATGCAAACATTAACATCCAAGAATTAAGTCTTTGCTGAAATTCAGCTGGAAACCATTTTCTATAACCTGTTAGAGGGCCCATCAGGCAGGCCGCAACTCCAACGCCAATGAAAGTTCTTGAAATAATTAACTTAATAAATGAATTTGAAATTGAAAAAGCAAAACAACTTAAGACCGCTATACTGAGTAAAATCATAACTACTTTTTTTGGACCGTATTTGTCTAGCCAATAGCCAGCGGGTAATTGCATTGCCGCAAAACCTAAAAAATATCCTCCTCCTAATAGTCCTAAGTCACGAGCTTGAAGCTCAAATTCAATTGTTAGCGTAGGAGATAATGTAGCTGTAATTGCTCTGATAAGGGCAGAGGTAAAATATGAAAAAGCAAATATTAAAAATATTATGACTGCTTTTTCAAAACTAATTTTACTTTCTTTAATATTAATCACGAGAATTTTATCTATTAAGTTCATTAACAAGATTTATCTTTAAAGTCATAATAAATTTGTTTTTTTAATTTAATACTTGCTGTGTTTACAAACTTAATTTTTCAGTTTTGCAGGGGTTGTATTTTATTTTACTTTGAAATCCTTATTAAATTCTAGAAAAAAAACATAAACATATTGTTCCACTAAATATTTTTAATGGTAATCTAAATTTATATGTTTTTAGGGATTCCTATAGAGTTCTATTTTTTCGCTCTTATTTTATTATTTGTAGCATTATTTCATAATCATGTTTTAAAAACTGCTCTTATAGGTCTTGCTATTGTTAGTTTATATAAGATTGGTTATGCAGAATTTAAAACAGGAACTGGCATTAATGGATTTGCTGACCACTTAGTTCACGAATGGGTTATTATAACCAACTTACTCTGCTTACTCGTAGGATTTGCATTGCTCTCTAATCACTTTGAAAGAAGCAATGTAACAGATACAATTTCTGTTATTTTGCCTAATGGTTGGAAAGGTGCATTCGTACTATTAGCATTTGTTTTTTTTATATCTTCATTTTTAGATAATATTGCAGCTGCAATAATTGGCGCAACTATTGCATCGAGACTTTTTAAGAAAAAAGTACATATTGGTTATCTTGCTGCAATTGTTGCGGCATCTAATGCTGGAGGATCTGGAAGTGTTGTAGGAGACACAACAACTACTATGATGTGGTTAGCCGGCGTTCCCCCAATTGAAGTGTTGCATGGCTATATCGCAGCTTTTGTTGCTCTGTTCGTGTCAGGATATTTTGCTGCAAAACAGCAACATTCGTACCAGCCCATTATAAGAAGTGATAAATCTAAAAATAATATTGATTGGGGAAGAATTTTTATAGTTTTTTTTATTCTGATTACTGCAATCATTACTAATGTTGTTGTAAATATAAAATTTAATTATTTAGCTGATTACTTTCCATTCATAGGAGTTTCCGTTTGGATTGCTTTATTCATTTTAGTTCCACTTAGGAAACCAGATTGGTCACTAATACCAGGTGCATTTAAAGGAAGTATATTTTTACTTGCTCTTGTTCTTACAGCTTCAATGATGCCAGTTGAAAAACTTCCACCTGCGTCTTGGTATTCAACATTTGGACTTGGATTTTTATCTTCAGCGTTTGATAACATTCCATTAACTGCACTTGGAATTAAACAAGATAATTATGATTGGGGAGTCCTTGCTTATGCCGTTGGATATGGCGGATCTATGATTTGGTTTGGGTCGTCAGCAGGTGTTGCGGTTGCGAATTTATTTCCAGAGGCTAAATCTGTTGGTCGTTGGGTTAAAGAAGGTTGGCACGTGACTTTAGCTTATATTATTGGTTTTGCGGCCATTATGTTAATTTGGGGATGGAATCCAATTCCAATTCCTAAATAAGTAGATGATTCTAGCAAGTTTTAGAAAACCTTTATTTATATTAATAGCAGGTTCAATTGTGCTCGCACTTGCGTTTGGCATTAGACATTCCTTTGGAATTTTTTTAATTCCAATAAGCAAAAACAATAATTGGGGCAGGGAAGTTTTTGCAATGGGACTTGCTTTTCAAAATTTAATGTGGGGAATTTGGCAACCTTTTGCAGGTAGAGTTTCAGATCGTATGGGTGCTGGTTATGCAGTTTTAATTGGAGCAATTCTTTATTCATTAGGATTGTTGCTTATGGGCATTATCTCAACGAAGACAGGATTTGTAATTGCTTGCGGAATATTAGGTGTTGGAATTTCAGGAGTTACATTTCCAATTTTTGGAGCAATCAGCAGATCCGTTCCTCCTGAAAAAAGAAGCGTTTCAATTGGAATTGCTATGGCATGCGCATCTTTAGGTCAATTTATAATGCTACCTGTTTCACTAATTTTGTTACAAAACTTTGGAGCCACTTTAGCTTTTATAATTTTATCTGCATTTTCACTTGTAATGGTTTTTTTATCTATTTCGATGTTTGAAAAACCAATCGAACATATCGAGGCTCAAGATTTATCTTTAAAAGAAGTGTTAACAGAAGCTTTTTACAATAAAGGCTTTTGGTTTTTATGTTTTGGTTTTTTTGTTTGTGGGTTTCATCTTCTTTTTATTATGACACACGTTCCTTCATTTTTAATTGATAAAGGATTATCACCGCAAACGGGCACAATTGTATTAGCTCTAATTGGCTTATTTAATATTATAGGAACTTATTCTACCGGTGTTTTTGGATCTAAAATTAGAAAGCCTCTAATCTTAAGTTTTATTTATGGCTCACGTGCAGTTATAATTTTAATTTTTATATTATTTCCTATTACTAATTTAACAGCCTATTTGTTTGCGTCTTTAATTGGATTGTTATGGCTTTCAACTATTCCACCAACTCAAGGAACTATTATTACTGTATTCGGTGTTAAGAACATGAGTATGCTTTATGGAATAGCATTTTTATTTCATCAAGTTGGTGCATTTTTAGGAGGATGGATTGGGGGAAAAGTTTATGATCTTACAGGCTCTTACAATATTGTTTGGTATATCTCGATAGCACTCGGAGTATTTGGCGCTATTATTAATTATCCAATTGAAGAAAAATCGTTATCTAAATTTGAGAGAAGAGTGGCATGAAAAAATCAGTAATTTTTTTATGGCTAGGATTTATTTTATTTCTTTTAACGGTTGCTTATTCTTATCAAAC